>JAIQGA010000020.1 GCA_020072925.1 Terriglobia bacterium | reverse complement strand
GAAGCCGGTTGGAATCTGGTTGCCGCCGAGGAGTTCTGGACACTGCGCAACCTGCTCTCCCACGGCGCGGAGCGCTATCCGACGGAAAGCTTCGATCAGGCCTGGATGGCGCAAATCTATCCCGATCATGGCTTCGGCGGATTCAACGGCGATCTTACCGACGCCGTGTTTGAATCCAAAGAAAAAGAAGCGCAGATCCTGGGGCGCGCCCTGCTGAACAGTTCCGTCGAATGGATTGCTGACCACGCCACGCCCGTCAGTCCGGGAAAGCCCAAGCTGGTCATCCTCAATCCGCTCTCCTGGGAACGGAGCGGACCCGCGTGGGTGGAGATTCCCACTCCCGTGAACCAGGATGCCGTGGTGAAGGATGCCAACGGAAAAGTGCTTACCGCCCAGCATGTGCCCCAGGCCGCCGGTGGGACGACTCGCTACCTTCTCGAGACTTCCGGAATTCCTGCCGTGGGCTACGCGACGTTCGCGGTCGAATACAAACCTCGAGCCACCGCAGCGCCCGCGCCGGAACAATTCAAGACGAAGGTCTTCGAAAACGACTTCTATCGCCTGGAATTTGTGCCCGGAGGCCTCAAGAGCATCTATGACAAGCAACTGGGCAAGGAACTGCTCAAACCGGATTCATTCCTTGCCGGCGAAGTTTTCATGCTCGACTCCGTCGGCTGGGACGCGCACGAAGAAGGCGATTTCCAGCATCCATCGTGGAAGAAGATTGAAAAGGCCAGCCAGTACCAGCCCTCCTGGCGGCTCATTGAGTCGGGTCCGGTGAGCACGGGATGGAAGATGGAACAGCCCTTCAAACAGGCCACGATCGCGCTCGAGGTGTACGCCTACCAGCACACCAAGCGGCTGGATTTCGATGCGCAGATTCTCCACTGGTCGGGAGAGAAGAATAAGGAATTTCGCATGGCCTTTCCTGCTGATATCCCCGGGGGACATGTGGCCTACGAAGTCCCCTACGGCGTTCTGGAAGTCAACAAAGACGAAATTGCGGGAATTCCCTTCCAGGGATGGTACAGCCGGCCCGCCCGCGAACTGCATCCGCGTGAGGTGCAGGACTGGATATCCGTGAGCGACGGCAAGACTTGCATCATGGTCTCTTCCTCGGTCGCGGTCTGGGATTATCTCGACTCGGAGGAAAAAAACGACCGGCTTACCCTCCTGCAACCGATTCTATTGGCTTCGCGGAGAAGCGTGCATGGCCTGGGAAACTGGTATTTGCAGAAAGGTGACCACTCTTATCACTTCTCCTTGACTTCCTTTGCCGGCGACTGGCGGAACAACGTAAGGTTCGGCAATGAAGTGAATGGTCCCTTCCCCGCCGCGGTGGTTCCAGCCAACGGACCCGCCCCCTCGATTCCCGCGTCGGTGAGCTTGTGCACGGTTTCGCAGCCTAACTACATCGTGAGCGATATTAAGATCGCTGATAACAAGCAAGGGCTCATTGTGCGAGGTTACGAAATCACGGGTCGCGATAGCGAGGTGACCCTGAAGTTTCCCTTTGAGGTCCAGCGGGCCAACGCCACAAATCTTATCGAGGAGGACCTCGGCACAGCACCGCAGACCTCGGGCGGCGAAGTCCGTATCAAGGCCGCCAAGCGTTCCATCGACGCATATCGAGTGCAGGGGCAGTGGAAGGTTCCCGGCCCAAGCGGAGGAAACTGAGTCGCCGGCGCGGCCACAGCGTTTCATCCTCGTCTCATATCGCTCTCAAGGAAACAGCTCATGGACACAAAAGGATTTCTCCGTCTCTACCTGACTCTCCTGGTGTGTCTCAGTGCCCAGGCGGGCTTTGCGCAGGCCCCGGCGGGCTCCCAGGATGCTCCCCGAATCGAAGGAACGCTGACTCCGGAATCCCTGGCGATGCCGCGCACACGAATAATCTTCAGTGGACGTCGCCTGCGGCTGTTCAATGGCCGAGGATCCATTTCAGTCCGCGACTGGACCGTCACCGGTCTTCAGACGCCCGAATTTCCGCCCATTTCTCTCCGCGACTATCACTTCCAACTCGCTTTCCGGGACGAACAGAACAAGGTGCTTGTTGAGGACGCCACCGGAGACGCGCACGAACAACTGGTGAATACTGGCAAGGGGGTCACGCCGCTCGGTTTCAATTTCTTTCCCAACACCCCCTTTGTCATGTTGCTCCAGGACGCGCGCTGGCAGCCCAATCTTTATTCCCGCACTGGAACCTTCCACAAGCTGATCAATGGCCAATGGATTTCGTTCGGCATCGAGACCCGCGCGAGTGTGTCGGCAGAAAAGGACGAAGTCTATTTGCAGGTGAGGATCCGGAACCGCCAATCCACGCCACTTGTCCTTACGGTGATTCCGGTGCAGAAGATCGCGGAGTATGCCTTGCTGGGGTCTAATCAGAAGCTCCAACCCGCGATCCCTGCGACCACGCCCGACGCGTTTACCCTGGCCGGCAAGCTATTCCGCATCACGGCCGTCAGCGACCTCCCGACACAAAGCGCCGATGGTTGGAACTGGCAAATTCCCGCCGGGGAAACGGCGACCGCGCGCTTCGCGCTGGTTTTTCAGGCTGCGGATTCTCCGTCCCCGCCCCTTTACGCACCCGACCTCGCAGAGCGGATGACAGGCGCCGACCGCGCGATTCGCGAGCGGCTGCGCTGGGCCTCGGAAAAGTTGCCGCGCATTTCTACCGCGGACAAGCAACTTGATGATCTCTATTACCGCTGCATGTTGAGTGTCCTCGATTCACGCTGGGAACGTGAGAACTTCATCACCCGGCCGTTTTATTCCGTGGGGACCTGGATCTTCACGATCGCCTGGGATACTTCCTACGCCTCCAAGCTCCTGTCGATGCTCGACCCCGAAGGACTGCGCCAGACTTTTCTCACGTTCATCCGTTATGGCCTGCTGAAGTGCACTTACATCCCCTGGAATGGCAAGCCGGGAGAGTTCGCCTATGCGCAGGATCCCTTCGCCAAGATGCGCGTTCTACAGGAATACCTCATCCAGACCGGCGACCCTGCTTTTCTCGATCACGTCGAGAACGGCGCCACGGTCTACGAGTGGATGAAACGCATGGGGCGCGAACTGGTGAAGCAGCGCGGCCGCCCCGACGGACTGCTGGATTTTGGCAGTAGCTCCAACAACGTGCTCGAGATTCGCACGGACGGCTACGAACACGTTGTGGCGGCAACCAACGGCCTGGCCGCGGAATACTTTCGTCAGATTGCGGAATGGGGGCGTGATCGCCAGGACCCAGAAGCGGCGGAATTTGAACAATGGGCTGCGAAGCTCAAAGAATCCCTTAATGGGAAACTCTGGAATGAACAAGCCGGATGGTTCGAAAATCTCTTCCCCGACGGAAGCAAGCACCTGGTCTGGAGCTATCACCTCTACGACCTGCTGGGGACATCGCTCCTTTCCCCGGCCCAGCAGCAGCGGATGGTCTCGCGCCTGAAGGAAGGAGAATTCCTCGGGCCGTATGGAATGTACTCCGTGGCAAGGCAGGACGAGACCCATTGGGATTTGATGGATGAGGACTGGGGCGGCGGGGGCCAGTACACAGGCATGCCCTTGCGCATCGCGGAATCGCTTTATCGTCTGGGTTACAGCGAACTCGCGTGGAATATTCTTTCCCGTTGCACGCGCTGGACGGAGCGATATCCCTACATCCCGCAGGACGCCTTCGCGGACGAGATTATCGACACAGACGACGAAGACATGCCACTCGAAATTGCCTCGGGGAGCGGCGTGCAGGCGGTGTTATTCGGGACGTTCGGTCTTCGGCCCCGCATGGACGGTTCGCTTGAGATTTCACCCGCTTATCACCAGGAATTGGGCGAGGCGAAGATGGTGGGGTATCACTTTCGAGGTCATATCTATGATGTGGTGATGGTCCCCGAGAAGTTTCGCGTATATCGGGATGGAAAGCTTGCGGCCGAGAATCCCTATGGCGAGCCGGCGTTGTTCCCGAAACCTTAATGGGCCGTTTGACATGCCACGGCGCGCCGTGTTACGTGATTACGTGTCAGTCCAATTTGGCTTTAGACTCATGGCCCGAAGTATAAATCGATCAACTCTTCCGCTTTTTGCACTCGCCGCAATCTGTTGCCTTACAGGAGAACTCTTCGCGGGGAGATCCCTACAGGCCGCGGGTACGCCAGCCGAAGATTGGCTGACCCAAGCCAAGCAGGCTGAGAGTGCTCGGGATCTGCCTCGCGCCGCGGAATGCTATGTTCACTATCTGAAAGAACACCCCGACGATGCCGAGGTTAACCAGCGACTGGGCCTGGTCAATTACCTTCGGAATCGCTATCAAGATGCCGTGCCCCCACTGCAACACGCCCTCAAGCTGGATCAAAAGCTGTGGCCTTCGGCCTTGTTCCTGGGCATGTGCCTTTACCGTTTGGGGCAATTTCAAAAGGCCATCGCCCCCCTTGAACAATCGCTGCAAATCAAGCCCGGATTGCCCGAAGGCAACTTCTGGCTCGGGTCGACACTGGCCGCCTTGGACCGGAAAGATGAGGCCATCGAAAAGCTGCAGAAGGTTCCAGCAGACTCTCCGGTCGGCCTTGAGGCGAGTTACCTCCTTGTGAGGCTATACCGGGAACTGGCCGAACGGTATTACCTGCGACTTGAGAAAGCCGCCCCCGATTCGGGCCGAGTCCATCAACTCATCGCTGAAAACCTGATTTGGAGGAACCGCGATCCGGAGGCCATCGCCGAATTCCGCGTGGCGCTTTCACGGCAACCTCAGTTGCAGGATATCCACCGGGCGATTGGGGATATCTACTGGCAGGGACATGAACTGGAGAAGGCGCGAAAGGAATACGCGATGGAACTTCGCGTCACCCCACTCAGTGACGTGGCGAACCTGCGACTCGGCCAGTATTGGCTTGTCAAAGGTGACGTTGAGCGCGGCGCCAAATACATTGAATTGGCGGCCAGGCTCAACCGGAATCTGCCTGAGGCCAACCGGGATCTGGGACACATCTGGTTGGTGCGCGGGGATTTTGCGAAGGGCGAGTCCTTCTTGAAGACTGCCGCCCAGGAGAATCCCGACGACCCTTTGACGCATCGCCTTCTCGCGGACCTCTATAACAAAACCAACCGCCAGGACCTCGCCAGGAAAGAACAGGCCCTTTTTGAAAAGCTCGCCTCACCTAACCGCAAAGAGTAATTGAGACCTAAGAAAGAGGACGCCATTCCACCCTGCCGCGGCAATCCTCGATGGACGACGGCTCTGTTTACTTTTTGATGGGACCAAAGCAAAAGATGCAGCAGCTAGTGCCGTCCCAACTTTTTGCGCCTAATCCGCGTAAGCCCATGGCGAGCCGATGCTATGCAGTACGGAAGCGGATACACAACCACATTAAGTTGGAACGGCACTTTTCGTTGCAAGTGCTGAATGTCTGCGCAAAAATAGCTGCGTGCGCGTCGTAGCCGTTCGCCGAACAACTCCTGCAAGGATTGCCTTAACGCCCCCGAGTGGCTGCGTCATGGGACTCCTCTTGCTGTTTCCCGCGCTTGCCTGGGCGGGGCAGCAACTGCCTCAGGGAATTCTGGTTGACCCGGCAGAGCAAGCGCGAATCGTCGAGCATGAGCGCCTGGGTGACCGCTGGCTCGCCTCCCGCAATTTCGATCAAGCTATTGCCGAATACCAACGAGCCATCGTTCTCAATCCGGCCTTCCCTTCCCTTCATGAAAAGTTGGGAATCGCCTTGACTGGGTCAGGAGATTTGAAAAGGGCCGTGCGCGAATTCTCGGAAGCGGTACGGCTGGCCCCGGGAAATTCCGGGGCGAGGGCCAACCTGGGTCTGGCCCTGTTGAGAACCGGCGATGTCAAGGGAGCGCTCCAGGCGCTTCGCGCTGCCGTGCAGATGGATCCTTCTTCCCCTGTCGCGCACTATCGCGTGGGTCTGGCGTTATCGGGGAATGGCAACGTTCCGGCCGCTTCCTTGGAATTCCGCAAGGCCCTTGAGCTCCGGCCTGATTATCCCGAAGCCCGGAACGACCTGGGCGTTTCGCTCGTCGCTCTGGGCAAAACCGACGAAGCTCTTGGCGAGTTTCGCCAGGCGCTCAAACTGCGGCCCGAGTATCCTGAAGCTCACTTTAATCTCGGCCTCGCCCTGCTTAACCGAAAGGAGTATGTCCCCGCGCTAGTCGAGCTCCGCGAGGCGCTGCGGCTGAAGCCGGATTACACTGAGGCTGGCAATCAACTGGGCACGGCGCTGGTCGATGCGGGAAGGATTCCGGAAGCCGTCACTGAACTTCGAGGCATGATCGCCAGCTCCCCTGGGAACGCGATCGCGCATTACACCCTGGGTCGCGCCTATCTGAAGAACAAGCAATTCCAGGAGGCCCGGCAAGAGTATGAGCGGGCCGTTGCCTTACGGCCGGATTTCGCCGAAGCTTATAACAATCTCGGCGTCATGGATGCGGAACAGGGGAATGTGGACAAGGCTTTTGTGGACTTCCAGCAAGCCTTGAAGTTGGATGGGCGCAATGCCGACGCGCACTACAACCTCGGAGTCGTCTGCCTGCTTCGCGCGGATACCGCCGCGGCGCTTCCGGAACTTCAAAAAGCCGTGGAACTCGAACCCGACAGTGCCCGCTTTCATGCCCGGCTCGGCGTGGCGCTGGACCGAAGCGGCGACCTGGACGGGGCCATCCGAGAGCAGCAGGCTGCAGTGCGTTATGATCCCAACGACACGACGGCGCGTTACAACCTGGCGCGCCTGCTCTTGCGGAAGGGCGACTCTCAAGGCGCCGCGGAGCAATTCACCTCGCTAGCCCAAATCCAGAAGTCCGCGGAGACAAGAGAGATGACGTCCACACAGGTTGCCGCGGCGCTCGGCAGAGGGCTTCAGGCGATTGCCGGGGGCAAGACCGAAGACGCAGCCCAGGCGTTTGCGGAAGCAGTTCGGATTGATCCCCAGTCCGCCGAAGCGCACAATCATCTGGGCCTTGCCTTGGCAAAGCTGGGAAATACGGATGCCGCCAAGGCCCAATTCGAGAAAGCCATCGCTTTGCAGCCTCTTAATGCCGCGGCTTATAACAATGCGGGGGGAGTGCTAGCCTCTGAAGGCAATCTGGACGCCGCTATTGACCAGATGGAAAAGGCTCTCGCCGTCGATGCCGACATGGCTCAGGCGCACCGGAATCTTGGCCTCCTACTACTGAAGAAGGGTGACCGAGAACGCGCCGCAAGCGAATTTCGGAAAGCCACGGAGTTGGGCCTTGCTCCCGGCGGAGACAAGAAGCCCTGAAGCCACCAAGGCCAGTTCCTCGCGGTAGTACTTTTTGGGCAATAGTTCGAAGTGGAATTGTGAAAGGCTATAGGCGTTACATCGAGAAACTACTGATGAAGAAGGCAAAGGGGCGGAATGTGTCATCGGCGTCGGTGTGTGTAGAACCCCGCAAGTTCAAGATTTTCCTTAGGTTGCTGGTATTTCCCTTGCCCCTTTCAGGCATCCGTGGGCTTAGTCGGGATGGTCCCGTGGCTAAATTGAATATCTTTCATTTGTCCAATAAAGTAATTAAAGACGTACATTTTTCCTGCTTGACATGCCGCCCAAGAAAGATTACCCTGCATCGGTCCAGGTAGAGATTCCCTCGCTTAGAAGTGCGAGATGTTGGAAGGTTATAAGCACTAGTAACCAGGCAAAATAGGCTGGGACGGCAAGGTCCCACATTTGGCTTGAAGCTGATTGTCCGCGGCAAAGGGCCTAAGACTCATAAAACCACTGACTACTTTGCTTTTTGGTAATTCCTAGCGTCGGGCGGTTACAGGTTGGAAGCAAACACAGGGTTCGCTCATTCTGTGCTGCCACACAAGGCGGAATGAACGAACAAGTATCGCTAACCACTCTTGGAGGGACGCATGAATCTACGTGGTCTTGCGCGTTTCCTGATTTGGGGGGTGGCGCTTTTGGCGGTCATCGCGGTAGTTTCGGCCGTGAAGCCACTCCATGCGCAAACGTCATTTGGAACCATCATCGGAACTGTAACTGACCCTTCCCAAGCCGCTGTCCCAGGCGTGTCCATCACAGTCACGAACAATCAAACCGCGCTCTCACGGAAAGTGGAGAGCGACTCCCTGGGAAACTACCGCGTTGAGTCCTTGCTGCCCGGCATGTACACCATCAGGGCCGAGCATACGGGATTTCAAGCCGCGGAAGTCACCAGCACCCAGGTGCAGGTTGCCGTAATCAGCACAGTCAACATCGTGCTGCAAGTGGGGACGGTGACGCAGACGGTTGAAGTGACCGCTGCGGCACCCCTCCTCCAGACGGCAAGCGCCACAGTGGGCACAGTTGTAAACAACACCAGCGTGGTGACGCTGCCCCTCAACGGCCGCAATTTCACGGAACTGATTTCGCTGGTTCCCGGCTCGGTCAGTTCCGGGGGAGCTATATACCAGATCGCCGGCGGCTCTAACTACAGCGTGAGCGGCAACCGCGCCGAACAGAACAATTTCACGCTGGATGGCGCCTACAACAACGAGGAGATGTTCAAAACCTACGGCATTCAGCCCTCGATCGACGCCATTCAGGAGTTCAAAATCCAGACCAACATCACCTCGGCTGAATACGGCCAGGCTGCGGGGGCCAACATCAACGTGGCCACCAAGTCGGGAACCAATGATATACATGGGTCGGTTTTTGAGTTCCTCCGCAACAACCACCTGGATGCCAACGATTGGTTCCGGAATTTCAACGGCCTTCCCGTGCCGCAATACAAACGCAACAACTATGGAGCCATGGCGGGCGGCCCGTTCATTATTCCCAAGGTCTACAATGGTCGTGACAAGGCTTTCTGGTTCTTCGATTACGAAGCGACCAAATTCCGTCAGGGCAGTTCGACGACCGGCCGACTTCCGACGGCGGCCATGTTGGGTGGAGATTTCACAGGCCAGGCACCGATCTATGACCCAACTACGACCGTCCAGACCGGGACTGACGGTAGCGGCAACCCGATCTACAGCCGCCAGCAGTTCAGTTGCAATGGGCAATTGAACGTCATCTGCCCGGACCGCCTCGATCCCTGGGTAACCGCCTACATGGGCGTGTTCTTCCCGAAGATTACCGCACCCGTGGGGGCGCCTTACGTGACATACGTTAACCCTGCCCCCTTCCCTCAGGATAGCTACCAGTGGCACGCCCGAGCGGATTACAAGATCCGTGAAAACCTGTCTTTCTTTGCGAGGTTTTCTTTGGCGGATGCAACACAAAATTCCGTGCAGGCCGTGCCCGGTTTGTACTCGCCGCTCATCAACAACTTCCGGAACGGGGTAGCGAGCTGGACCTATGTGCCCAACCCCACCACCGTGATCGACTGGAAGATTGCCTACAACCGTACCAACATTCAAACCTGGGCGACCAATCCGGCCCCGGGATGGGAATCCTTCCTGGGTGCTCATCCCATTTCCGGAACGCCTGTCAAGAGTACGCGAACCCCTCTGTTCCCTCAGCTCCAGGACAACACGGGAACCTATTCGATGCCGTATCAGGAGGCCTTCCCGTTTGTGGAAAACGAGTACCAGGTGATGGGAAGCCTCTCCAAGATCAAGGGGCGGCACTCCATCAAGGCGGGAATGGAATTCCTGGACTTCCGGAGCTTGGACGATGGCAACTTCACGTCCCTGTTCTACTTCGACAACAGTCCCACTGCCGACCCGCAGAACGTCGGAAAAAGCGGGCAAGTGCTGGCTTCCATGCTGCTCGGTTTGCCCTCCGCGGGAGCACGGAACTTGGGTGAGACCCAATTCTATGCGCGACAGATAAGGCTCCAACCTTACTTGCAGGATGACATCAAGCTCACGCGGAAACTCACCGTGAACCTTGGCCTCCGTTATGAGTACAACCAGTGGCCGGTGGAACGCTGGGACCGGATTGCGGGATTCGATCCGACGACTCCTCCCAATGGAGCCTACCTCTGGGCTGGCTTCAACCAGATCACCCAGCAGGGCCCCAACGTGCGCCGTTCCATCCGTGACCCAGACTTCAACAATTTTGCTCCTCGGGTCGGCTTGGCGTACCAAATTACCCCCAACACCACCTTCCGGGGCGGTTACGGGATATTTTACGTGGCCAACTACATGTGGGAGGACCAGGGAGAGCGCGGGAACTGGCCTTATGCCGTCTCTCAAACCCTCTCGGGCGTAAACACTCCCGTAACGGGTCCAACCACGGACGATTCTGGTCTGGGCACGAACCAAAAAGTAGGTTCTGTGCCGATCACCAACTTCTTCACGCCGGACGTTCTCCCCGGCCCCGATTCCGTAGCGAGTTCACAGCACGTTCTGGGGCGCAAGGACCGGACGTCCTACGCTCAACAATGGAATATGGGCGTCCAGCGCATGCTGACCAACACTCTGTTGTTGGAGGTTGACTACGTCGGCTCCCGGAACGTCAAGGGATCGCTGTTCACCAATCTCAATACGGCGCTTCCCGGTCCGGGTATAATCGGGACGGACAAGCATCGAATTTACGGCGACTCTTATGGCGCTATGAGCCTGATGGCCAACCAGGCCAGTTCCTCCTATAACTCCATGCAGATCAAGGTGGAGAAGCGGTTCTCCAATGGGCTGCAATTCCTCAGTTCGTACGCTTGGGGCCATGAACTCGACATCGGCAATTCCAGCTTCTCGAGTAGCGCGTCGCCACAGAACCCCTTTAATTGGGCAGCAGATAAGGGCAATGGGCAATTCGACTTCCGGCACGTCTGGGCCTTTAGTTACTTCTACCAATTGCCGTTTGGGAAGGGACGCAAATATTTGTCGCAACCCAACCGTGTTATTGACGGCATCCTGGGCGGATGGGAACTGTCGGGCATCGTTCACTACAACACCGGCCGTCCCCTGGGTGTCAATTGGTCAGTGGATACTGCCAACATCGGGCCACGCGCCGGAGCCCAGCGGCCCAACTGGGTTGGTGGGCAACCAAGACAAGCACTGGACCCCAATGACCGGCGCCTTGGCTGGGTCAATCCGGCCAATTACGCCCCGCCCGATCCCTACACCTTCGGCACGGCGGGCCGCAATCTCGAGCATGGGCCCGGGTGGGGGTACTTCAACCCGGCCCTCCTCAAGAACTTCGCCCTGCATGGTGAAAGACCGACCCTGCAATTCCGGGCCGAGGTCTTTAACATGCTTAACCAGCACGCCATGGGCTGTATCAATACGACCCTGGATAGCTCAGCCTTTGGTACGGCGAACTGTTTTGAACAATCATCGTCGCGCGAGATACAACTAGGTCTCAAAATACTCTTCTGACACTTGAGGCCAAAACCCGTAGGCATCGAAACGCCGCCTGCCTTTCCGGCAGGCGGCGTTTTTCTTGATCGGCTCAATACTCCGCTTGTGGGAGATCCTCCGCCCCGGCTTACCTCGCCCCTGCTTGGACTGTGTAAAGACTTGGAATAATTTCGGCTCGCATGGGAGGACCTTCAAATGCTCTCCAAAGCCCGCCTGTCTTTACTTCCCTGCTTTATCACCCTGTGTTGGAGTTTTGGGTTGGCTTCAACGCCCCTCTGGCAGATCGGCAAGTTCGATAAATCATCCCGCGAATTTGCGGCCGGCGTCAGCCCCACGCGAGGAGGCCCGCTGGATTACAGCAACCCTGCGGATGATCCCGTCTACGTTGTCGGCAAGAGCGAACCCGGGAAAAACTGGTTGGCGTTCCAACCGGGCACGTCCAACGGAAAGGCCGGCCATCGCGCTCACCCTTTCACAATCGAATTCACCCTTGCCGGTCAGCCCCGCGGCGTCTACACATTCACGGCCGCGCTGCTCGCTTACAGCCCGCGCATACCACGGCTCGATGTGAGCATCAATGGGCACCACGGCTGGTTCTATCAACATCCCGAGCTCAATTATGACGCCGGAGACCTGGGCAGCGTGTTCTGCCCGCGTTACTCCACGGCAATGATCACCTTCGATTTCCCCGCCGTCTTTTTGAACGAAGGAGAGAATCAAATAGTGTTGACGGCCATCGATCAGCCCGACGCGCGCGACGACTCTGAGGGAGCCGTCATGGTGGTCGGCAACTCCGGGATTCATTACGACGCACTCAAGCTCGAACAAAACCCTTCCGGCAAATTCCAACCGGCGGAAATCGGCGTCGAAGCCGTGCCGACCATCTTCTATAAGCCCACAAACGGCGGCTTAACCGAAATCATTGCGGTCGACGTGCGGCTCAATGAACGGGTGAAGTACGGGCGCGTGACGCTGGCAATAGGAGAGGAAAAGTTCACGGAGCCGCTTTCGAGTGACGCCGAATTCGGAGAACAACGCATCAATTTTGAGGTCCCGGAATTCGCTGCGGAGACAGCGGCCGAGATCAACGTGCAGTTGGACAGGCAGACGCGCAACTTCGAGCGGATGCTCGCGCCCGGGAGAAAGTGGAACATCTTCGTCGTTCCTCATGAGCATCTGGATATCGGTTATTCCGACTATCAGGGCAAAGTTGCCGAGGTCCAAAGTCGAGTGATCGACGAAGCGATGGACATCGCCCGCAAGCAACCGGATTTTCGCTTCAGCTTGGATGGGTACTGGAGCGTCGAAGAATTCCTCGCCAACCGCAGCCAGCAGGACCAGGAGGCATTTCGACAGTTCGTCCGTCAGGGGCGGCTTGTCGTTCCGCCGCAGTACGCCAGTCTTCTCACAGGTCTGCCCACGGTAGAAACGCTCATCCGTTCGCTCTACGCCGGCGGTCACTTCAATCGCGAACTCGGCTCAAGGGTTGATTACGCCAATATATCGGACGTGCCCTCGCAATCGGGCTCTTACCCCTCGGTGCTTGCCGCCGCAGGGTTGAAATACTTCCTCCACGCCAGCAATGGGTACCGTGGCCCTCTCTTGATGCAGGGCCGATTGAATGAGAAATCTCCCTGGTATTGGGAAGGTCCGGACGGCCAGAGGATCCTCACCTGGTCGTCGCTCAGTTACCATCAATCGCGAATCATGTTCGGCCTGCCCCCTAAACTCCCTGCGATTCGCGATTCCCTGCCTATCTTCCTGCAGAGTTACGCGCGCCCGGATTACAAGTCGGATGGAGTCATCGTATTCGGAACACAGTGGGAAAACACGGATCTCAACCCCGACCAGATGGGCGACTTCCCGGAGTGGAACAAGCTTTACGCCTTTCCGAAGATTCACATTTCCGACGTCGGGGAAGCGATGGAATATATCGCCAAGCAGATGGGCGACTCGATTCCCGTACTGCGCGGCGATGGCGGCCCCTACTGGGAGGATGGCGCCGCCTCGGACGGGCTCTATACGGCAATGGCCCGTGAGAATGAATACCGGTCACTCTCGGCGGAAAAATTCTCGACGATCAGCACGTTGGTGAATTCGCGTCTTCGCCCTGAACAGGGCGCCCTAGATGAGCTTTGGAAGAACCTGCTTATGTCGGACGAGCACACCTGGGAAGCCGACCGGGGCATTTCCGACCCGCAGAGCCAGACGAGCATTTTGCAGCGGGACGTCAAGGAAGCCCGAGTCACCGATGCCCGCCGCCTGGTGAACCACATCCTGCAGCGAAATGCTTCCGCCCTGGCGGATTTCATTCCGAATCCCAGCGGCACCCTCATTGTTTTTAACTCCCTTAACTGGCAACGCAGCAACTTCGTCGAGACGGACCTCGACAACGGATTAGAGATTGTGGATCTTGCCACCCGGCAGGTTGTTCCCTACGAGGTGCTGCACACGGGCAAGACCCTCCGCCACATCCGCTTTATGGCCACGGACGTCCCGGCTGTCGGCTACAAGTGTTACCAGTTGCGCGCCGCGAATCCCGCGGGATATCAGTTCCTCGTCCAGGGAATTTCGACCCTCGAGAACCGCTATTATCGTGTCGAACTGGATGCTCAAAGCGGCTCGATTCGCGGCATCTTCGACAAGGAGCTGAATCGTGAACTCGTCGACCAAAACAGCCCTTATCGCTTCAATCAGTACGTGTACGTCACAGGCGCCGACGCGGGACCGAATCGCCTGATTGATTACAGCAACGTCACGACGGTTCCGAAACTCACGCCGCACGGCGCCAGCCAGGGAAAGCTTGTCGCGATGATCAAGCTGCCCTTTGCCAGTGTCGCACGACTGGAGAGTTCCGGAACAAATACGCCTCTAATCGAAAGCGAAATCATACTGCCCAATGAGCAGAAGCGAATCGAGATCGTCAATCACGTGCGAAAGGACAAGGTCTATACCAAGGAAGGGATTTACTTCGCATTCCCGTTTGCCATGGATCACGCGGAGTTCCGGTATGCCATTCAGAACGGTTATATCGATCCCGCCAAGGACATTCTCCCCGGAGGCGGCCATGAATGGTTTACCGTGCAGCAATGGGTGGCGGCGCAACAAAACGGCGTGGCCGCGGCGATCGTGCCCGTCGACGCGCCCATGGTAACGCTGGGCGACATTGCCCGCGGGACCTGGCCCACCGAATTCGACAAACGCCAGGGCACGATTTTCTCTTATGTGATGAACAACTACTGGGACACGAACTACGTGGCGGGCCAGCGCGGCGACTTCACTTTCCGCTATGTCATTACCAGTGGCCACGCCATCGACCCGGCGGCCCTCACGCGGCTCGGGTGGGAAGCCCTGACGCCGCTCGAGACGGACGAAGTCAAGTATCAGGACAAGGCGGTCAATTCCCCCGGACCGCTCAACGCAATTCAAGGCCAATTCCTCAGCGTGAATCAGCCCGGCGTCGTGCTGGTGACCTGGAAACAGGCAGAGGATCGCAACGGTTACATCCTGCGCTTCCTGGAAATCGCCGGCAGCTCCTCCAAGGTGGAGTTGAGCACTCCTGTCTTCAAAGTCCAGTCGGCTTGGCTCTGCAACGCCCTCGAAGAGAACCAGCGGCAGATTGAGGTTTCAGGGAAGGGAGTTAGATTTGAAGTGAAGCCCCACGAAATTGTCACGGTTCGTATTCAGGGAGAGGGCAGCACACCGCAGAAACCCTGAGCGAAACACCTTCGAGGCGGGGAGAAGTGGTCTTGTGCCGAGTTCGGGGGAACAAAGGAAGTCTTTTCAAGGCTGGGCTGGGGGAGACGTAGCCTCGTCGACGGTTGGTTTCCGAACGCGTTCCAAGCGCTCGGCGCTGAGCTTTTCGAACAGTTTCTGCTCTTGCATAGCCATGGTCATGTTTCCGGAGCGGCGATAGGCATTCGAAAGGAGCCCGTGGATGGTTTCATCCCTGGGATTTGCGTCGGCCACAATCTGAAATTCGCGAATAGCTTCCGCAAGTTTGTTCTGCATCACCAAAGCCCTTCCCAACGCCCGATGAGCGTCCCAAATCCCAGGGTTGAGGGCGACTGCTCTTTCCAGGAAAGGGATGGCCTTCTGAGGGTCGCGAAGTGTTACCAATATGTCTCCCAGCAGGTAATTAGCCTGGGCATGATAGGGATTCGTTCGCAGTTCCGTTTCCAGTTCCGTCTGGGCCTTGTCCAGGCTTCGCAGGTGCCAGTAGGCGTTGCCGAGCCAATAATGAAGTCCCGGGGCGTCGGGAGCAACGGCTAGTGCTCGTTGTATTGCCGCCACAGCCTTCTGATATTCCTTCTTGTCGAGGTCCTGCGCGCCTTGGAGCTCGTAGAGCAAGTAAGAGTTCGGATGGGCTTGGGCCATCCTGTCGAAAGTAGCTTGAGCAGATTCCTCGTAGAACTTTCCAATCCAGTAAAGGACCTCAGCGTCATCCCCGTTTCGGACCAGCCAGGTTTTCAAATTCGCGATCGCTTGATCACTGCGGCCCGAGCCGGCATACGCGCGGCTCAGATAGATTCGTGGGGCCTTTGCTGCCGGGGCGAGGCGAACCGCCCGCTCCAGGTAAGTTACGGCTTGGCCAAGTTCGTGGGAGCGAAAAAAGCAAATGCCCACCACTGTCTCCGCCTCCGCTTGGCGCTGCAGCAGTCCTCGTAGCGCATCGGCGGATAGTTCACAACGCCCCTGATTTGCCAATGACCGACCGAGTCCCAACTGGGCTTCCTGGGAGTTGGGAGTGCTTTTCAGGATGGCCTGATACTCCTTGGCGGCTTCCTCGAAAAGCCCCTGTTCCTCAAGAGCTTGCGCCTTGACCAGGGCCGGCTGCGGATTTTCAGTGGGGAGGTCTGTTGAAGGAATGGCCGCGCAGCAGACCGCGATGAGAGCCAGAATATGTCGCACATCGCGAAACACCCTACGTCGTGTCGAAAGCATGGGTCAATTCCCCGTAGCCTGCTCCACCTGATGCGTTGGGACCTCTATGATCTCGCGCCCTCAAAGCCAAGGGAAGCGCCAACAGCACGTTCAAGGCCATAGAATGTTAACAAAGGGTTGGCAGTTTTGCATCCCTCGCTTCTACACTTCGACCGCCGTTTCATGTGAAGCTGTCGGCTTTTCGCGATATCAGTCCTTTCGCGCCTATCTCTTCACCCTCAGATTGCCAGTTCTAATCTGATGGCATAGGATATAATGCGATGAAACCCCACATCCGCCGAAGATGGACTTGCGCGCTCATCGGAATCGTCGCCGCATGCCTATTGGGGGCTGGAGGCCTTTCACCACTCTCCGCGACGCAGGCGCGCGTCCGGGAATCCCATGAGAAAGTCGCTCCGCCCGGTTCGAGAGGGGCACCCCTGCCGCCGGAAGTGGAGGATCTTTTCCGGCGAGCGGCAGACCTGATCTATAAGGACCGGCCCGCAGAGGCGATTCCGCTCTTGCGCAAAGCGTTGGAGTTGGCGCCCAACGAAGGGCGTATCCACCACTACCTGGGCTGGGCTCTGATGGTGGGCAGCCAGCTCCCTGCTGCCCAAAGGGAATTTGAGACTGCCTTGAAGCTGGAACCCGGCAATGTCTATTCTGAATACTTTCTCGCGCTCACGCTCGATATGCAAGGTTCCAGGGAAAAGGCGTTCACCCTGTATGAAGCGATCCTCGCTTCCGGCAACGTCATCTACGACACCTATGCGCGCTTGGGCCAGGCATACGCGCGAAAGAAAGAACTCAACAAAGCTTTGCCGATGATTCAGCAAGCTCTTCGGCAGACTCCCTGGGACGGGGCCCTTCACTACCAGCTCGCGAATATCTATCGGCAGATGGGGCGAAAGGCCGAGGCGGAGGAGGAGTTCGCAACCGGAGAGCGATTAAAGCGCAAGGACCAGTCGTCCATCCAGAAGGTCCTGGAGCTCTCCGAGGCCGTCCGTCAGAAAGATGCGCCGCGAGTCTCGGCGCTGCGCAGGGAGCTGATGAGCCAATCCGGAGATGACCCTGAACTCATGACCTGGCTTGGCGTGATCCTCGGTCAGGGAGGCCTCTACACGGATGCGCTTCTGCCGTTGCAGAAGGCTGCGGCTCTCGGGCCCTGTAGTTATGAGACCTGTTACAACCTGGGTTTAACGCTCGTAAAGCTCGAACGAGAACAGGAAGCCGAGGAGCCTTTGAAGAAGGCGCTGGCGCTTCGCCCGGAATCTTATGAAGCCAATGTAGTGCTCTCCATTATCTATGTGAACCAGAATCAAAATCGCGAAGCCATCGAGCGGCTGCGCGCCGCGCAGCAGGCTCAACCTGAGAGTATCCGCGTCCTCATGCTTCTCGGCCAGCAATACCTGCAAGGCTGGTTTCTTCAAGATGCGATTAATACATTCCGGGAAGTGCTCCGACTCAAGCCGGATGCCTTGGAGGCCAGATACTTGTTGATCGAGGCTTATCAGAATGACAAGGCCTACGACAAAGCGCTGGAAGCGGCACGCGACGCAGTAAAGCTTTATCCACGCGACGCGCGGGCGCATTATGAAATCGGCCATCAATTAGCGAACCTCGGCCATTACCAGGAAGGACGACGATATTTCGAAGAGGCCTTACGATTGGATCCCTCGCTGGTTGAGGCCCACGTCTGGCTTGGGGACCTGAACTCGCGCAGTGGCCAATACGAGGCTGCGCTTCGGAATTTCCGGCGCGCGAGGGAGCTCGATCCGCGCGACATGGACGCCGTGCGCGGTGTCGGGCAAAGTCTGATCCGGTTGAAACGCTATCCTGAGGCTTTGACCGAGTTGCAGAAATCGATTGCTGACTATCCGGAAGACGCCGAACTCTACCTGCAACTGTCACAGGTCTACGGGAGGCTCGGCAAGCTCGCGGAGGCAGAACAGGCCCGAGGCACCTTCCAGAAATTGCATGCATTAGAAGTGAAGAAGCAGGATAGCCAAAGACCACGGACCTTTTCCCCTTAGTTTGGCTCCGGCGCTCAAATCCCCGGCGGACGGAAGAGAAAAGGATTTGCAGGGAGATTCTTAACCGATGCTGGTTCGTTCGTTCAGAAGTTCGCGCCGTCGTTTTCTCCGCTCGCTTTGTGCCCCATTGTTGTGGCCGGCAGCCAAAGGGCAGCTTTGGGGAAACCTGCTGGGCACATCGTTCAACGCAAAATTCGCAGCAGCGAGTCAGGCTCGCGCAACTCCGCCGCGAGTGACGTTCCGCAATGTCGCCGCAGAGGCCGGCATCAACGCGATTCCGGTCTGTGGAAGCCCCGAAAAGAACTGGATTCTGGAAGTCTACGGCAGCGGGTGCGTTTGGTTCGACTACAACAACGACGGATACGTCGACCTGTACATCGTCAACGGCTCAACCATCGATAATCTCCTGAATCCTTCCCGTGTCAAGAATCCACCACATAACCACCTCTTCCGAAACAATGGCGACGGGACGTTTACCGACGTGACGCGCCAGGCGGGAGTCGAAGGACACGGCTGGGGATTTGGCGCGGTGGCCGCGGACTACAACAACGATGGGTATCAGGACCTGTACATCTTCAATTACGGCCCCAACATCCTCTATCGGAACAATGGCGACGGGACCTTCACGGACGTGACCGCCGAGGCAGGCGTTTCCGCCCCCCAACAGATCTGGAGCGCGGGCGCGGCCTTCGGTGACTTCGACAAGGATGGGCACCTGGACCTGTATGTGGCCGGGCACATTGATTTCGACCTCCGCCATCCTCCCAAGCCCGCTCAGCCAACCTGCACCTATCGCAACAAGGTGATGCGGGCCTGCGGCCCGCGTGGTCTGCCGGGCGCGCCGGATGTGCTCTATCACAACAATGGGGACGGTACGTTCACGGATGTCACAGAGAAGGCGGGAGTAGTCGACAAAAACCTCGGTTACGGCTTTTCCGTTCTCATCGAGGATCTGGACGGCGACGGCTGGCCGGACATCGTCGTCGCCAACGACTCGGGACCGAATTATTTCTACCACAACAATGGCGACGGAACCTTCAACGAGGTTGGAGCCGTCGTCGGGATTGCCTACAACGGCGAAGGCGCCGAGCAGGCGAACATGGGTATTGCCCCCGGTGATTATGACAACGACGGCTGGACCGACCTGTTCGTTACGACCTATGCCAACGATAATAAGACCCTATTTCATAATGACGGGAAAGGTTTCTTCAGCGACGTTTCCTATCCGTCAGGAATTGGAGAGCCTTCCATTCCGTTGTTAAGTATGGCGACCTTTTTCATGGACTACAACAACGACGGGTGGAAAGACATCTTCTGGGTCAACGGCCATCTCTACCCCGAAGTCGATCGTGTGTTCAAGGATGAGCATTACCACCAAAACCCCCAACTGTTCGAGAACCTCCACAACGGGAAGTTTTGTGAGGTTACGAAGGAAGTCGGCCTGGCGGCATTTCAACTGGGCGGGCGTGGCGGCGCCTGCTGCGACTACGACAACAACGGCGCCCTGGACATCGCCATCACCAACATCGACTCCCGCCCGGTCCTGCTCCGCAACGAGGGAGGCGATTCGGCGGGACATTGGTTGGAGATCCGCACCGTGGGGACCAAAAGCAATCGCGACGGCATTGGGGCCTGGGTGAAGGTCGTCGCCGGTGACCTCGTCCAATACGATCGCGTCCGCGCCGGCGGGAACTGGCTTTCCTGCAACGACATTCGGCTGCACTTCGGCTTGGGGCAACATCCGGAAGCCGATGTCATCGAGATTACCTGGCCGAGTGGCAAGATAGATCGCCTCAAAAATGTAGGCGCAAACCAGGTTGTGGTTGTCCGCGAGGGCGAAGGTCTAATCACTTCGCCCTACAAACCCTTCAAGAAAAAGGTTCATGAGAGCCCCTCGAAAGGGAGACCAGAAAACGAAACCTGAAGTGAAAGATCAAGCGGTCCTGAGGGCAGCCCAGGTTTGCCGTGGATGTCAGGTGGGACACATTCCGTAGGCCCCGCGGTCTGTAATCTTGTCTCAATCAAAAGTTTCGATCTGGCGGTCCAACGCATTACGGCACGTGGGGACATTGCCTTATTTTGTCCTCCAGAAAATCTGTGAATGCGGGTTGTTTCCTGAACGCGCGCCGCGCGGAGGGTGATAGAATACGCCCAATGCTTGGCACCTGAATTTCCACTGGAAGGACGTCATGATCAAAATTGGCTATTCCCGGGTTTCTTGCCTACGACTTCTATTTGTTCAAGCCACTGCACCTCTCGTATTCCTCGCCATAATCCTGCTTCCGCGTGTCGCGGAGGGGCCGCAGTTCGGCCTCGCCATGCAGGGGAATTTTGCTGAGAGGTCTTTAACCTTACAAAATGCCACCCGGATGGAAAGGGTCTGGACAATCTTCGGGCGCGTCACCACGCTCCGCGGCGATCCCATTCGCGCGGCCAAAGTCAGCGTCGATACAGGCGCCGGGAAACCCCAGGTTCTCGAGACGAACCTAAAAGGAGAATTCTCGACGGAGGTTACGGCTACCATTACCCAATACGATGCGCTTCATACCCGCGTCGTGGCAAGTAAAGAGGGCTATTTCACGGCGCATGAATCGACGGATTTCACGGCCAAGGACAACGTCACGCGGGAAATTACCGTGGTACTCCGGGACGATTCCGCGAACTCAGAATTGCTATCTCCGGCGGCTCTGGTTTCGAGTTTGGAAGGGCGCTTCCGCTCGCCGGCAGCTCGGGGGCGAGTGCCTGCACCCGCTCTGAAAGACTACGACAAGGGAGTGGAAAAGCTTTTCCGTGAGGGTTTGCCTTTGGATGCCGCTTCCTCGCTGGCCAAATCCGTACGCAAGGAGCCGGGCTGCATCAACTGCCGCCTGCTTCTTTGCCTCGCATATTTTGCAGCCGATAGCATTGTGAGCGGCAATCTGGAGGAAATTGAGATCGACAAGCTCACGGCTTCCGGGAAGTCGCCGCAGGAGCGAGCCACGCTGCTTTACATCGCCGGGGTCATGGAAACCTGGCGCAATCAGAACCCAAACGCCGTAGGGTTTTTTCAAAAGGCTCTCGAGCTCCAGCCCTCCGACCCTGTGGTGCTTCAGGAGCTAGGGCGGACGCTGCTTCTTCAGAAGAACTGGGAAGCGGCGGACGAGTATTTGGAAAAGGCCATCCAGGCGGGCGCGCCTTCGGAAGCCCATTTGCTTCGGACGCGGGCGCTTCTGGAGACGAACGATATCGACAGCGCGGAAGCAGAGATGCGGACCTATGTCGGCAATCAACCTGTACGCACGTTGCCGGTGGCGGCCCGCTTGACCTACCTCCAGATGCAGCAACGCCTGGAGGTCAGATCTCTCGCCAAGGTCAAGTCCGTGGTGAGCCAACCGCTTCCCGATTTGCTCAAGGCCATGCCCGAGCTCAAGGGCCTGGAAGCCGCCACCAGCCAGGACGCCCTCCCGGGCCTTCTTCAAAAGGTCGGGGAAAACGTTGAAGCGTTCTTCCGGAATTTCTCTGACATCGTCTCGGAAGAGGATATCCGCGTGGAGAGCTTGGGGGCAAATGGACAGGTCAAGGGAACGCAATACGAGAAGGACAATTACCTGCTGATGGCGAAGTCCGAGAAATGGGGCCTGGGCCTGACCGAGTACCGCGCGTCGCTGGATGGAAAGGCCGTGCACCCCCTGGAGTCTCGCCCCGGTTTGATGCGGACCAAAGGCTTCGCCTCTGCCTCCGTGGTTTTTCATCCTGCCTGCCAGGGTGACGCGCGTTACCATTATCTCGGCCGCCAGCACATCGACGAGCGGGATACGTTCGTCATCGCTTTCGCCCAACAGCCCGAGAAAGCCAAAATGGTGGGCATGATCATCGTCAACGGAGTCTCCGAACCTGCGCTGGTTCAGGGCGTGGCTTGGGTGGATGCGCAGAATTATGAAATCATTCGCATGCGCACCGACCTCCTGAAGCCCCTCTCCAAAGTCCGTTTGGCCAGGCAGACCACTGAAATCCATTACGGTGAGAGCCGCTTCAAGGACGCGCCCGCCGGGCTGTGGCTGCCGCAGGCGGTCACGGTAACCGTGCAATGGAAAGGGAAGACCTTCCGGAACTCCCACTCCTATTCAAATTTCAAACGCTTCAACGTGGCCACCGAGGAAAAACGCAAGCAGGGTTAATTGGCGCGCGATATCGAAGTGAGGTGGCATCTGATACCCTGACCGTCATTGATGGGTGAGTTGATCAAGGGCTTCTTACAACATCTGTGAGCCATCATGGTTTCCTCAGACAGTCTCACACGGCGTGCATTCTGCAAAAAGTTCGGACATATTGGGTGTTGACCGCGAACTTTCCCCGAGCCCGCAGCGTTTAATCCTTTGACGACAATCTCGGTGGTCACCGTCAAAGGAGGCTGAGCGTGGGAAGCCTATTGCAGGACCTGCGATACGCGCTGCGCACTTTAGCGAGGACTCCGGGCTTCACCGCAGTAATCGTCATTTCCATCGCGCTGGGCATCGCCGCCAATACTACGGTGTTCAGCATCGTGAATGGACTGATGCTGGGTGTTCTGCCCGTGAGAGATCCCCAGAGGCTGGTGAGCTTTTCAGGCCGAGGCTCCCTTTCCTACCCCGACTACATCGACTACCGCGACCAGACCAAAGACGTTTTCGAGGGCGTTGCGGCCCATTTTCCTTTCATCCCCGCCAGCCTGGGCGGAGCCGGCGAACCCGAGCGCGCATGGGGAGAGGCGGTAAGCGGTAATTACTTTTCGATTCTGGGCATCAAGCCGCAGCAGGGCCGCTTCATCGTGCCGGCGGAAGATGAAGTCCAGGGACGCGACGCGGTGGTAGTACTCAGTTACGATCTCTGGCGCCGCCGCTTCGCATCGGATGCCGCGGTTGTCGGCCGCTCGGTGGTCCTGAACGGGCAACGGTACACGGTGGTAGGAGTCGCCCCGGCCGGCTTTCATGGCGCCTCGCGTGGCATCCTGCCGGAATTCTGGGTGCCGCTCGCCATGGCCGGGCAGATCATGCCCGATCTTGGCAAGCTCGACGTTGTCAAGGAGCGAAACAATCAGTGGCTGCTGGTAATGGCCCGGCTGAAACCGGACGTGACGCGGACGCAAGCCATCGCAGCAGTGAACGTGGTGACCCAGCGGATCGATGACACCTACCACAAGGACCGGAAGGGCTGCGCACGGCGCGCGGTTAGCTTGACGACTGCCGGCGGACTGTTTGGGGATATTCGCCAGCCGGCGGTGGGCTTGATGGCCATCCTGACGTTTGTGGTCGGCCTGGTGCTGCTGGCGGCGTGCGCGAATGTCGCCAACCTGCTGCTGGCGCGGGCCACGGTGAGGCAGAAAGAAATCGCCATTCGTACGGCGCTGGGTGCGGGTCGCCGGCGGCTGGTGCGTCAACTCTTGACGGAGAGCCTGTTGCTGGCGCTGCTTGGCGCGGCGGGAGGATTAGTCTTGGCGGCATTTGCGGCGCGCGGCATTTCCAGGTTTGAATTGCCGCTGCCCATCCCTCTGCTGTTTGACTTCAACGTGGACCTGCGCGTTCTGGCCTTCACGGCGGGTTTAGCCATACTGACGACTTTGCTGTTCGGACTGGCGCCGGCGCTGCGGGCCACGCGGCCGGATCTGGTAGCGGCGCTCAAGAGCGAGTCAACAATCCTCACCCGCGTCGGGCGGCTTAGCCTGCGAAACGCCCTGGTGGTGGTGCAGGTGGCGCTGTCGATGGTATTGCTGGTCGGGACGGGCCTGTTCTTGCGCAGCCTTGCCAACGCCTCTTCCATGGACCTCGGTATGCGGCCAGAAAACGTTCTGCTCATGGCCTTCGATCCGAAGCTTCAGCATTACTCGCACGAGAGGGCGCAGCAATTCCTCTCCGATCTTCGGGAGCGGGTTTCGCCGCTCGCGGGAGTCCAGGCGGTGAGTTACGTGGACAGCATTCCGCTCAGCATCGGCGGGATCAACTACGACTTCAACGCCGGAGGTGGCAACGCGGGCTCGGCACAGCCAGTGAACGCTGATGTCTACGACGTGGGCAGCGATTTCTTCAAGACCATGGGCATCCCGCTCCTGCGCGGCCGTGATTTCAACCGCCAGACCGACGATGAGCGCGTGGCCATCATTAACGAGACCATGGCCCGGCAGTTGTTCCCGAAGGATGATCCGCTCGGCCGTACCATGCTCTCGACGATGGCCTCTGAAAAAACAACTTTCACAGTAATCGGCATCGCGCGGGACTCCAAATCGCGTACCCTGGGCGAGAAACCCTCGACATGCGCCTACCTATTCGTGGAGCCAAACCCGGAAAAAGTCATGAGCTGGTTTGGAATCTCGATTGTGGTCAAAACGGCTTCCCACCCGCGCGGACTGGTACGCCAGGTGCGTGAGCAGATTGGCCGGCTCGATCCCAACCTGGCCGTTTTCAATGTCGAGACCATGCAGGAGCACGTGGACAAATCATTGCTGCTACCGCGAATCTCGGCTCTGCTACTCGGGGTGTTCGGAACCGTGGGATTGACATTAGCGGCTATCGGCCTCTATGGCGTGATGAGCTTTTCGGTGCGCCGGCGCACGCGCGAGATCGGCATCCGCATGGCGCTGGGCGCGAACCCCGCTGGCGTGCTCAAGATGGTGGTGCGCCAGGGCTTGACCTTGACCGGCGTAGGGCTGGTGATAGGCCTCGCCTTAGCCTTTGTGTTGGGGCGCTTCGCGTCCAGCCTGCTTTACGGCGTGAGCGGCACCGACAACCTGACCTTCGTCGCGGTGACACTAGTACTGCTCGCGGCAGCGCTCGCCGCCATCATCTTCCCGGCTCGCCGCGCCGCGCGCGTGGAGCCTACAACTGCCCTGCATTATGAATGATCCCTTCGGGCTTTGCGGGGATTGTCGATATTCAATTGCGGATTGTCGATTAGCCGGGCGGGAACCTGCGCACCACTCTTTCAATCGGTAATCGGCAATAGAAACCGGGTCTTTGGTCGCGGTCACCGCCCGCTGGAGATCTGATCCACGAACTGCTGCAAGGCTTGGACGTCACCGCCGGCACCCGCCGGGGCAGAGGTTCAACCGACTTGCATTCACCCTCCAGCAGCAACCCTTGCACATACAACGCGCCGTGGGCGTCGGCGCTCCGAGCGGTCCACTGCCTGGGGTTTCTAAGCCTCGTAACGGCCAAACTCCTTGACGGCTTCGTACATGGCCAGGATGTTTTCAACCGGGGCGCGCGCCTGAACATTGTGTGCCGGATTGAAGACGAATCCGCCTCCTGAACCAAAAATTCTGATCCGCTCCCGAACTTCCTCCCGGACCTGCGTTGGCGTACCGAAGGGCAACGTGCGTTGAGTATCGATTCCCCCGCCCCAGAATGTCAGAACATCGCCAAACGTTTTCTTCAGCTCAACCGGGTCCATGCGCGCCGCGGAGGTCTGCACCGGGTTCAGAATGTCAAACCCCGCCTCAACGAAATCCGGCAGCAGGTCACGCACCGAACCGCAGCAGTGTGTGAATGTCTTCCAGGAAGTGTGCTTGTGAACCCAGTCATTAACAGCCTTGTTGAATGGCTTGTAGAGGGTCCGATAAGTCTGCGGGGAGATAAAGGGTCCGGTCTGCATGCCGAAATCGGTGTAGCTTGTTATCACGGCGGTAATCCGATTGCCGACAACATCAGCGATTCTCTGCAAATTCGCCAGGCCAATCTCGCATTGTCGTTCGAAGATTCTCCTCAGGTGATTGGGCCGCGTAATCGTGCTCATTTGCCATTCTTCCACCGAGCGGATTCCCCTGGGCTGCTTCAGCGACACGCCGGGCGTTGCGGAAAAACTGCCAAAGGAAGTTCCACCGAAACTCCCCAGAATGGCTTTATCGGTGGTGGTGTAGAGTCGCTCCGCCTCGGCCTTCAGGAAGGCCAGATCCTGGTCGGAAATGGGCCCGAACTCTTCCAGGTTGTCCTCGACTTTCAATGCCTCCTCATCGATCGGGCCTTGACGAATGATGGCATCGAAGTAATAGCCGCCCTTGGGCATCCGGCCGCTGGGGGAAGCCGAACGGTCACCTTCCGGATAGAGGAGAATATCCCCCCTGGCGTCGGGCTCGGTATTGAAGCCCTCCGGCACCAGCACAGGCGTTCCGCCAAAGGTCGTCCAAGGTTTCCATCCCTCGTTCTTGAACCCGAACATGGTTACTGGCTTCTCGAGGGGCACCACATCCACTCCAAGCGCGGCGATCAAGTCAGGCGCAACCTCGCCCAGCATTTGGAAGGGTTCGATGACCTTAACCGGCGTTCGGGGCGGATCGAGTCCGAGGGCTTGGCGAAGGAGGTAAACGCTGTCCACGTGCATCCCCGTCGTGCCGCTTCCGCCGAGGTCCAAGGGGAGGCGATCAGCCTCCTCGTGGTTCAAGGCGGAATTTACACGTTCCCGCGAAGTCACCATGCAATGATCCACTTTCTCCCAAACGCCGACCGGCGGAGGGGACGCTATTCTACAGCAGAGGAGCCTTTCGTGAGCGGTTCCGGACTCAAGATGCCGTACCCTCCATGAGGAAGCCGCGGAATGGAATCCGCTTACTTTTCTATGTATACTGCGGGGCCTGCAATGCCAGAAGGAGGAAATCAGTGGGCCGACTTGCGAACAAGGTTGCTTTGGTCACAGGGGCGGCCAGTGGCATTGGCCGGGCCACAGCGCAGCTTTTCGCCGCCGAGGGAGCTGCCGTGGGTCTTGTGGATCAGAACGTTGCCGGAGGGAACACAGCCTGCAGGGAAATCGAGCAAGCCGGCGGCCGGGCGCGGTTCTTTGCCGCTGACGTGAGCCAGGCACAGCAAGTGCGCGCCGCGGTCGACGAGACCGCCGAGCAATTTGGTGGACTCGATATCCTGAGCTGCAACGCCGCGATTCAGATCTTCCGCCGGTTCGACCTGCTGACCGAGGAGGAGTGGGACCGCCAGCAGGCCGTTAATCTCAAAGGGATGTTCCTGTTCTGCAAGTCTGTTGTGCCGCACATGCGGAAACGCGGAGGAGGAGCCATCATGCTGACCGCTTCCCCGCACGCTTTGGTGACCTATCCCACATGCTCGGGCTACGCGGCTTCCAAGGGCGGCATCCTGGCATTCGTGCGAGGCGCCGCGCTGGACTGTGCTCCGGACAACATCCGTGTTAATGGCGTTTTACCCGGCGCGACCGACACACCTCTGTTGCGCGAGTTTATTGATGGCACGCCTGACCCCCAGGCCACGCGTGAAGGCATTATCGAGCGCATTGCCTTGAAGCGGCTGGCAACACCGGACGACATCGCCCGCGCCACGCTTTTTCTGGCGTCTGACGAGGCCTCTTTCATCACCGGGACTTACATTCTGGTAGATGGCGGCCAACTCGCCCGCGGATAACTCTGCGAAGCAGTTTCGGTCCTTGGATGGACTTCCTCCTCCCCAACTGGAACTGGAGAAGGTGCGGGCGGAAGGGGTCGCCGTGGACAACGAGGAAAACCACGAAGGGATTATCTGCGTGGGCGGACCGATCTTCGCCAGTCAGGGCAAGGTCATCGCCGCCCTGAGCATTTCAGGACTCACCATTCACATGGCGCAGAAACTGGAAGCCTGCAAGGCAGCGGCGCGCGAGACGGTGCAGAAGATCTCCGCATTGCTCGGCTATGCGGGAGCCAGCGACCCGGGGTCGCGCGACGGCGCCCAACCCTCTCCGGCGGAAACGCCCTCGAGTAAATTGGCGTCCCGCTAAAACCTCCCTTCGGCGTTTCGGCAGGACGGAGGGCGCAGAAATTATGCTGTAATGTCTAAGGCGGGCAAGTTCCCATTCTGATAAAATCCTAGCATGCAAGGCCCGAGGCATTTCTTCCATGTGATGCCCCTCAGAAGAACTTGATGTTCAGGTAGATGTATCCGGCCAGAACCACCACCGCGTAAAATTCCGGCGAGGTGTACCAGGGCCCGTTCCGCTTCTCGTGCTTGCTCGAATCATAGACCAGGCCTTTCAGTTTTTCCTCCTGCGGTGGGTCCGTGAAATACGTAACCGTCAGCATTACGATCAATCCGGCGACCAGTCCCCACACGGCGGTCCAGATGTTCGAAGCCATGGGCGTAGAGAATTTCAGGACGTGCGCCCGGTAGAGCACGTATTCAAGGGCGGCGCCCGACACGCCCGCCACCATGCCGTAGAACCCCGCCGAGGCGGACGGCCGCTTCCAGAACATTCCGAGGAAAAAAATGATGAAGAAGGGGGAAATGAAGAGAATGCCGATCAGTTGCATGTAGTCCATCAGGTTATCGAAGTTCAGCACGATGTACGCCGAGGCGGCGCTCATCAGCGTGCCCCAGATGGTCGCCTGCTTCGCCACCCGGAGGTAATGCGAGTCGGGCCGACCCTTGACGAGATAGGTCTGGTAAAGGTCGTAGGTGAACACGGTGTTGAAGGCCGTGACGTTTCCCGCCATGCCGGACATGAAACTCGCCAGGAGCGCCGTCAGGCCCAGGCCCAGCATGCCGCTGTGATAGTAGCGTCCCATCAGCATGGGCAAGGCCAGGTTATAGTCGGATTTGACAATGTTGGGGCCGACGGCCAGCGCAATCATTCCCAGCAGCGTCACAATCGAGGGAAACAGCATCTTCGGCACCGCGGCGACCAGAGGAGTCTTGCGCGCCGAGTCCAGATTCCGCGCGGCGAGTGCGCGCTGCACCAGCAGAAAATCCGTGCACCAATAGGCCGGCGCTGCGGTAAGCCCGATGCCGATCACCATCACCCACCAACTCACGCCCAGCGGATCGCCGGCCCCGTCCATGCCTTTCCAGGTGTGCATGTACTGGGCGGGAAGCCGCGCCACGAGCCCCTTCCATCCTCCTACCTCGTGCAGGCCGATAAACGACAGCGGGAGAAATCCGCCAATGATCAGGAAGAACTGCAGGACCTCGTTGTAGATCGAAGAAGAAAGCCCGCCCCAGAAGGTGTAAATCAACACAACGCCCGTGGAGAGCAGGATGCTCGCGGTGAAAGGCCAGCCGAGCATGCTGTTGAAGACCACCGCGAAGGCAAACATGTTGATCCCCGACATAAGGATGGTGACCACGGCGAAGCTCAGCGCATTCAGGGCGTGCGCGCGACGGTCGTATCGCAGGCGCAGATATTCCGGCACGCTGCGCACACCGTTCGAGTAGTAATAGCGCATCATAAAGAGGCCGAGAAAAACCATGGCGGGAATCGCGCCCGTCCAGTACCAGTGGTTGGTGCGCATGCCGTACTTGGCGCCGTTCGCCGTGTGCCCCATCACCTCGAGCGAACCGAGGTTGGCCGCCATGAACGCGATGCCGGTGATCCAGTGGGAGAAGGAGTGGTTGGAAAGCAGGAAATCCGAGGAGGTCTTCATCTTGTCCTTGAGGTAGTAGCCCACCCCCAGGACGGTGAGGAAATATGCGCTGATAATCGCCCAGTCGAACGAGCTGAGGTGCATCAGCACGTGCGTTGCTCTCCCCAACCTGTTAAGCGATCTGCCTCGCGGCTTGCGAGGGGATTATGCCATGAACTCTGCGGAATCGGGCGCGGCTCCAAGCCGACCGCCCGCCTGAACATCCGTGCGCTCAGCTTCGGCCGCTCACTGCGCGGGCACGCCCGCCTTGCGAGGTGCCGCCGACGCCGCGCGCACTTCTTCGCACACCTGCACGGCATCTTCTACCAACTCGTCCATTTGCTTCTGGTACGCCTGGTCCAGATGCATGGTCGGCTCGCGCGTCCGGTCGGAAGGAAACAGCCCGCGCCTCTTCAGGACGCGCTTTTCGATGTGCACGGCCAATTCCAGATGCTGCAAGGCAAAAATCAAATAAGGCTGCAAGCGGTAGAAGAGCGCCTTGGCTTCCTGCTGACGGCCTCCATCGTAGAGTTGGAAAATCCGCGCGTAGATTTCAATCAGAGCCGCACCCGGCATCACGCCTACAGCCCCATGGGCCAGACCGTCCATCAGGGCCACGCCGCCGAGACCGTAGAGGACCTGAAGCTTGCCTTCCGAGAGTTGGATAATCTCCATGGCTTTCGATCCTGGCAAGACAATTTCCAGTTTGGCAAACTGGAAGTTGGGGCAGCGCTCCGCGAGATGCACGAAGAGCTTCGCCGGCAAACCACCCCCGGTAAAGTCGGCGTCCTGAATCATCACGGGGATCTTCACGCTCTGGCAGACCGACTCGTAGAAGGTGGACATCTCGCGCAGGCCCAGCGCGCACCACTTGGGCGCGGTGACCATCAGGCAGTCCGCGCCGATCGATTCCGCGTAACGAGAGAACTCCACGGTCGCGTGCACGGAACCTGCGCCGGTGCTGACGATGGCCGGCACGCGGCCCGCGGTCTGCTCCACCAGCAGTTGCGCCACCCGGTAGCGCTCCGGGTCGGTAAGCTTGTAGAACTCGGTCGCGAACCCGGGCGCGCACACCGCCGCCGCGCCCCCCGCGATGGCGAAGTCCACTTCCTTCCGGAACGCCGCCTCGGAGTAGAGGTGACCGCCAAAGACGTAGTTGAACTTGTCCCGCTCGCTTTCCCGCTCGACCAGGAACCGG
>JAIQGA010000019.1 GCA_020072925.1 Terriglobia bacterium | reverse complement strand
ATGCTGCTCGACGAACCGGCAGCCGGCCTCATCAACTCCGAGATCGATGAGCTCGATAGCATCATCCGCCATTTCGCGCTCATGCCGCCTTATCGATCCGGCGTCGCGTTGAGTTCTTCGCGGAATTCCGCCTTGTAGATGTCGATCAGAAGAAGAAAAACGGTGACAAAAAACGGTCCAAGAACGAAACCCAAGAAACCGAACAGCGCAACGCCACCCAGCACGCTGAGAAAAATCAGCAGGGTATTGATTTCGACTCCGCGGCGGATGATCAGCGGCTTAATGACATTGTCGACAGAGCCGACCACGCCGCCAAAAATTACAAGCAGCAAGACGCCTTTCCAAATCGCGCCGGTCAGGAGGTAGTAGATAACGACCGGGCCCCAGACCAGCGCCGTGCCCACCAGCGGCACCAGCGAAAGGAACGACATCACTGCGCCCCAAAGCAGGGGCGAGGGCAATCCAAAGATCAGGAACACCAAGCCGCCCGCGGTCCCCTGGATCAGCGCCGTGGCCAGTGTCCCGCCGAACGTCGCCCGCGCGATGGCGCGGAATTTCTCGGCGATTTTCTCCTGATGCTCCGGCCGCAGTGGAATCAGGTCGCGAAGGTCGGAGAGAATCTGGCGGCCGTAAATAAAGAGGTAGTAGAGGCTGAAAAGCATGATGAGGAAACTCACCACAAAGCGCGTGAAACCGGAAAGCACAGAGGCGCTGTGGTTCACCAGAAATTCACTCACGGCGCGCAGCGCGCGAATACCCGCGGCGCTCAGGTTCGGCTCGGGCAAGCCCAGGTCGTGAGCTCGGGCCAGAATCCACTGGTAGGCGCCGGTGTCGCGAAACTTCGTCAAGTGGTCGAGCCCACCCGACTTGAGGCGGTCTTCCAGCATCCGGTAGGCGCCGACGGACTCGCCGGCCAGGAGGAGGATGAGTAAGAGAACCGGCAGAACAATCGCGACCGTGAGGACGATGCACGCCAGCCCGCTCGCCAGACGCGGCCGGCGCAGTCGGCGGAGCAGACGATCGTAAAGCGGAAAAAACACCGTGGCCAGAATTGCCGCCCACGCGAGTGCGGAGAGAAAGGGCTGAAGGATGCGGAAAACGAAATAGAGGACGATGGCCAGAATGATCAGGAGTGTGATGCGGCCGTATTCAGCGCGCTGCATGTTGCGGTTTCTGTGACTGCAAGATTGTTTACCGTGCTTGACTTTGCGGAGCCGGATGACGTCGCGTGTCGCTCACGGCGTACGAACCCGCTCCGGCGGCATCCTTCACGATTCCCGTTCGAGGCGCCGGCGCGCCAGCACGGCGGCCCCAAGAGGCCCGGCGTTATCGCCCAGGATCCCCGGAACGATCTTGACGCGCTCCGCGTCGTGGCGGCGCAGGAAATGCTCATAAGCGGTCTTACGAATGGGCGCGACGTACTCTTCCCCCAGCCGCTCGGCGATTCCGCCGCCGATCACCACGCAATCCGGATCGAGCAAGTTCACCACATTCGAAACCATCACGCCAAGGTAATATTGCGCGCGTTTCATAACTTTGAGCATAACGGGGTCGTGCTTCTTCAAGGCGCGCTGGATGATGCTGCTGGTCATGCGGTCCTTGCCGCGTTCCTTCATCAGTTTCAGGACCATGCTCTTGTGGCCATCCCGGATGGCGGCGCGCACGTCGCGCTCGAGCGCGGTGCGGCTGGCCAGCGCTTCGATGCATCCATGATTCCCGCACCCGCAGCGCGGGCCATCGATCTGCACGATCATGTGGCCGACCTCGCCCGCCGCGCCACGCGCGCCCTGGTAGAGTCGCCCGCCGGAAATGATGCCGCCTCCGATTCCCGTCCCCACGAAAATCCCGACGAGTTCCTGCGCGCCCTGACCTGCCCCCAACGCATACTCGCCGGTCACGCCCACGTTCACGTCGTTCTCGACAAGCACCGGTGTTCTCAGGAGCTTGCCGAGCTTGGGACCGAGCGCGACCTTCTCCCAGCCCAGGTTGGGCGCGTGGTAAACGATTCCGTGCACTGGATCCACGGCTCCCGGACAGCCGATGCTCACCGCGCGAAGCTGCTGGCGCTTGACGCTGCCCGCGCGCAGAACGTCCTCCACCAGCGCGGCCAGGTCGGCGATGATTCGCTCGGGCTTGGCGGCGGGATTGGTTGCCGTCTTCTCCACGGCGAGAATTTCGTTCGCGGGACTCACCACCAGCGCCCGCACGCTGGTGCCCCCCATGTCTATCCCTACGATCACTTCTTGAGTGTTCGGCATAGGATTCTCCCGTCGGGACGATGGAGTGCTCGGCGCGCAGAGTCTATATCAATCAGCGCCAACTGGAAAAGGCAGATTTTGGGACCCGCGCCGGCAAACGCCTGCTTGTGCCAGCGGCGCAAATTCTCGTAAATTAGATCGGTGGCTTCGAAGACAGAGCAGAGCGGCTTTCGACGGCGGGCGATGCTATTGTTCGGTACCGCGCTCTTTTTCCATTTCACTGTGTCGCCAACCTTCGCAGCGGGCGCAACGCCGGGCAACGCACCTGCTAACAAGCTCATCGCGCTGACGTTTGACGATGGCCCCAAACCTTACGTCCTGATGGGCCACAAGACCGGGCCGGGGACATTCTCCCCCAGCCTGCTCGATTTGCTGGATCGCGAGGGCGTGAAGGCGACGTTCTTCGAGATGGGCTACCGCCTGGCCGATACCGCCAACGCTTTCTGCCGACAAATCGATGTGGGGATCAATTGCCGCCAAGCCGCGGAGGAAGTTCACCGCCGCGGCCATGAAATCGAGAACCACACCTACGGTCACGGTGATTTCCGACGGATGAGCCGCCGCCGCGGCCAAGAATGGGTCTTGAATGACATCGATCGTGCCTCGCGCATCATTCAATCGGTTACTGGTGTGAAGCCCCGCTACGTTCGTCCGCCGGATTGGGATGTCTGGGAGGAATTGCGCGAAAAGATCGAAGCCCGCGGGTATCACGTCATGAGCAAGAACGTGGGCGGCGTACATGAGCCCACGACCCTCGAAGATGTGGATTCCGGAGACTACGCCTTGTGGGCGCACGGCGGTTCGTCGGACAGCGCGAAGCGCACTCTGCGCAATGACGTGCTTCGACGCATCGCGCAGCGCGAGCAGCATGGCGTCTACACGCACATCCTGGTTTTCCACGAATTGCCGCTATCGGTGGAAGTCCTTTCAACCCTCATCCCGGAATGGAAACGACAAGGTTATACGTTCGTCTTGCTGCGGGATTACATGCAAAGGGTCGCGCCGGGTGCAAAGTAAACATGCCCATGGGGGGGGGTTCCTGAAAATATGGAGCGGGAGACGGGACTCGAACCTGCGACTACTAGCCTGGGAAATTGACCGCAGATTGAAAACAAGAAAGATGGCATCCCGGGCGTTGATTTCCGGCGACTCTCAACGCGTCAATTCTCAATATTTATCGCGAAGGGCGCGCTTAATGGAGTACTACCGACCGATCGGTGAGGGCTGATTGGCTAACTGGAGCAGCCAGAGCTTCAGGGTGGACGTCACAACTCGTGGGATTGCACTCCAGAACCGTCAGGCGGACTCCCTCCAAGACCAGCCCAACATGGCAAGCGCTTACTTTAGATAGTCTTCAGGAGTTGATTTCCTGCTGTTCAGTTCTTGGCATGGGTCAGTTTGCCACGTGCATCTCCAGTGAATCCTAAAGCACCTTGTCGCCTGAGGCCAAACACGTCGCGTTCCTTCCTTTGTTGCGGCGCAGAGCAGGATTCGGGGGAGCAATCTGCCAACCAGGGTGGGGAACATTTAGTCGAGAACATCGAACGGGCAAAAAGGCCGTACTACTATGAAAGAAAACAGTAAATAATACATTGACAATGTTAATTCATGGCTATACTATCCCCCCACAGGATGATAAGAGTTGAGCATCGCGGACGAAGGTCAACTAGCTACCTAAGCTCTTTCTTTGATTGATTGCGTCGGGATCCTCGGGCCAAACGATTAAATTTGGGAGGTGGTCTATGCGAGATGGTTCGGCTCCGATGCCGAATGGTGCACCATCCCATCAACTGGAAGTGCGAGTGGCAATGCCAGGGCTGAAAACCTGGATGCTTTTCCTCCTCGGACTCGCCCTCCTAGCAATGCCTGCCAGGCAGTTGCAGGCGCAATCGCTGTTTGCCACGCTGACGGGAGTGGTGAGCGATCCTTCAGGCGCCGTGGTGCCGAGCGCCACGGTAAAACTGATTAACGAGCAAGCGGCCTCGACGCGCGAAACGGTCACCAACGCAGAGGGGTATTACAGCTTTGCCTCTGTAGCCGTCGGCAACTTCACCTACAAGCTGGTAGTCGAGGCGAAAGGCTTTGCCACCTATGAGGCCCCGGGTCTGCAGATCCTGGGCGGCGATAAACGCAATCTGAACGTCGAACTCAGGGTTGGCACGGCCGCCCAAACCGTTGAGGTTACCGGTGCGGTCACAAACATCGTGCCGGTGGATTCTGGCGAGAAGTCGCAAACGCTAACCACCAAAGAGCTGGACAGTTACGTACAGGTGGGCAGCAACGCGGCCGAGTTTATCAAGATCATGCCGGGATTCGCCATTAACAACTCCACCTCGAACAAGGCGAACTACACCGGAGAGGTCATCGGCATAAACGCCAACGGCGACGCGGGCAGCCAGAGCCCGCTCAACAACGCGTATACCTATAACGGGCTCCCGGGCAACTCCCTGGACATCACGGCGGACGGGGCGCATGTTTCCGACCCGGGTTGCAACTGCGACACGCCCGTCAATCCGAACTCGGACATGCTCTCGGAGTTCAAGGTACTTTCTTCGAATTTCAGCGCCGAGAACCAGAAAGGCCCCATCGTCATCAGCTCGGTGACAAAAGCGGGAGGCAGCCAGTTCCATGGCTCAGGGTTCTTCTATGCGCGCAACTACTCCCTGAACGCCAACGATTGGCTGAACAACAAGGACGGCGCGCCCAAGCCGGCGAACAAGTATTACTACCCGGGCTTCACCATTGGCGGTCCCATATTACTTCCGCACACCGACTTCAATAAGAACCGCGACAAGCTGTTCTTCTTCACAGGCTTCGAATACTTCTACCAAGTGCTGGATACCGGCTTGCTGCGCGCGACGGTCCCCACTCCCGGCATGCTCAACGGGGATTTCTCGACGGGCGAGCTGGAGAAAATCGGGGACGCGACCAACCGGTACATCACGGCTTCCGGCGCGCCCGTGGGCACGAACTGCACGCCCGGCGCGACTCCTTACACGCCCTGCCTTAACGCTTTCGGCCTGTCGCAATTCCCGGGAGGGCAAATCCCGCCGTCCATGCTTAACTCCAACGTGCTCGCGCTGATGAAGCTGTACCCCCCCGTCAACGCCGATCCCAGCATAACCGGCGGCTACAACTACGTACAAGCCGAAGTGTTCAATCAGAACAACATTCAGTGGGCGACGCGCATCGACTACAACATCAGCGACAGTACAAAACTGTTCGTCCGTTACAACCTGCAACGGGAGACGCAACAGTTCCCGGTCGGTCTCTGGTGGCGCAGCGGCAGCCAGGTCCCCTACCCAACGCCTATTCTGGGCAAGAACCGCTCCGACTCCATTTCGACCTCGTTGACGCACGTCTTTAGCCCCACCATGACCAACGAGTTCGTTTTCGCCTACACGTTTATCGGCTTCCCCAATGTCTTCAAGGACCCCTCGAAAGTGGACCGTACAAAGGTAGGCTATGACCTGACGGGCCTCTTCAAGAACGGGGTTGTCCAAATCCCATCCTTCGGACAAGGCGGAGGCGAGACGGCGCTGGTGTTCAATCCGGGCGGCTTCGAAGCGGGCGGCCCCACGTCGGGCCTGTATGCCAACAAGTACATGCCCAGCTTCAGTGACACCTTCGCCAAGGTAGTCGGAACCCACACCGTCAAAGCAGGCTTCTTCTGGGAGTGGATCCGGAACGCTCAGCCCGCCAACAACGATACCAACGGCCAACTCAACTTCGTTTCTTCAAACACAAATTACACCACCGGAGATTCCTACGCCGACATGGTTCTGGGGATCGCTTCCCACTATGATGAGGCTTCGTTCAACCGTATTAACGACATTGCCTATAACACCTACGAGGCGTTTGTCCAGGATGACTGGAAGGTGACCAAGCGGCTGACCGTTAACTACGGCCTCCGCCTCACGCACTTCCAGCCCTGGGCTGACCGCTTGGGATTCGGCTTCTCGATCTTCGACACCTCAGCCTATAACGCGAGTTGTGCGGCTTCGCCCACCTACTGCGGATTCAAATGGAACAAGAAGGACAGTAGCGTGCCGTTGGGTGGGTTCCCCACACGGTTTGCGTTCTACCAGCCGCGCCTCGGCGCCGCCTATGACCTCTTTGGGACGGGCAAGACCGTCTTACGGGGTGGCTGGGGTCGGTACTTCTTCCACGCCGGTCAGTTCACCAATGGCCTGGATGCCTCGGCGGGGGTCACGTCGACCGGTTTCGACAATAACATCCCCCTGCCTGGCGGGACCAACCAACCAATTCTCGTTAACCCGTCGTCGGTATTCCCAACCGCTGCCGGACTAGACACCGTCAACTTCGGCGCCGTGCCGTCAGGTCCTTCCGCCGTGGATAGCACCGACGACAAACAGCCGTACACGGACAGCTATAGCTTCACTGTTTCGCAACAGTTGCCCTGGTCGAGCTTGCTGGAGGTTTCCTACGTCGGCAACCGAACCCGCGATATCCCCAGCGCAGGAAACGGCGGCAGCTTGGGCTTCAACACGATGAACATCAACCTGATCCCCGTCGGGGCGATGCTCTCGTCGAAAAACGGCGGGGTGGATCCGAACTCGCTCAACAGCGCCAACTTCCGTCCGCTCCTGGGCTACGGGGACTTGTGGCTCACCACCAGCAACGGGTATTCAAACTACAACTCGTTGCAGGTGAGTTGGATCCGCAACAAAGGACGGTATAGCCTCAACTTCAACTACACTTACGGCAAGGCGATGGGCATTCTGGGTTCGGGCCAACTTGCCGACCCGTTCAATCTGGCCAACAACTATGGTGTGCTGCCTTCAAATCGCACCCAGATCTTCAACGCCGCGTATTCGATCGTGTTGCCCAACCCTGCCAAGAACAAGGTGCTCGGCGGCTTTGTGAATGGCTGGCAACTCTCGGGCATTACGCAACTCCAGAGCGGCGCCAACCTGTGGGGCCTCAGCGGCAATCAGAACTTCAATATGAACCTCAACAGCGCGAAGGTTCCCGGCACCAACTTCAACATCAGCAACACTTCGCTGCTGGGCACGCCGAACATTCGCCTGGAACCGCTCGTCACGTGTGATCCCAGGTCAGGTCTCGGACCGCACCAGTACATCAACCCGAGTTGTTTTGCCGTGCCGACGGAAATCGGCGTGAATGGCCCGACGGTCTTGCCGCCCATATACGGGCCGGGATTCTTCAACTCCGATTTGGGGCTCTTCAAGAACTTCCGGATCACTGAGAGTAAAACCCTGCAGTTCCGATTTGACGGGTACAACTTCATGAACCATCCGCAGTGGTCCTTCCCCAACAATGGAGTAGCGAACCTCGGCCTTAGCTTCGACGGGACAACGCGGCAGGTGAATAACCCGCTCTACGGCTCTGCCACGGACAAGCAAGGTCATCGAATCATCCAGATGGCGGTCAAGTTCATGTTCTGATTCCGCTCGATAGGCCGCTAGAATACGGAAAGGGCCGTCCCGCAAGGGACGGCCCTTTTTCGTAATGGCAGGGCGCGACCAACCGCAGTGGGCTGGATGCCCGCCTGCATCCCATAAGATCATTGTGGTCAAACTATTTGGCTAAGGATTAGCCGCGGTGTTACGATCACCAGCTTACGACCCATGGACCAGAGAAGGGTGCCTCAATCCTACGAACGACGCGAGCCACGAAGGCAGCCAACTGGCTTGGTCTGGCGACCTCGCATGGCAGGCCCCCGCCACCAGCCACTGGGAGAAGGCGGCATGAGCAGGCCGTGTAGTATCCTGACGGCGTGCGTCCGCCGCTCGAAACCGCTTCTGACGCTGGCTGCTCTCCTGGCCATCATGCCGGGGAATATCGCATGGGGCAAAGAAGCCAGTTGGCTCCTGGACGCTTCGAGCATAGGGATTTCCGTAGGAGCGAAAGCACCGGCTTTTGAACTGCGCGATCAGGTGCACCGAATGCGCAAGCCGGCGTCGCTGATGGGCCCTCGCGGTCTGGTTCTGGTATTCATCCGCTCCGCGGACTGGTGAGTGTTCTGCAAGGGGCAGCTCGTCGAGCTGCAGCGCGATCTTCCTGTATTGCAGCGCGCCGGCCTGGGCCTCGCGGTCATCAGTTACGACAGCACCGCAGTACTTGCGGATTTTGCCTCGCGAAAAGGGATTACTTTCCCCCTCTTATCCGATCATGAGTCGGTGGTGATTCGAGCCTTCGGCGTCGAGGATCGGAGGTACGGCAAGGAGGCCGCGATTGACGTGGATTCTTCCGGCGCGGTCCCGGTCTATGGGATTCCTTATTCCGCGGTTTTCGTTCTCCGTCCTGATGGGATAGTTCACTGGCGATTCGTGTCCGAGCACGAGGAACTCCGGTTCACCGGCAACAGCATCCTGGAGCGGTCGCTCGGCGCGATGGTCAGCGAAAGCCGGCGGCCCTTGGAGGTCGGCAAGCTCCAGGTCGTTGCCACCGCCAGCAATTCGTTGACAGGTCTCGGCACCCGATTGAACATTGGCCTGGAACTTCGACTGCCGCGGGGATGGCACGTCTACAGCCCGCAGGTGACCGGAGGCTATCGCGGGATCACCTGGCAGATGGATGCATCGGAATGTTCCATCATCGGCGACGTGGTCTACCCTGCGCCTCACTGGAAACAGTTGGCGTTCAGTAGCGAGAAGCTGCCCGTCTATGAGGGCACGCTAAGGCTGACGCGCGAACTCATCATCAAGCCGCTTTTGAACGACTCCAACCCCGCGGTGTTTCAGCTCTTTCGCAAGTCTTGCCTGGACTCCGCTCCCAGGTTTCAGGCTTCCGGATCGTTGCAGTTTCAGGCCTGCGATGAGCGCGAGTGCTTCCCCCCGCAGTCCATTCCGCTGGAATGGAAATTCGACTTCCTGGCTCCCGACCGCCAGCGTGTGCCCGTCCGACTCTGGCGGGCGTTCGAGCATTAGGGGGTATCCCGTTGCTCGATGCTTGAGCAAGTGGGAGGGCCTGCGTAAGGGGGCCGCCCAACGTGCAACTGCTTCAGATCGTGGAACATAGTTCGCGATTCTTTTGTGCTTTTGCGGACCGCAAAGGCTCGGATATACTTTGGGCAGAGTAAGGTGATGCGCAGTAGTTCCTCAGAGTGCGTGTTGGTCTTCTTGAGTCAGCCGCTCCGGTGCGCGTTCCTGGTAATCCCGCTGCTGGCAGGCAGTCTGGCCGCGCAGACTCAGCGAACCCCCGAAGCCCTGCTGAAGGAGGCGGAGTCCTTTCAACAGGCCGGCAAACTGGACCAGGCCATTGAAGATTATCGCCTGTTCCTGAAACAGTATCCCGATGTGGCCCCGGTCAGATCGAACCTCGGGGCGGCTCTGGTGGGGGCCGGACGGTACGAGGAAGCGATTGTCGAGTATAAGCGTGCGCTCGAGTTACAGCCCCTTCCCCAAATCCGCCTGAATCTCGCGCTGGCCTACTACAAAGCCCTGCAGCTCAACGAAGCTGCGGGTGAACTCGTGCCGCTTCATGCCGCCGACCCCGGAAACCTGAAAATCGCCCTTTTGCTGGGGGATTGCTACTTCCGGTTGGGGGAATTCAAGAAGGCTGTGGAGCTTCTCGAGCCGGTCGAAGCCGCGCACCCGGAAGAACGAGGGTTGATTTACCTGTTGGGGATGGCTCTCATCCGCGACGGGCAGGTAAGCAAGGGCGAAGTCCTGGTCAACAAAATCCTCCGCGACGGCAATTCGGCCGAAGCTCACCTGATGCTCGGCGCCGCGCGTCTGGCGGTCTTCGACGCCTCGGGCGCCGTCGATGAACTGTCTGTGGCCGTCAAGCTCGACCCGAAGCTGCCCATGGCGCATTACCTCTACGGGAATGCGCTGCTGACCCTTGGCCACCGCGATGAAGCCATGCAGTGTTTTCGCGAAGAGCTGGCGATCGATCCGAACGAATTTGGCTCCAATCTCTATCTCGGCGTTCTGCTGAATCAGAGTGAGCAATACAAGGAAGCAGTCCCTTTCCTCACTCGTGCCCTCCAGGTGCGGCCGGGCGAGCCGGCGGTCCGTTATCAACTCGCGATGGTCCAGATCGGAACAGGGTATCTCGAACAGGCCAGGAAGTCGCTCGAAGCTTTGCTCAAAGACCACTCGAATTTTCTGGACGCCCATGTTTCGCTGGCGAGGCTCTATTACCGGCTCCACATGAAGCAGGACGGTGATCGCGAGAGAGCCATCGTCGCCAAGCTGAATGCCGAAATCCAGGCTCAGAAGCGTGCCCGGGCGGAGGAAGTCACAAAGGAAGAGCCAGCGAATTCGCCTTGATCAATGCCGCGAAGAATCCCTGCTTGAGGAGCTGTAATGAATGAGTAGCGGGAGAAAAACGAACGGCGCGGCAAGCTCGCGCCGCCAGTTTCTCAAGGCGATCGGCTTGGCGGGGCTCGCGGGTTGCGGCCTCTCCGGGCGCATTCTGAATCTGTCAGGCTCATCCATCCCCCAGGCGCTGAATGGCTTGCCGGCTTTTGAGGTGATCCCGAGTTCGACCAGCCGGATTACCTTCGAACATGTCAGCGCGCGCTCGCCGCAATATTACCTGCCGGAAACTCTGGGTGGCGGGGGCGGGTTCATTGATTATGACAACGACGGCTGGATGGACATCTACCTGGTGAACAGCGGCAAGTGCGACTTCTACGACCCCGATCCTCCTCTCCGCAACGCGCTCTACCACAACAACCGCGACGGCACGTTCACGGACGTCACCGAAAAAGCCGGAGTGGCGGGGGGCGGCTACGGGATGGGCGTGGCCGTGGGCGATTACGACCGCGACGGTTGGCCGGACCTCTATGTAACGCAATATGGGCGCTGCATTCTCTACCACAACAACGGCGACGGGACTTTTACTGATGTTACCGAGAAGGCGGGCGTGGGGGCGGTCGGTTTGTGTGCTAGCGCCCTCTGGTTCGATTATGACAACGACGGGCGCCTGGACCTTTTTGTGTGCGGGTCCGTGGACTTTAGTAAGTCGAACAATAAATTCTGCGGCTTTGGCGGGACCACCGTACGCTACTATTGCATCCCCAACGTGTACGATCCCATGCCAAGCTGGCTTTTCCACAACAACGGAGACGGAACATTTACGGACGTCAGCAAGCAATCGGGGATTGCGAGTGCCCACGGCATCGCCTGGGGAGCTGTGGCCACCGATATCAACAACGACGGGCTGATGGATTTGTTCATTGCCAACGATATGGTGGCGAGTTTCCTCTTTGTCAATCGCGGCCATGGGAAATTCGAGGAGATCGGGCTTCAATCCGGCGTCGGTTACAGCGCCGATGGCCGGGTGCGGTCGGGGATGGGCGCGGACTCCGCCGACTACGATCAGGATGGCTGGATGGACCTTTTCCTGACCGATGTCGATGAGGAAATGTTTTCCCTTTATCACAACAACCGCGATGAAACCTTCGACGACCAGTCGGTTTCCAACGGCATCGGGATGAAAGTGCGCAGCATGAGCGGCTGGGGCGTGAAGTTCCTCGACTACGATAACGACGGGAATATGGACATCTTCATTGTCTCCGGCCACCCCGACAATAAAGTGAACCAGTTGCACAGCGAGATCGAGTATGAGGAAAACCCCCTGCTGTGGCGAAACCTGGGAGGCAGCTTCCGCAGTACTTATCAAAACGTGAGCGACCAGAGCGGGCCGGTCTTCCAGCAGCACTTTGCCGCGCGGGGCCTGGCGATCGGCGATTTCAATAACGATGGCGGTGTGGACGTGCTGATGATTCTCAACGACGGAGCCCCGCTCTTGCTCCGGAACAACGTCGGCAAGCTCAATCACTGGCTGGGTCTTCAGCTTAAAGGCACCGTGGCCAATCCCGATGCCGTGGGTGCAAATGTGACCTGGCAGGCCGGCGATCTGAAGCGGCACGTTTACAAGGTGGCGGGCGGAGGCTATCTCTCCTGCCATGACCCGAGGCTCGTGTTGGGAATCGGCAGCCGGACGAGAATCGATTGGGTGGAAGTCAAATGGCCGGGGCCCAGTACCCGCGTGGATCGCTTCACCCGTCTCCCCATTGATCGTTACATTACGATCGAGGAAGGAAAAGGAATCACCAAAGCCTGATTTGCCCCTCGCCCTGTTCGGCGGGCCGCGTCGGAGCACAGCGGAAAATTCCCGACCGAGACCCGCAGCTCTTACCGACCGATCCAGAACGCGATCTTTGTATTCGCCTCGTTTGAGCCCATGAAGCATTTCGCAGTTGCCGCGCTTCTTCTCCTGGCGGCCCTCGTGCCGAGGGCGGCCTACCCCCAGGCTGCGGATGAGGCGATGGCGATTGCGCAGCGGGCCGTGCAGTTGCAGCAGGCGGGCGATTATCCGGCGGCGGTAGACGCTTACCGGGCCTTCTTGAAGCTCCGCCCCAATGAGCCGGCGGCGCGCTCGAATCTTGGCGCGGCTCTTGTCAAGCTGGGCCGCTACGACGAGGCGATTGAAGAATACCGGGAGGCGGAGAAGCTGCTTCCCGGTGATCCGCGCATTGGCATGAATCTGGCGCTGGCCTACGAAAAGAGCGGACGGGTCCGCGAGGCTGCCGAGAAACTGACGGCGCTGCATGCTGGAGCGCCCCAGGAGAAGCAAATCACCCTGCTGCTTGCGGATTGCGAGCTGCAATCGGGCGAGTATGACCAAGTCATCTCACTCCTGCAGCCGGTCGAGCGTGAGAACCCTTCCGATCTCGCCGCGGCTTACATGCTGGGCACGGCATTGATCCGCACGCGGCACACAGCGGAAGGACAGGTCCTGCTCGACAAGATTCTCCGCAACGGCGACAGCGCGGAAGCGCGCTTTCTTGTTGGCACGCAGTCTTTTGAATCGGGCGACTTCCCGGCGGCCGTGAAGGAGTTAGCCAGGGCCGTTGAACTCAATCCCAAGCTGCCTCAACTCCAGTCCTATTACGGTTTGGCCCTGCTGAATACGGGAGATCCCGTCGGCGCGGTGGCTGCCCTCCGCAGCGAGCTGGCACAGAATCCCAACGATTACTCCTCCAATCTGGCGCTCGGCCAGATATTAATCGTCTCCAAACAGTACGCCGAGGCGACGCCCCGGATTGAAGCCGCGCTACGCCGCCGCCCCGATTCCATCGAGGCGGGACTAGCCTTGGGCGAATGCCTCAGCGGGATGGGAAAATTGCAGGATGCCCGCATACGACTGGAAGCTGTTACGCGGGCCGTCCCGGCTTCTCTGGAGGCTCACCGCGAATTGCTTTCTGTTTACACGCGGCTCCGCATGAAGTCCCAGGCCGCGCGCGAGCGCGCATTGGTGGACCGCCTCGAGCGGGAAGCAGCGACAAAGGAAGGAGGGCCACCGATCAACGCGTTCGCCCCCGATTTCGATCTGTCGGAGGTCGGAACAAATCGCCGGGTGCGGCTGAGCGATCTGCGGGGTAAGACCCCGGTGGTGCTGGCGTTCGGAAGTTATTCGTGCCCGAATCTACGTGCTTCCGCCGAGGCGCTGAACGCGATGTTCCAGCACTATGGCGAGCAGGCGCGCTTCTTTCTCGTGTACATCCGGGAAGCCCATGCGACGGGCGACTGGCAAAGTACCCGGAATGTAAGGGAGGGAATCACGGTGGCTCCCGCCTTGACGATGGAGGACAAAGTAGATCACGCCGTCATGTGCACGCGGAAACTCCACCTGAAGTTTCCCGCGCTCGTGGACGGGATGGACGGACGCGCGGAGGCGACTTACGCGGCCTGGCCGAGCCGCGCCTTTGTGATCGGCCGCGACGGCCGCGTCCGCTATGGCACGGGACTAAGTCAACAGGACTTTCACGCTGAGGCGATGCAGAAGGCGCTGCGCGCAGCGATTGCGCGCCCGTGAAAGTTGGGCAAGGAGGGAATACATCATGTCGAGGAAATCTTACGCCGCGGGCCTCTGGGCCGCATTGTTGGTGATATGGCTGGGGCCGGCCTTCCGTGCCCAGCAGTCTCAGACTTCTTCCGCGCCGGCGCCTGTCGTCAAAGCCGCCGCTGAGGAAGTTGTGCTCGACGTCGTCGTGCGCGACAAGAAAGGGCATGAGGTCAAGAATCTAAAACCGGAAGATTTCCAGGTGTTTGATAACGGGGAGCCGAAGAAGATCACATCGTTTCGTCTTATCGACGGCAAAGAGGCCATCAAATCATGCGGGGCGCGGGTGCCGCTCGAGCCACTCCGCCAAGCTCGCCTGGTGACGATGATCTTTCAGTTTCGCAGTTCTAGATCGCCCCAGAGTGCGGCGGTCGGCGCCGACCGGGGTAGCACGTTGACGGCGAGCGGCACCGACCGGGGCAACCTATTGACGGGCAGCGGCACGGAGGCCCGGCGACTTGCCCAGGACGCGGCCAAGTATTTCCTGAAGCAGGACCTTCCGCCCAATGTCTACACAGCCATCATGGCCATCGACCATAAGCTCGAGGTTCTGCAGCCGTACACCACCGATCCCGACCTTCTCCGTAAGGCGATTGGTCGGGCAACGGAAAGCCAGGTGACCGATTTCTCCGCGGATACTGAGCGCGCCCGCCATGAGTTGGAACAAACTGTTGGCTCCAATCCGGCTGGGCAGGCCGCTCAAGCGCCAGCGAATGCCCCCAGCGCGCCGCCCGCTGCCGGCGCGGCTGCGGACCTCGACCCCGCGGCCAAGCCCGTCCTGGCTCGGATGCTGCTTCAAACGCTCAACACCGGGCAGACCAACGCCATGATGGAATCCGGCCGGGCCGAAATCTCCGCCCTATCGGATGCGGTAAGAGAGCAGTATCGCCTGCCCGGAAGGAAGACCATTCTCTATATTTCCGAGGGTTTCACAATTCCACAAGGTTTCGAAACAGCGTTCAATGACCTTATAAGTACTGCGAACCGATCGAATGTGAGCCTTTACATCGTGGACGCGCATGGCCTGGGCACCCTGAGCACGAACCAGGAGGCGATTGACCAACTGCGCGGCGCCTCGCAAGCTTCCCGAGACGAGCAAAGTAGCAGGGGCCGCCAGCCGGTCAGTAAGGACGTGGCGCAACTCATGGATACCAGCCTCGAGAGTACGCGGGCGAATTACCAGATGACCCTGGCCAATCTCGCCGACTCCACAGGGGGCTTCCTGATCGCCAACACTAATGATTTCCGCAGCCCACTTCGCAAGCTGGCCGAGGACATCCAGACATATTACGAGATCACCTACGCGCCCGAAATCAGCAATTATGATGGGGCGTTTCACAAGGTCGCCGTCAAGATGACGTCCGGCAACCTGCGCGCCCAATCGAGAGCCGGATACAGCGCTTTCCCGCCATCGATGGCCGCTGCCGGAACGGCCCCCCACCCTTTCGAGATTCCTCTCCTCACGGCTTTGGATTCACACGAACTGCCCCAGGCGTTTGGTTTCGCGTCGTCAGCCCTGCATTTTCGCGGCCTGAGCAATCAGCTCGTGTGCGGCGTGGTCCTGGATGTGCCCCTCGCCAACGTGACTTTTCAGACGAGCGACGCCGAGCATGTCAAGGGTCGTCTGGCTTACGTTATTTTGCTGAAGGATGCACAGGGCGAAGTCGTGAAAAAATTCGAGAATGACCTCCCGCTCGTCGAGCCGGCCGCGAGGTTGGAGGCGCTTAAGACCACTCACTTCATCTATACCGTACACTTCGACTTGCCGCCGGGCAGCTACGCGCTTGAAACCGCAGTGCAGGACGGGGAGAGCGACAAGATCAGCGCCAGCAAAACCAGCGTGACGATGCCTGCGACTTCAGGACTCGCCATCAGCAGCGTCAGCATCGTGCGGTCGACGAAGGAACGCGAGGCCTCGACCGAGGACAGCGATCCTTTCTTGATAGGGACGAAGGTGATTTCTCCGACCCTCGATCCGGTGGTCAGGAAAGCGAGCACCAGTGCCCTGCCCTTTTATTTCGTCATTTATGCCGACAAGAACGTTGACGCGGCTCCACAATTGGTGATGGAGTTTAGCAGGGATGGCAAGGTCTTGGGGACGGGCGTGCCGCCGCTGGGCGCCCCGGACAAGGAAGGCCGCATTCCCTACGTTGCCATGACTCCACTCGAGCGGCTCGAACCGGGCAACTTCACAGTTCGCTTCATCGTAAAACAAGGGCCCGAAACCGCTGAGGAAACAGCCTCCTTTATTTTGCAGTAGGATTCGCAATCAGAGCGCGAAGAACAAGAAATACCTGTTGAAATAATCGAAAGGGATGGTGCGGGAGACGGGAGGGGTACGTGTTTACGCAAAAGACAGATGAGGCATGTTTGTTTCTCCAGGAACGAAGCCCTAAACTGGCACGGGCGTCGGCTCTCCACGGCGGACCGGAAAGGCCGCTGACTGCACCGCCCGTCGAAAGCTGCGCTGACGTGATCTCCAAATGGCTAGGGATTCCGGGCACATTTCGGTGGCTAGGCCGCTTAGGCTGCGATTCTCCAAGCTTGCGGATTGTTCGGGACCGTGAACTCCCAATAAGCCTGATACCACTCGTATTTAATGGGATTAGGATGCGGTCCGCCGCTGCGCGCCATGTTGAGCGCTCTGATTAACTTCATTCGGTCGCCGGAGCGAATTACGGATTTGAGCTCCCTTTCCGCATTGAGCCAGCAGGGAATGATGGTGCGGTTTGCTCCGCCGCCGGTCTGCGCTTCGAGGGCGCCCATGGTCGACTTACCTTTGACGCCAAGCAGCCAGTCAAAGTATTTGCAGGTGATCTTGACTGAAAGATCGTTATCGTTGGTGATTTGCTCAGGAGTAATAAGTCGTAGAGGGCTCTTTCGGTCCCACCTGTTGGAATTGAATCCAAGCCATTCGAAGAATGGGATCTTGTCGTGATTGTAGATCTCCATTTGTCCAAACCCGACGGCTGGGCCGGTTCCCCGATTCTGACGGACGTTGGAAAAGCCGGTTTCCTCAAAGAAAATTAGGGCAATCATCTCCCGAGAAATAAATGGGTTGACGGAATAGTGGCCGCAAATCTTCCTGTAAATCTCGAAGAAACTGAGCGCTTTGTTTTCTTCCCAGAGATACGGTTTGGGGTAGACCATGTCGGTGACCTCCTCAGGACTTTGAGTGAATGCACATTGAAACGAGTCACCATCCCGATTCTGGCGAGGGTGGTCATTGATTCCGAATTGCACCCGCTCGCATCTTCCGACGCGCTGCCGGTGGCGAAGGGAGCGAAGCGACTCTGGCGCAACCCACAGTCTGTGAATCTGGCTGCGAACTCCGGCCGCCCCGAGCTGAGGCAGTTCATAACATCCGACCGCGAGAAATGTGTGCCACTAGGGCTCAATGTTACCGCAGGTCAGAGGCGTGATCAATCCTTCAAATCTAAGCGGATTTCCGTTTTGGCCTTCGGGTGAACTCCTAAATATGTACCTAACCGCTCGTCAACGAAATGGCCCGCCGGGTTGTCGGCGCAGAGCCTCCGGCGCCTACGGAAGGGACCAGTTTCACTGCCCCTGGCAATTTCGGTCCGCGTGCTCTAGGTGGTCGCCCTTGTGAGCGCGCAGGGCAGTTTCAAGGTCCATACACATCGGGGCAGAGTGGATCATTTGGGATGGATGCGATGACCGGCACTGTGACTTTTGCGAGTTGCGGCTGAATCTTCTCGCGATAGTAATTCTCTGAGAGCCAGTCGAGTTGCTTGGACGGGTCCCAAGCCCTGACCCTTTTTCTCCAAGTTCGCCCTTTGGGATCTTGGTCGTACAAAGCGGGGGTAACCCTGAATTTAGGAGTATTTGATTGCTCTTAGCTTTAGAGCTGGATAGACTTTAGGAATCTATTCAAGTGCATGAGGAAAGGAGCTGAAAATGAGAGCCATCGTTCGCGGCAGCGTCGTTTTGGCAATGGCTGGAATCCTCCTCGCTGCGGGGCAGGATACAAAACCAGCTCAATCCGTCTCGGACGCCTTCATCAAAGCCATCGTTGACAACGACTTTCAAGCTTACAAAACTCGCGTGTCAACCAAACTGCTCGATGAGTTCGCCAAGAACCCAAAGAATTGCAAGATCCAACGCTGGTGGGACTCCGCCCGGGCAGAATTGGAGAAGCACCATGCCAAGTGGGAGTACAAGGGCGTCAAGACGAATATGCCCAAGATCATTGACCTGGAGTACAAACGCACTATGGACAGCGGTGAATCTGTAGTGATGATCGAGTTGGTCAAAGAAGGCGAAAAGTGGCTGGTGGACTCCGCCGGCTCACTCTAAGGTAAGATGTTGCTATTCTCGGCTCTGGAGGCGCGAGAACTCGCCATTTGTATGCTCGCGACCGTGGCGGGAATGCGGCCCGGAGAAATCTTTGGCCTCAAGTGGAGACATATCAGGGCCGATCACCTTGAGGTCGAACAGCGGCTCTATCGAGGCAAGATTGACTCACCAAAGACTGATCGCTGTGCGCGCACCGTTGCGCTATCGGAAGGACTCCAGGCCGCGATAGCGAAGTGGAGAGCACTATCCGCCGATCCCGGACCTGATGCTTGGGTCTTTCCATCGGAAAGCCTTAAGACTCCCCTTGCCAAGGGCAACTGCTGGCGGCGGTGGATTGCACCTAAGCTGAAAGCCGTGCGCCTCGAATGGGTGAACTTCCACGTGATGCGGCGCACAAGCGCTTCACGCATGCGGGAGCTGAAAGTTGATCCGAAGGTAGTTGCCGACCAGCTCGGGCACTCACTGGATGTCAGTCTCAACGTCTATACGCAGACCGGCCTCGGGCAGCGCAAGGAAGCGGTCAACGCCCTGGAATCGGCACTGCGAGTCAAGTAAATGGAGCAATTTGGAGCAGACCGTAATGGGGGCTTCTGCGAGTGATTGAAAAGGATTGGAGCGGGAGACGGGAATCGAACCCGCGACGTCCAGCTTGGGAAATTGACCGTAGATTGAAAATACAAAATTTAGCGTCGACGGTGTCGATGCTGACGATCCCAAGCTATTGATTCTACAAGGGCCGATTTCGGGACGCTGTTATTGGACTCTTATTGGACTCTGCGCGGTCCTAACTCGCGCCAGCTCCGAGGGCCGGTTGAGCCATCTTCTCTCCATGCTGCACGACAGAAGTCCAAAGAAAGGTTTCGCCTAATTCCGAATAGGTCCCACCGTCTTTCGCCATCTCTGACAAACTTCCTCTTCATTGTCACCTGCCTTGAATGAAGAGGCAGCGTCGGTGCGGAGATGTGGCGTTGAGTTTGAACCGGCGAGCTTCCAAATCACCTTCCGCGTCGGCCTTTAAGGGCAACTTCCTGACAGTACTAATGAGGTCCGACTTTCGCTGGCCATTCACGATGTAGCGCCATTGCCATTCCTTCGGCTCCCTTTTGCGTTTTCGTAACGTCAACGTTCTCGTACCCGTAATCTTGGGTCGGGCCTCAACTCGCCGCACACAGGGCACAGACTTGTTACGGCTGGTCCTGAACCGTGACACAGTACGCCGGGTCAAACTCGGTCATCAACAGGGAGGGACACCGACCGTCACTCTCCCGGCACCTTAGCAAGCCCCGGAAGCGGCGGCTGAAACTCCCAAGGTTCCTTCCTAGTTATACCAACAATAAACACTTGACCAGGAACGTATCGCTGGCGCATCTCGAAGTTTTCGAAGGCAGCGCCGCCTGGAACCGCGGTCTGTGACATCCAGTAATAGTTGCGCCCATTGACTCTTACCCGCAAATCCGGTTGAAGGTCCTTGGCGGGAACGCGCCAATACTGCGTAAGTCTGGAAGAAAGGTAATTCCAAAAAGAGGGCTCCAAGCTCTGGATGGCTGACGGATTTTCCTCGTTGGCGGTGCAAAGCGCAATGGCGTCCCCGTCCCAAGTTCGTAACATGTCAACCAGGGGATAATTCTCACGTTCCATGAAACCAAAACCATCTGGGCTGTCATGCTCATAAAGGGTGCGGCTGTCGACTAGTCGGTTTCGAAGCCAGAGATAGCGAAGCCGTTCATAGTTGCCCATAGTGGCAGTGAGGGTTAATTCCTCCACTGGCGCGCTATCTGTGTGCTGGTATACTGCAAAAGCAATCTCCTCGGGCATGTCACTCTGCATGCGTGCAATCAGGTAAACCTTGGCTCCCGTGGCATTGTAGGTTTCCACTTCAATGCGGACTGTTAACTGTTCGACTTGTTGAGGTTTTGTTGTGAGAGTCTCAAGTTCGCCCGCCAGGGCCTTTACTTGATCCTCGTCACCTGGGACGTGCACCCAAAGCCTCTTACCCTGCTCGTTGCGGTCAAGCTGACTCGGCTCGAGTTCGCTGAATCCCCAGCGATAGTATCGATTGAGGAAGCCAGCCACCACCGGCTCAATGGCGATGAAGTTGATAAGTTGCGGCTGGTCAGTTTTCTTTCCAGGTATCCCCACCCGGATCAAGCCCCGCGGGCCGGGCATGCCGCCCGGTGACGGCAGGCCAAAGACCACCCCATCGGTGCGTCCCCAAACCAAAGGAGCATCCGATTTGGTTGGACGCACCCAAGAACCTCCCTGCCCCCAAGCTGGATTGGGAAGACACAGCGAAGACAGAAGCCCGAGTGCGCAGAGCTTCTCTGTGAGGTATTTCAAGGCAGCGCCTCCTTCTGTTGCTCGAAGAACTGGATAGCTTGTTCGGCTTGAGTTCTGCGCTTAGCATCTTCGGAATACTTCTCAAATAGTCTCTGTTCCCGGCTTGCCGCCGAGGCGTTCCCCACCGACTCGTACACCCTCATCAACGCAAGATGGGCCGAGGCGTCCTCGGGGCGAATGCGGCAGTACGCTTCCAGGACCACAATGCTTCTTGCATACTGCTGCTGGCGCAAGTATATCTTTCCCAACTCACGCTGAATCTCGGGGTTGGTCGCATGGAGGACAAGGGCTTCTTGGAAGGCTTTCACCGCGCGTTCGTCCTCGTGCAATACGAGCCATGCCCGTCCCAGGCGATAGAGAACCTGGGGAGACTTGGGCCGTTCCTGAAATTCCGCCTGGTACTCCGCCACGGCTTCGTTCACCCGCCCTTGGCTCATGAGAAGATCACCGATCATCATGTGGACACTGGAAAGGTCAGGCTTCAACTGGAGAATCTTCCGATACTCGGCGATCGCCTCGTCGAATCGCTGCTGAGCGGCAAGCGATTCAGCAAGCACCTGGTGGGCGCGGTAGGAATCGGATGCGACGGCACCGATCCTCGCGAATGCCGCCTGGGCGCGTCGCTCGTAATCGCGGGAAAGGGAATAGTATCGATCTGCTGCCCTATCTGATTCCGTTGGGTTTGCGGGCGCCGGCGGGGGCAACGGAAGTTCTGCGAAATTGCGTTGCTGCGCGATGACTTCCGCCAGCGACTCGCGTACTTCCGCGAGTTCGGGACTGCGTTGCAGCGCCTCGCGGTAGAAGGCCTCGGCCTTGCCGGGATCTCCCCGCAGGCGCCATTGGTCGCCCGCAAGCTCCCACAGCCGAGCTCCGTCCGGCGCAACCTGTACGAGTTTGTGGATCTCCACCTGGCCCATTTCCATGTAAGCGTGCCCCAGACCATACCAGACGTCAGGATTGTTGGGCTGTAGCCTGGAAGCAATCAGGAAGTGATCCATCGCTTCTTCGCAGCGCGACGCGGCGAGATAACTGTACCCCAACCAAGTCTGGGCCAGCGGATCAGCCGGGGCGATGGCCACAGCCCGGTCAAGCGCCTTGAGAGCCTGAGGAATGTCAGAGAGGTCGTAGTGAGCAAGCCCGGAGAAAATCAGAGCGGATGCCAGGTCGGGTTTGAGCCGAAGGGCGTTCGCAAACGCTTGCAGGGCCTGCTGGGGTTGCTTGTGGAAGTAGTAGGCGATGCCCAAGTTGCTATACACCTCCGCCACCTCGGGCTCAAGGTGGGTAAGGATAGTGTATTCCTTGATCGCCGTGGCGAAGTCGCCAGCTCGTTGTGCTGCTTGCGCGGCTCTGGCGTGGGCTGCCGTGTCCTGAGGCTGGCCCTGAGCGCGCGATTGCGCGCAACAAACAGCCAACCCCAAGACACCTGATAGAAACAACTTGCTAATGCCCGACAAGTTAGAACTCCAACTTCAGACCGAATTGAATGCGCCTCGGGCCGTTTTGCTGCGAGTCGAGTATGCCGAAGACGGTGTTGGAGTTCGCCAAAGAGGCCGCCGATAGGTCGATTGGAGCGAGGTTATAAATGGTCGTCAAAGCTCCTCCTGTGCCCCAGACAACCCGGTTGAAAGCGTTGAAAAAATTGGCCTGGAACTGCAAGTTGACTTTTTCCGTGATGTCGATTCTCTTCGACACTGACAGGTCCTCATTGTAGTAAGGCTGCGAGCGCAACCCGCCGAAGAATCTGGGTGCATTGCCGAATTGGCCTGCGGGAGGTGCGGTAAACGCCGCCGGATTGATAAAGAACTGGCAAGGAACGCGTCCGGTCGGCCCCAGAGGCCCATTGCAGTTTCGGTTATACTGGGGGTTAACGAGCGGAACTCCTGGGACAACGTTGGGGCGAAAACTGAAGCCATCGTTTGCTTTGTAAGGGTTATCCGAACCGAAAACATCGTATTCGATGTGCAGCGGACGTCCGCTCTGGTAGAGTTGAACGCCGCTGAATTGCCATCCTCCCACAATCTTACCCAAAGGGCCACCGTGGTTTAGGTATTTTTTCCCCGGGCCAATGGGCAGCTCATAGGTATAACTGATGGCGAGGACGCTGGGGACATCGGAACTCGTCACGCTTCGTTCCGAGCGCAAGTCGTAGAAGTTCTGATTGAATGATGCGCCAAAAAGGGCGTTCTCAGCGCCCGAAAAGACGCCGGAAAGTGCATCCACCGTACCCAGGGTCTTCGACCACGTGTAGGAGACGAGGAAGGTGAGCCCTTGCGTGAAACGCTTTTTGATACTTGAACCATAAAATGGCAGTTATGGAAGCATAAGTTGGCAGTAAGAGGGCCTTTTCATGCTTCCAGATGGGGAGCATGACCGGGCGGTGGCTCTTACCAGGTTTCCTTGAAGGGGATGAACATCGAGTTCTTTGGGACCGTATACAGTGGGGCTATTGTGACGGGCCGAGTTCTTCTCGTGAGGTCTTCACCGCCGCTCTGATGGTTCTCCAAGCTCCCCGTATCGTTTTGGGTAAGAGCGCTATGACGCGCGGTTCTGTGGGGCATTTGCCTTCGCGGTAAAGCCGTTGCACAATTTGACGAACTTTTTTGCCAACTTCCTCTTGCCGCTGACGTGAGGCTTCCCGGCGAGTGCGCAGGTATCGGGAGCGGATCAACGTCCACTCATGGGGACACATTTTCTGGAGGGAAGTACGGGACAGGCCAAGCCTTTTACAAAGGCATGCAAGGGATGGAGAAGGCGACTCTGACAGCGCAGATCGAACGGCACGTTTCAGCTTCTGGATACGTTGCCTACGAAACAGGCGCCGCCGCGCCAAAATCTTATCGCAGTGGGTCGGAAAATATTCCCGAAGGATGCCGGAATTCGAGTGAGCTAACCTCTTTGCCATTTCATGAAGCGTAGGGAGAGGGTCCTCGTACAGCGCCTTCTTGAGGGCCATTTGCATATTGGCAATGCGCGCTTTTTTCTGGATCCTACACTTTTCCCTAATCGCACGGCACAACCCCGGGAACTTTCGCTGGATGTAGCCTTCGTTCGTGTACCCGAGACTGGCCGCAATATGATGCACGGAGACCGAGTGTTCCTGAGCAAGCGATCGTTCCAGCAGCTCTCGAATGTTGACCCGTTCACATATTCTCGGCGCCCCACGCTTCCGCCACCGATGGCTGCGACCCGACTTACGATAGTTAGCAGCGATCTGCTTCGACAGAGATCGGTCTAGCTGATAGAGACGCTCAATGAGCTTATAGTTCAGTCGTTGAGCGATCTCGGACAGGGAAGGAGGTGGTTGTTCCCGAACTGCCTTCTGGAGTACAAGGCGCGCTCGCTCAGAAGCCCAGGACAACGGACGCTCGCGGCCTTTTAGAATCACTTCCCTCGCTCGCTGCCAACGGGCGCCGGCGTCGCTGGAATCACTCTCCAGGAACACCGATAATGGGATGTCCAGGTGGTGACAGATGCGGAGTATTGTGTCGAGCTGTGGAAAGCCTCTGTCCTTCTGCAGGTAGTCCACGGCGCTCCGCGACACCTTCGAAGCTTGCGCTAAGGCTTGGGTGTTGCCTTCGGCGACTACCTTCAAGCAAGCTCGAAAATTTGCCTTAAACACAGTCGTGGGGGACTTCAACTGGGAGGCAACGGCTAATAATTCGCCGACTGCTTTGGCGTACCAGAGCGCCGTATCAACTTGCGCTCCTGGATGGGGCCGGTTATCGACCTCGGAGATTCCGTTGCTGCCGAGCCATTCCAAGCATTTCGAACAGTACCCTGGCCGCGCATAGAGTCCAAGGGGCTTCATTGATCCGCCGCAGTGTGGGCACACTTCCTCCAAAGGGCGCCCATGCCACGGGCAGATCGTTGCAAGCCTGATCGTCCACAAAAGGAGTTCGTAAAGGATACTTCCGGTGCGCCTCCAATCGTCATAACAGGCTGGGCACCATGCGCGGGTGTACCGGAATAATCCTTTTCCGGAGAAAACGCCTTCAAAGGGCAACATCGTGAGGAACCGTAGGTTCGTCTGCCGAGTGGCTCGTTCCAAAGCCCCAACCCATCTCTTGGCGGTCTCTCCAAGACCGTCAGCGGCGCGTGCTCGCCCCCGAAAACCGTGGGAACTCGTTCCATCCCGTGGCACGAAAGGTCCGAAGGGGCGGAATGGTTTCGATCCAATAACCGAAAGTTCCCGGCCTACCAGGTTACCGACCGAGACGGCGTGAGCATCGGCGATCCTGCTCGCATATCCTGTAAGGCTTTCCACGTGTGGAGTGCCGATTCCGATCGGCTCCAACGCATACAGCCGACTTCGCGGGGGCAGAGCCGGCGGCGCGCAATCCCAGCAATCAAAGAGTGGCGCCCGTCCCATAGGTCAAAGCGAGGTGACCGATGGCATCCCGCGTCGGTCGCCGTTTTCCCGGTCTTCTATGCTGCTTCCGCGGCCGCGACATTTTGAGGTCCCGCGCGGCCTGCGGGGCAGTCGAACGCTGCCGCCCGCCTTCCTGAGCACTCAAGCCCAGCCGAGTTCGCAGGCGCCCGCGTTCTTCGTCACTCTCGAACAAGCTGACCTCTCCCTCCAACGCTTCTGCAAGCATCTTGTCGCACTGGGAGACACGCAGGGCCTGCGTCTGCAAGTCTTTGAACGTTAAGACGGTGGCGTTTCGTCTGAACACCCCGGCGAGCGCTCTCACCAGCCAGTCTTTCAGCACTCCTACGCACCCGATGCTCCGCTCGTACAGATATTCCCAGTCCTTCACCAGATCCGGCGGCTCCGAAAGGGGAAGTTGCTGCTCGAATGAACGTAAGACGCTCAGGAATATCTTTCGATCCTCAGGATCGTCAGCTCGGTAGCGTGAAAAGTGGATATCGACGCTCCGGCGGCTAAGCTGTGCACTTAAATTGCGGAATGCCAGCAACCCGTACGTGCCCAGTAACACGTGAACCGTCCCTGTGCAGTTAGCAATGGATTTGACCACATCCAGCTGATCCGAAAGCCTGCGTCCCGAACCCACCCCAGCCAGATGCTGCGCTTCGTCAAGCATGACAGCTACCGGGCGCCGGAAGCAAAGCGCCCTCTCCGCCGCATAACGGTATTCCGCTCCTACCGCTTTCGCGTTCGGCATGAACCTAACGATCCGACTCCCGATATGAATCGAATTACCCGGCTCCAGCTTGTGGTCCAGCAAAGGCTCTTCCATTTGCAGCAGCAGTCTGCGAAAGTGGTCGCGCCAGCTAAAGGTGCCTGATTCAGGCGCAGTACACTCCACACTGACAACCGGCAAGCACCCCGGATCAGCTCGGAGGTCCGTCAACATCTCGGTTGCCAGGAGCTGCTCGATTTTCATGCGCAAGGTGGTCTTTCCCACTCCGGTCGGTCCCAAGACCAGAATCAATGAGTTCGGGGCCCTTTCGTGAATTGCACCGAGAAGGGCGTTCCGAGCTGCCACAAGCCGCGGATGGGCCATGGTGTAACTCTTAAAGTATTCGAGCCTTGCCGGCCAAGGCTGAGTCAGAAGTTCATGCGGAAATCCGATGGACGGCGCATCCATCAAAATTCTCCATATACTTCGTCAACTACGAGCTCGTCCCGAGGCGGGCTGACCGTCTCTGCGGCAGGCTTCTCGGGGCAATGGCGGACCGTGTCGAAACCTCCGCTGCCTGGTCCAGTGGTAAGCGTTAGCCGAATCTCCCTGCTCTCTATGTCGCTCAGCCGTTGAGTCAGCAGACTCTCTTCGGCTTCGACCGATTGCAGGAACTCAGCGAGTTGTCGGGCGGTGACACCAAGAGTCTTAGAGTGTTTGCGGCAACGCTGGCGCAGCTCTTCCGTGGCGAGCATGATCTCCCGCTCGGAGCGCCCCTTCAAAACGGCGTAGTGCTCGGAGTGACATCGCACCCATTGCTTGTGCACGAACGCATAAGCCACCCCAGCATCAAACGGGTCGAAACGGACTGCGACCTGCCTCCCCTGGACTTCTGGGCCCCGAAAGGCTTCGCACCAATAGTACACATGGCGAATCTTTACGCCCTTCCCACCTACGACTTTTGCCGTCCCCCGGGTTGTCGTCGGCAAAGTGAAAATCAAGAACTCTTCATCATAAGGAACCATTCGGTGCTGGCGCTCACCCGTTTCGGCCAGCCGGGTGAGAAAAGCTGCCCTTGGACTCTGTCCAAGTGCGGGGTGCTCGGCGGTGTCATAAACCTCATACAGGTACTCGCAGAGCCGGCCATGGAGTTCGGCGAGCGACCAAGTCGCGAGTTCCTTGGGATTCACGGACTTTGTGACCTGCCGAACGTTTCGCATGATCTGGGTGTTGCCCCGCAAGGTGTACACGAATTGCGTGTTGCTCACCCCGAAAACGCGCTCACAGAGGGACCCAAACCGCGGCTTCGCTCCCGGTCTCACTTTCTTCATACATTGGTAGTTGGCCAGCAGCGCCTCGAAATAAGTGCTTCCGAATTCCTTCCCTCCATCAACAACCACGATCTGAGGGAGCCGCTTGTGGCGGCGGACGCACTCACGGAGGACCATCATGCAGGAGCGGTAACTCGGCGGATCGAACGTGAGATAAGCAGCAGGCACTCGCCGGCTGTAGGCGTCGATCAGGAGGGTCACCCAAGGGCGACCCAACACACGCCCCGTGCGTGAGCAGACAAGTTCCACATCCAACTCGGTGTGGTCGATATGGCCGATTTCAAACGGCCGGTCTCCGTGCCGCGGTGTTTTCAGCTCAAGTTCAAAATAGAACGGCTCCAGTGCGTAAGCGCTGCGGCGGCCTTGCCGTTTCAGCCTCTGGCGATAGGGGTCCCGCTGGCACGCGGCGATCGCAAAAGTCTTATAACTGGGCGCCACTATCCCTTTTTTCTCGCAGGAAAGCTTGAGCCTGATCCAGGACGCGTACAAGGTTTTTTGCTTCTTCGTCTCATAATCTTGCTCGAAAGCTTCCGCCATTTCACGTCGCGATCCCTCGGGCAATTTGGGCAGGCGGTTGCCCTTGGCACCGTGGTGCGGCAACAAGCCGAGATATCCACTTCCATAACTCATCGCTGCCTGCCGATACTGTGCAACCCAGCGGTAAAAGGTGCGCAGAGGCACATCGGCGGGTACTGGAAGAGATTGTTCGTGTAGATAGCGGCCTACCAATGCGGAACGGTAATTTGCAATTCGGAGGTCGCTTTCGCTGGCGCGTGATATTCGCTCGAGGATGCTCAATTGGGAGGCTTTCTTGAGGTCCTCAGGAACCAGCTCAATCTTCTTCTGCTGGACCAGGATTTCAAACGCCGGGCGCGGCAACTCGACTACCTTCTGATCTTCGGAAAGAAGGCCGATTGAGGTATTTCCGACGTTGACCACCTTCCAGAGGCGGGTATCCCAGATGAGCGCGTTTCCGCAGTGAAGCATGGCGGGAAATATGGGCTGCGGTTTTGCGGAGCCACACGGCGTGGCCGCAGAAGCAGCTTCGGCGGAGGTGTAGACTTCAACCCGCGAGGGCTCGGCAAGGGGAGCAGCGCGGAGATTTACATGCAGGATATTCGTGGCAATCATGCGGAAGACTTCGTCCGCCGACACACTCTCCTTCGTGAATTGCAGGAGTCTGTCGAGGGAGAGACCGGGCATCGCTGAAACATAGGCGCACACTTTCTCGCGGCCGGTTACGGAGGCGGGCGATGGCTCAACCCGTAGGTAGTCATCAAGGAATTGAATATTCCGTTGGAATGTCCAATCGATTTCTGCCGAAGATCGAACGCGATAATAAAGCCCCATTTTCTCTGCGTACGCCGCACCAGGGGGACAATCCCAGCCACCTTGACCATTGGGAAAATAGCGGCTTGGATTTCTGACCTTCAGGCGCTGAAGCTCTTCTTCCGTTTTCCACTCTTCCCAACCGGCCTCACGATCACGGATGACAAAGAAGTCGGGAGTGTGCCACACCCCCATTCGCCTTCCTGTGGGACTTGCATAATCAAGCTTGATCGGCGGGGGCTGATCGAAATACTCCAGGGTCGAAGGGTCGTGCTCCATCTCGTAGATACCCGCCAATTCGACGCGGTGGCTTTCGAACTGAATGGTGACCCCCATCTTCTTGCTGGGATAACGGCCGCAGACGTTCGAGGACCCACCTCCCACTCGACGTGAGGGGCCCGACGACCGAATGTGGCTGATCAGGGAACGCGTGGACTCTGGAAGGTCGAGTCGGTCGAACCACGAAACCAGATCATCAGGTCCAAGCACAGTCGCCACCCACCTTTCGTCGAAATGTGGGCGAACTTCTTCGCTCTATACTGTCGTCAGAACAGCGTCAGGCCCATTGGGCATGGCATCTTTCACTTTCGTGATCTGGAACGCCTTTCCCTTTTCTGTGCACGTAAGTACCGCGCGCCGGCTTCCTTGATCAGGTCTTGCAGTCGCCGACCATTTTCGATTGCCTCCTCGATTGTCGGTGCCAGCTCGTCAGGCACGTAGATCGAGAACCGGCAATTCCCTCGGTAGCCAGACAAAGCGTAACTGCTGTGACCCTTGCCAGCGGCACAGGCGGAGCAGTTCGGTCGAATACACGGACCTTTTCGCAGCGAGACAGAGCCCAGGGCAACCGGCCACAGCTTCCGTATGGCGTTTGAAAACCAGCGTCTAACGTCTTCTGATGTCTCTCGTTCTGGCATCGTACAGGTGTGAGTTAACACCTATACAGAGCCGCTGTCAACACCTTTATTTCACGTTGTCGCAGGAAGGGCGATGGATAAACTCTCTGGACACTGCTTTTGCCATGTTTGCTTGGCCGGAACGAGCGTGACCAACAGGATTCCCGATCGGGCGCGATCCGTCTGACAGCCCCACTCGACTGTGGTCTTTAGAGTTTTGGCAGTCCAAGGCGAGCCAGGCTGTCCTGAAGGAGTTTGATGTCGAAGCGTATGCCGTGTCGCAGCAGATCTATGTAGGCTTGGCGCAGGTCCGCGACGAGGCCGCTCCGGGCACCTGCCTCAAGTATTCCCAAACAACCCACCACGGAAAGACCCGCATCCCGCGCGACACGACGGGCTTTCCACTCGTCCAACAGGACCAGGTCAGCATGGAGGCTCTTGGCCAGAAGAATAGCGGCGCGCTCACCCGCTCCGAGTTTTTGGCACGCCTGCGCCAGCGAGGGATCGAAGGGGGACTTTTGCGATACCACTTCGATCCAAGTGGCTTTCCGTACCTCTTCAGCGCCAGGAAAACCACGGCCTGCCACCGTCACCTCATAATGGACCTCGGCGGGGATTAGAATCTGTTTGTAGAAGGAGGCGAGAAGGTTCAGCCGGCCAATCCGAGCGAGGGCAATCAGTGGTGAGGAATTCGAGACGACGGTCACAAGCCGAGCCGTTCTAAAGTTCGGCGATCTTCATCCAGTTCATCGACACCATAATGGAGCGGAACGTTGTGCTGAGCGGCAAACTCCATAAACTGCTCGACGGCCATCTGACAAAGTTCGGAGGCCCGCCCCAGCGAGACCTTGTCCTCGCGGTAGAGCTCCAAGGCCAGCAGCCGAGCCGTTTCCGCTGACAGGTTGCTCATATCCAATCCTGCCGCCGAGACAAGCTCCGATGGGATCTCCACACTAACCTTTGGCATGGTCTTAAGTTACCTCATCACGGCCCTTGGCGCAACTCCGTTAGCAAAAGTCTTGGTGGTCAGGCCACAGGCAACTCGCGGTAAAATGCGCCGAGCAGTTTGAAGGCAAAGGGGAATAATGAAAAAGTGGGAACCAGTCGAGCGAGATCCCTTGGAAGTGGCAATTGAAACAGCTCTGCGGCCGGGCCACTTCATCGATTGGCGAATGGAATCAACTTTCAGTTCGGAACTCCACGGGATCGCCGCACAAATCGACCAGCTTGTCGGCTGTGCCTACCAAAAATCTGGTCCGACCTGAAATCATTGATCTTAGCGAGCGCCCTTGTTAACCTCGCCGCCCTATGTTTACCTCGCTCCTTCTTACCCTGTTTGCCAGCCTCCGATCTTGGTTCCGGACTCGGGCAGCGCTGCA
>JAIQGA010000335.1 GCA_020072925.1 Terriglobia bacterium | reverse complement strand
ACCAGCGATTTCCCGGCCACCGGCAAGCCCAGGTGCTCGACGATTTCTTCGGCAGCCATCTGCACGCGCCGCGCCAGCGCGCGCGACGGCGTGATGAACAAGGCGACGGCGTCGGGATCGTGTTCGGCCTGCGCCACCAGGTCGGCGGCAATCCAATTGGGATTGCCGCGCGATGCCACCATGACCAGTTCCGAGGGGCCGGCGATGAAGTCGATCCCGCATTCACCGGCGATCAGTTTCTTGGCGGCGGCAACGAAGCGGTTGCCTGGACCTACAATCTTGTCTACGCGCGGCACGCTTTCCGTTCCGAATGCGAACGCGGCGATCGCTTGCGCACCACCCAGCCGGAAGATCCTCTCGATACCCAGCAGATCGGCGGCTACGAGCACGGCCGGCGCGGGCCGCGGCGACGTGACGAAGATCTCGCGCACGCCCGCCACCTTCGCCGGGATCACGCTCATCAGCAACGTGGACGGCAACGGGGAGCGGCCGCCCGGAATGTAACACGCGACCCGCTGGAGCGGCCGAACCACCTGGCCGACGCGGACGCCTGCGGTCGGCGCGGCCTCCCAGGCGCGCGGCAACTGGCGACGCGCCGTGGCGCGGATATTGACCGCCGCCTGGCGGAGCGCCGCGACAAAACCCGCTGGCACTTCGCGGTAGGCCTGGCGGATTTCCCGGCTCGTGACGGTCAATCCCGCTTGGCGCAAGTCCACGCGGTCGAACTGCCGCGCGTATTGAATCAATGCTCGATCGCCGCGGCGGCGAACGTCTTCGATGATGCGCCGTGCCGCTACTTCAGCTTCCACCAGGCTGGTTTGTCGCGCCTGGAGCAATCTCGCGACCGCCGCCTTATCCGCGCTGGAGATGATTCGAAGCAAGTCTTTCTTAATGATGAACGCTGAATGATGAATGATGAGCAGGAAGCTCCGAGGTGTTCATCATTCAGCATTCATAATTCCCTTTCTTCAGATTACGATCTTATTTAGCGGATACTCCACGATTCCCTGGGCGTTGGCAGCTTTCAGTCGCGGGATGATTTCCCGCACGGTCTTTTCCTCGATGACAGTGTTCACCGCCACCCAGTCGGGCTCGCTGAGGTTTGAGACCGTAGGACGCTTGAGGGCGGGGAGCACCGCCAGCACGCTCTCCAGATCCTCGCGTCGAACGTTGAGCATCAAGCCGACTTTCCCCGCCGCCTCGATGGCCCCCTTGAGCAGCAGGACGAGCGTCTGGATTTTTTCGCGCTTCCAATTGTCTTCCCAGGCTTTGGAGTTGGCGATGAATTTCGTATTGGATTCCAACACGGTTTCGACGATGCGCAAGCCATTGGCGCGCAGCGAGGAGCCCGTCTCCGTAACTTCGACGATGGCATCGGCAAGCACCGGGGGTTTGACCTCCGTGGCGCCCCAGGAAAATTCCACCTTGGCTTTCACCCCGTTTTTCTCCAGGTATCGCTTCGTCACGCCCACGAGCTCGGTGGCGATGATTTTGCCCTGCAGATCCTTCACGCTCTGGATGGGCGATTTTTCAGGCGCCGCGAGCACCCAGCGCACTTTGCCGAAAGTCTGCTTGGCATAGACGAGGTCCGCGACTTCGACCACCGCGGCTTCGTTTTCCAGAATCCAGTCGAGGCCGGTGAGGCCCGCATCGAGGATTCCATCTTCGACGTAGCGCGCCATTTCCTGCGCGCGGATCAGCATGCACTCGATCTCGTCGTCATCGATGGCGGGAAAATAGGACCGCGGGTTGACACTGATCTCGAAGCCCGCGCGACGAAAGAGTTGCAGCGACGCTTCCTGCAGGCTGCCCTTCGGCAACCCCAGCTTCAGGCGATTCATGTTTGGTTCTCCTGGGGCCCGCGCCCGTACACCTTGGCCGGATCGAACTCGCGCTCGAGGATAATCTCCTCACCCTTGCCGGTGAGCTTGCGGAAGAAGCAGGACTTGTAACCGAGGTGGCAGACGCCCGGCCCCCTGAGGTCAGCCTGGATCAGCAAAGCATCCTGGTCGCAGTCCACGCGAATCTCGTGCACGTGAAGCCGATGGCCGGAGGTCTCTCCCTTCACCCAAAGCTTCTGCCGGCTTCGGCTGAAGAAGGTGACGTAACCAGTCTTCAAGGTTTGCTGATATGCTTCCTGGTTCATATAACCGAGCATGAGCACCTTGCCGCTGCGATGATCCTGGATGATGGCAGGGATCAGCCCATCCTGATACTTCAACTCCATCACTTCCTCCCGCGCTCAGGCTCTTAAGTTCCGCCAGGCGCGAATAGACGGGACCTGCGAGCCGATGACATCTTTTTGCAGCCCAAAATGAAAAAACCCGCTGCACCATCTTGCCAGCGGGCCATTCACTCTCTCAACTTTCCCTGGGATTACTACGACGCCCGCTGACACACCGCCCCGCCACTAAAGCGGTGATGATGATGTGTCAAGACGCGTCGCATCAGACAGACAGCGTACACTGGGTACCGTAAAACTGTCAACGAAAACCTCAACCGAGTGGGTCAAGAGGCTTGACAGGGGCGGGTGATTCCCTTACGGTAAGCGCTTACACTAGGACACGTCGCCGGGCTGGTTGGCGTGCCTGGCGCCGTGCGCGCGGCAATCTGGACCGCCGCCCCTACGTTTTCACGCTGCTGCCGGCCAACCCGGACATGTAGCCGGCCGACGGCCACGGTTGCGTGGCCAGCCCCGATTGAGGAATTCCATGCCCAAAGACAAGTTCGCGCTGGGAATCGACTATGGAACGGAATCGGGCCGCGTGGTCGTCGTTCGCGTGCGCGACGGGGAGCAGATCGCCTCCGCGATGATCCCATACCCCGACGGCGTGATCGACGAGCGCTTGCCGGGCGGGCCGCGCCTGGAGCCCGACTGGGCGCTGCAGAATCCTCGCGACTACTTGCTGGTGGTCGAGAAGGGTGTGCCCAAGGCGCTCAAGGCGGCCAAGGTCAAGGCCGAAGATATAATCGGAGTGGGCACTGATTTCACCGCCTCGTCGCCGCTGCCGGCCAAGCGCGATGGCACGCCGCTCTGCTTTCTGCCGGAATTTCGCAAGCGCCCGCACGCCTGGGTGAAACTCTGGAAGCATCACGCCGCGCAGCCGGAAGCGAATCGCATCAATGAAGTCGGCCGCGAGCGCAACGAGGAATTCATCCGCATTTACGGCGGCAAATACTCTTCCGAATGGTTTTTCTCGAAGCTCCTGCAAGTGCTGGACGAAGATCCCGCAGCTTATGATGCCACGGAGCGGTTCATCGAAGGCGCCGACTGGATCGTGTGGCAGTTGACGGGCGAAGAGAAGCGAAACACTTGCACGGCCGGTTACAAGGCGATGTGGGTGAAGGGTACGGGCTTTCCTTCGGCGGAGTTCTTCCGCGCCCTGCATCCTCGCATGGAAAATGTAGTCGCGGAAAAAATCGGCACGACCTTTCACCCTCTCGGCGAGAAGGCCGGCGGCCTGACGGCATTCTGGGCGCGCAAGACGGGGCTTCGGGAAGGAACGCCGGTGGCCGTCGGCAATGTGGACGCGCACGTCGCCGTGCCCGCCTGCACGGTGACGCAGCCCGGCTCGCTGGTGATGATCATGGGCACCTCAATCTGCCACATGCTGCTGGGCACGGAGCGGCAGATGGTGGAAGGCATGTGCGGCACGGTGGAGGACGGCATCGTGCCCGGACTGTGGGGATTCGAGGCGGGCCAATCCGCCGTGGGCGATATCTTCGCCTGGTTCTTCGAGCACGGCGTGCCTGACTACATCCACCGCGAAGCGCGCCAGCGCAAAGTGCCGTTCGCTGCGGCCCTGGAGAAACGCGCCGCGGCGCTCAAGCCCGGGGCGTCGGGGCTCATCGCGCTCGACTGGTGGAACGGCAACCGCTCGATCCTGGTGGATGTGGACTTGACGGGCGTGCTGCTGGGCATGACGCTGGCCACGCGCGCCGAGGAAATCTACCGCGCGCTTATCGAAGCCACGGCGTTCGGCACGCGCCAGATCGTCGAGGCCTTCGAGTCGAAGGGCGTCGCGGTCAAGAACCTGGTCGCCTGCGGCGGGCTGCCGGAGAAGAACCAGCTCTTGATGCAGATCTACGCCGACGTCACCGGACGCGAGATCAAGCTGGCGCAGCCGCTCCAGACGTGCTCAGCCCTGGGCGCGGCGATGCATGGCGCGGTCGCCGCGGGACGTGCGAGCGGCGGCTACGACTCGATCTTCGAGGCGGCCGAACATATGGCGCGCACGCAGAAGCTCGCGTACCGGCCTCGGCCCGACCACCATGAGATTTACAACCGGTTGTTCGCCGAGTATAAGACCTTGCACGATTATTTCGGACGCGGCGCCAACGACGTGATGAAGCGGCTGAAAGCATTGAAACGTGAGTTGGCAGCGAGCTAAGTGTTTAGCCGTCAGCCTTCAGCTATCAGCTCTCAGCAAACGTCCGGGTCAATTGCTTTGCTGAAAGCTGACGGCTGAGAGCTGACCGCTTCCTGATCATGCCCACACTCGATCAACTTCGCCGTGAAGTCTGCGCCGCCAACGTCGGCATCTGGCGCGGCGGCCTGGTGACGATGCACAGCGGCAACGCCAGCGGCATCGATCGCCGGCGTGGGCTGGTCATCATCAAGCCCAGCGGTATGGACTACGACCGGATGCGTCCCGCGGACATGGTGGTGACGGACCTCGAGGGACGCAAGCTCAAGGGCCGCTGGAACCCCTCCGTGGATCTCCCCGATCACCTTTATCTCTACAAGCACTGTCCCGAGATCGGCGGGATCATTCACACACATTCGAATTACGCCACGAGCTTCGCGATGCTGGGCCGCCCGATTCCCGTTTACCTGACGGCGATTGCGGACGAGTTCGGCGAGGAAATTCCCTGCGCGCCTTATGTTGATAACCAGGCCGACCACATCGGTCAGGCCATCGTTCAATACATGGGCAAGCGCGCGCCCGCCATCCTCCTGGCGCAGCACGGCGCGTTCGCCTGGGGCGCGACGCCCCGCGCCGCGCTGAAAGCCGCGGTTATGCTCGAGGACATCGCCAAGACCGTGCACCTGGCGCTGCTTCACGGCGACGCCAGACCTCTGCCTCAAGAAGAAATCGAGAAGTGGTGGAATCGTTACCACACCACCTACGGCCAACCGAAGAAAACCTGAATGCCTGCTCCGCTTACGGCTGAGGAAAATTCCTGTGGTCCGGCCGGGACATGCTAAGATGCGTGGACTCTTATGACCTTCTCCTCGATGGTTTCGCTGGCCTGGTTCGCCGCGCCCGACGGCGCCGCGCGCATGATCGCTCTGAAGCTGCCGGACCTGATCATCATCGTTTTCTATTTCGCGATGGTGCTGGGCATTGGCTTCTACCTGAAGCGCTACACCAAGAGCGGCGAAGACTTTTTCCTGGCCGGCCGCGAGATGACCGCCTGGGTGGCAGGGCTGAGCTTTCTCTCCGCCAACCTGGGCGCGCTCGAACTGATGGGCTGGGCGGCCTCGGCCTACGAGTATGGCATCCTCGCCGCGCACTGGTACTGGGTGGGCGCCATTCCCGCCATGCTCTTCCTGGGCATCGTCATGATGCCCTTCTACTACATCTCGAAGACTCATTCCGTTCCTGGTTACTTGCAGCTCCGCTATAACGAATCCACGCGCGCCTTCGCGGGCATTTCTTTCGCCTTCATGACCGTGCTGATGTCGGGCATCAACATGTACGCCATGGCGCTGGTGATGAAGGTCGTGCTGGGGTGGAATATCCACTTTAGTATTTGGGTGTCGTCGATTACCGTGGCCGTGTACGTCGCGCTGGGCGGGCTGTTCTCCGCCATCTTCAACGAAGTCCTGCAATTCTTCCTCATCTGGCTGGGTGCGCTGCTGATTCCGATTCTGGGCATGATCGAGGCGGGAGGCTGGTCGGGCCTGGTGGCGCGCATTCAGCAGAACTTCCCGCAAGGCGATTTCACCCACATGTGGCGGACCATGGGCCATTTCACCGACAACCCCATGGGCATTCACTGGACCGGCATCGTGTTCGGGCTGGGCTGGGTGATTTCCTTCGGCTACTGGACTACCGACTTCCTGGTAGTGCAGCGCGTGATCGCCGCCAAGGACATTCGCGCCGCCAAGTTTGCGCCCATCATCGGCTCGTATTTCAAGATGGCCGTGCCCTTCATCGTCATCCTGCCGGGCTTGGTCGGATGCGACGATGAGCTGACGCAGGAGTTCGAGCGGCAGCCCGGTCGGCTTGTCCTTGGCATCTTCCGTGATGATCTGGGTGAGCGT
>JAIQGA010000018.1 GCA_020072925.1 Terriglobia bacterium | reverse complement strand
GTGCCAATGGGCACTTCGGGCCGTCCGGTCCGGCGCATGGTTCGGCAGCGAACGCCGGAGGATTTTCGAGCTGAACCCTCGCGATTCTTCTCCGCGCGCGCCGGGAATCACTTCGGTTGTCTTCGCGGCACATTTCCAGTTCTCATTTTTTTGGCAGTGAAGACTCACTTTCCTCTTGACAAGATAGTGCGGTGAATCTATACATGATGATTGAAGACGCGCTCCGTCAGCTTTTGCTGGCGGAAAATTCGAAAGACCGAGAGGAGAATAGAATGCCAGCGAAGAAAAAGGGCAAGAAAAAGAAGAAGAGATAACACGCTTCCGAAAATTCGTTCGGACGATTCGGGGATGCAGCGATGCATCCCCGAATTGTTTTAGGGCATTGCAAATCCTCCCACCGCTTATTCACCCTCCGTGGCCGGCGAAGCCGGCAGAGCGCGCGTTGTCCGCTCGACGGGCTCTAACTGCGGAATCTCCGCGGCGCTGGTCGCCTTGAGATCGCGAAACCGTCGGACGCTCGGCAGCACTTGATGCTCGAGGGAGCCCACCACTCGATTCCATGCCTCGACCGACCTATCGAGAGAGTTCCGCAAGGTGTCGAGGTGTTCCCAAAGCGTGCCGACTCTTTTGTAGACCTGTTTGCCCAGTTCGCTGATCAGCTCGGCATTCTTGGCGATTTCTTCCTGACGCCAGCCGTGATAGACCGCGAGCAGCAGAGCGATCAGTGTGTTGGGCGTGGCAATGACCACGCGGCGCCTCATTCCGTCTTCAATCAGCGTCGGGTCTTTCTCTACGGCTGCGCCCAGAAAGGGATCGCCGGGAAGAAACAGCACGACGAACTCCGGCGCCTTGGTCAGGAGATCCCAATACGCTTTCGAGCCCAATTGCTCCATGTGCCGCCGCACCTGTGCGGCATGCCGGGAAAGGTGCTGCTGTTTGGTCTCGTCGGTTGAAGCCTCTACCGCATCGAGGTAAGCGTCCAGTGCAACCTTTGAATCCACAATGATCAGCCGCTCCCCGGGAAGGTGGACCAGCATGTCGGGACGCACCAGTCTTTCCTCGGAGGTGACTGATTGCTGTTCGTAGAAGTCGCACCGATCGACCATGCCGGCCAGTTCCGCCAGGCGGCGCAGCGTCACCTCACCCCAGCGGCCGCGCACCTGCGGTTTTCTCAGCGCGGTGACCAGGTTGGCGGTTTCACGCTGAAGCTGCGCGTGCGTGTCGCTGAGCTGCGTCAGGTGCTGCTTCAGAGAACCATAGGCTTCTTTGCGGCTCGCCTCGATCTGATTCAGTTCTTGTTCGTAGCGCGCCACCGCGTCTTTTAAGGGTTGAACCAGGCCGGCGATCGCTTCCTGGCGGGTGGAAAGGTCGCCCTTTGACTCCGCGAGGAGGGCGCCGAGGTTTTCCCTGGCGAGTTGCAGGAAGGATTCGCTCTGTTGACCCAGCACTTTGCCCGCCAGGGCTTCGAAGGTGCCGGCGAGTTGGGTTTGCGCTTCCCGCAAAAGCGCGCGCTGCTCCTCCAGGTTCTTCCTCTCTGCCTCCAACGAAGCGAGCGCGGCGGCGCGAGTTTGTTGCTCGGAGGCAAGCCTCTCCCGCAAGCCTTGAAGCTCCTGGCGAAGCTGGTCATCCTGCCCGCGCAATCCCGCGGCGGTCGCTTCCGCGGCCGCTGCCCGATTCGAGGCGTCCCGGATTTGCGTTTCGTAGAGGCTTGCCAGCCTTTTGCCGGTCACCAGCCAGGCGACAAGAGCACCCAGAAGTAATCCGGCAGCCACACACGCTGCATAGATCATCGGCTTGCTCCTTCACGGCCGCGCCGAGGGAACACGCGATCGCTTCAGAACTCCTCTTCGTGGGCCGGACAGATCATCACGTAGTCGCAATACTTGCACACAAACCCGGGCGTGGGCGGAAAAAGTTTTTGCCGGATCTTCTCCGCGACGGCGCGGATTTCGTCGCGCACGGCGTCGAGGTCCTTGGGCGTTCGCACCGTGAACACCGTCTCGTTGTTGGCGAGGCTGTAGAACGTCAGGCGCGCGGGATTCAGCCGAAGCTGCTCGCGCGCCGCCAGCGCATACACGGAAAGCTGAAGGCTTTGGTCGGCTTCCTTCTGCGATTTAGGCCGTCCCGTTTTGTAATCGACCAGCTCGATGGCGCGATCCTGAAGCGGATTGATCTGGTCGATGCGCCCCTCCAGGACCACGTCGCCCAAGTCAAGCGCGAAGTGCGTTTCCATGTCGAGCGGGGTTGTGGGATTCGATTCCTGCTTGCGAACAAATGCGCGCAGTTGCTCGAGTCCCGCTTTCCTGTAGACCTTCTCCTGGTACGCATCTTCGAAGCCGGCGCTCCGCCAGGCGCGTTCGTAAAAGGCCTCGAGGTCTTCCCACCGAATTTTCCCTCTCGCGCGCAGGTCGAAATAGACCCGCACGCACTGGTGCATGAGATTGCCAAAGGTGAGCGCCGCCTGCGGACCGGTGGGAATGCGCAGATAGTGGCTGAACTTGAATTTCAGCGGGCACTCCTCGTAGGTCTCGATGGCCGAGGCACTGAGAGGCAGCTTCTCGTCGGCGGGAATGTCGGGCGGGCGGCTTGCCCAGCCGGAAATGTCGGGGTGTAGGCTGCCGGACTCCGCGGGGGCGGCGAACAAGTTGCCCTGCGGGTTCGAGCGAGCGGCGCGCGACGGGGGTCTCGCCGGCGCGGCAGGTTCGGGTTCTACGCGCAACTCCGGGACCTGGATGCGCTCGATGTCGCGCGCCGCAATTGCCGGGTCCGCGACCGCATCCTCGATGAACTGCGAGAGCTTCTTTGAGGATTTCGAGACGCTGGAGATGTACAGCCGTTCTTTCGCGCGCGTCAGGCCCACGTAGAAGAGCCGGCGCTCTTCCTGGAGGTGAATGTCTCGCGGTGGCTGGGGGCCTCGCCGCAGCTCGTCGGGAAACTGAATCACGGGTTTCTGTTCGCTGTGTGGGAAGCGGCGCGGGGCGACGCTCAGGATGAAGACCACGGGGAATTCCAGGCCCTTGGCCGCGTGGACCGTCATCATCTGCACCGCCTGCGCCGCGCGCTCCGGCTCCGGCGCCGCGATGGTGCCGCCCGCCTCGAGAAAATACTGGAAATATTCCATGAACTCCGCCAGCCGGCGCGTTTCGCTCTTCGCTTCCCACTCCTCAAGAAACTTGCGGAACGCGCGGACATAATACTCGTCCGGGTCATCAGGGAGAAATGCGACGCCCAACTGCTCGAGCAGCCGGTCGAGAAGCGCCGTCATGGGCGCACGTTCGGAGAACTTGCGAAGCCCCGCGAGCAGAACCTTGAGTTCCTGCCAGGCTGTGCCAGCCAAACGGCTTCCCGTCACGGCCTTCTCCCACGATTCCAGCACATCGTAAAGCGAACAGCGGTTCCGGCCCGCCTCGCGACGCACCTCGAGCGCCAGTTCCTCCTGGAATCGCCAGCGCGGCATGAGCAGGACGCGCGTCAGACTCACGTTGTCGTGTGGCGAGTGCACCACGTTCAAGTACGCCAGCAGATCGCGAAGAACGATCGTGGAGAGAATCGACAGGCCCCGGATGGCGAAGGGAATCTTCCGGCGGCGGAACTCCTCCACGAGCGGATCGCGGTAGTTGTGCGCGCGGTAGAGAACCGCGATGTCGCCGAACGGTATCCCGGACTTCGCCAGGCGCGCCACCTCTCCGGCGATCCAGTGCGCTTCGCTCAGGTAATCCGTGGACTCGAGAAGGAAAATGCGCTCACCTTCTTCCTTCTCGGTCTGGAGGTCCGGCTTCTGCTTATAGCGGTCGTTCCGGTTGATCACCACATCTGCAACGCGCAATATGCGGCGGGTCGAGCGGTAATTGCGGTCCAGGTACACTATCGCGTGGTTCGGGAAGGCGGCGTCAAACATCTCGAAGGCGCCGTGCGACGCGCCGCGGAAACGATAGATGGCCTGGTCATCATCGCCGACCGCGGTGATGTTGAACGGTGGCTGGACGACACGCTTTAGCAATTCGACCTGCCCATAGTTCGTGTCCTGGAACTCGTCGACCAGGACATAGCGGAAGCGGGCGCGATAACGCTCGGCAATTTGCGGCTCGCGGTCGAACAGGCGCACGGTTTCGGGAATCAAGCTGCCCAGGCTCGAACACCCCGCCTCCTCAATCAGCCGGCGGCTATTACGGAAGACCCTGGCGATTTCCTTTTTCTTCTGGATTTCCTCTTCCAGGAGCTTCAGCTCGTCGGGATCGAGCCCGGGAGCGCGCGCCTGCAATTGCGATTCGAGTTCTCGCACATACCTTTCGAAATCCACGGGCTCGATCAGTTCATCCTGGCAGCGTGAGAAGAAATCGTTGAGCGCGTGGAGGAACGCGCCGGGTTCGGCGAGCTTCTGGTAGAACTCGAGTTCGAGCTGTTCCATGCGACGGCGGAGAAAAATCCAAACGTCCACCTTGTCCAGCAGGATGCGTTCGAAGTGGCGGGTGCGGAGGATTTGATAGCAAAAAGAATGGAACGTCGAAATGTGCGGAGTCGTGTCGAGGCCCGGCAGTGCGTCGCGGACCCGCTCCTTCATTTCCTCCGCGGCCTTGTCCGTAAAGGTGAGCGCCAGAAGATTGCCGGGTCCCAGCCCTGGAACGTTTTCCAGCAGGTGAACGATGCGCTGCGTGATGACGCGGGTCTTGCCGCTGCCGGGTCCCGCAATGATCAGCAACGGCCCCTCGCCATTTTCGACCGCCTTTTGCTGTGCGGGGTTGAGCTTCAACGACATCGGGACTCTAATTACCTCTTTCGACCGGATACCCTTTGCCCGCCCAATCCGTGGCGAAATTGGTGGGCAGGCTCAGGACTTTGAGGCGAGTGAAGCCCATCGCCTTGAGCGCCTTGAACGCGGGGCGAATGTTGGGGCACTCCTCCCAGGGGCAGCAACCACAGTAAATAACAATCGCCTTGTTGCGTGGCAGCTTCTCGACTTGCTTCTTGATCTCGGCGAGTCCCTCTGGTCTCGCGCCCGGGCCGTCGTAAACCGACCCAGGGATATGTCCCTGCTCGTAGAGGGTGTGGAAGCCCACATGAATCAACAGGGGTTTTGGTTCCTTGCTGTCCGCGAGCTGTTGGCGCAAGGACTCCGGAGAAATCAGTTGCGCGGGGATCCAGGGATCGGCGCCCTTGGAACTTCGCGCGAAAACCGCCATCGCAACCAGCATCGTGCCAAGCAAGGCGACCCTCGCGACAGAAGCATGAATCCGGCGTGGCATGAATCCTCCTTGTTGGAAATCACAGCGGCCAGAACTCACAGCCGCTGGAGATGAAATCCTCCATCGACGTTGATAACTTCGCCCGTGGAAAACGGAAAACGGTCTTCGGCGATGGCCGCGACGGCGCGGCCCACGTCCTCCGGCGTTCCCCAGCGGGAAATTGGCGTAAAGCGTTCGGCCAGCCGGGCCTCGTAATATTCCTTTACTTTGGCCGTCATGTCGGTAGCAACGATGCCGGGACGGATTTCATAAACATTGATACCGTACTCTGCCAGCCGGAACGCGAAAAGCCGCGTCATCATTGAAAGCGCGGCTTTGCTCATACAGTAGTCGCCGCGGTTGACGCTCACCGCATACGCCGAAACTGAAGAGATGATAACGATCTTGGGCTTGGACCTTCCCGCGGGGAGCTTCGGGAGATTCGAAACCCAGAAGTTGGCCACCGCCTGGGTCAGAAAATACGGGCCTTTCAGGTTGATGGTCATCAGCCGGTCGAAGCTCTCTTCGCTGGCGGAAAGCATATCGACGCGCACGGTCGGCGCCACGCCCGCGTTGTTCACCAGGAGATCGATCCATTCGAATCGCTCGCACACCGCGGCGAGCAAGCGGGAACGGTCCTCGGCGCGGGAAATGTCGCCCTGGAAGATCTCGAAAGACGCCTTGGAACCGGAGGGCGCCGCTTGTTGGCAGAGGTTTCGACACTCTTCCGCGGCGTCGCGACGGGATGCGTAGTTGATCGCCACGGAATGGCCCACGCGAGCCAACTCCACGGCAATGCCGCGTCCGATTCCGCGCGAGGCGCCCGTGATCAACGCAACCACTGGGCCAGAAACCATGGCTAGCAATATACCCGAACCCTGTATTTAGCGCTCGACCAAATCGGCGCGGGCAGTTTCGGAATCGTTGGCGAGGCAGCGCGGCCGCTGCAACTATGCGCAGCCTGGGCCGATTGCGCGGCGGTCTTTTCTTCCTTATAATGAAATCTCAACCTGGAAGGCTGGATCGGATTATGCCCTCGCCTATCGTCCAAAAGATTCAGCAAGAGATTCAGGCTTTAGAGCACGAGCTTAACCACGAGTTGCCCAAGGAATTGAAGCGCGCCCGCGCCCTCGGCGATCTGAGCGAAAACGCCGAGTTCATCATGGCGAAGCAGCGGCAAGACTACGTGGGTGCGCGCCTGGTGCAGCTTAAGAAACGGTTGGCGGAGCTTTCGCTCGTCAACTTTAACAACATCCCGAAGGACAAGATCGCTTTCGGATCCAGAGTGGTGCTGTACGACGTGGACCGCGACCTGGAGATCGAGTACAAGCTGGTGACGAGCGAAGAAGCCGACGTCAGCAAGGGTTTGATCTCGACGACCTCGCCCATTGGCCGCGGCCTGATGGGGAGGAAGGTGGGCGACACAGTGAAAGTGCCCACGCCCCAAGGCTCCCGGGAATTCGAGATTCGTTCCTTGCAGACCTTCCACGAACAGATGTAGCGGCCACCACCGGGTCCCTTGCGGGAGTCCTTTGCTTCGAGCCGCGGGGCCGGAACGGGGCTTGCGCTTGGGCCTCGTCCAGTCCGGGCGATGACAACGCCTGAGGTTCACGCATGGTCACTCGTCAAATCGGCGCAACGCTGAAGCACGTGCTCGACGCGATTGTGCGCGCTTTTGCGGCGAGCCGCATCAATCCCAATTTCCTCACTTTTATCGGCTTCAGCATCAACCTGCTGGCGGCGTACTTGTTTGCCTACGGCTATTTTCGCTGGGCGGGCGCGACCATCTTCCTGGCGGGCATCTTCGATATGACCGACGGCCGCGTGGCGCGCCTGTCCAATCGCGTGACGCCCTTCGGCGGATTCTTCGACTCGGTAATGGACCGCTACTCCGACCTTTGCCTGCTGATTGGCCTGCTGATATATTACGGCCGCATCAACCGCTACGTGTACATATCGCTGGTGGCAGTGGCGATGATCGGTTCCGTGATGGTGAGCTACACGCGCGCACGCGCTGAGAACCTGATCCCTTCCTGCAAGGTGGGATTTCTCGAGCGGCCCGAGCGCGTAGTGCTGATCCTCATTGGCGCGCTATTCGATCGCATGGCGCCGGTCTTGTGGCTGATCGCGGTGCTCGCGAACCTTACCGTCATTCACCGCATCGCCTTCACGCGCCAGGAAGCGCGCAAGCTCGCGGCGCAGAATCCTTCGGCGGCGTAGCCGAGCCATTATTCTTCCCCGGCCATTTTAGTGATAGGTTGTTTTCGCCGAAACACAAGCAGGGGGTTTTGGGGCGCAGGCAGGCCTATGAGCGACAAAATGTCTTCGCCAGCCCGAGACTGAATTCCCTGCCAGCCGGGCCTTCCCCGCCCGCCGCGATCCTCCCCCCTCAGCACATTCCCTGCAAGCCAAACTAAATTAAGGAGTTAAAATCCAGTCTCGTCCCCGGCAGGCCCCCCACCTTAGTGCTAGTACTCCCGTGCTATTGGCTCAATTCGATGCCGATGTTACAAAGGGTGCCATGGACCCAATTCCGACTGGAGGCTTTATGTTGCCCACTGCTGACACACTGAGGCTATTCTGGCATATGGTGGCGGGAGCCGGGACTCTGGTGATTTTCCTGCTCTTTGCCTACGAGCTCGTCCGAGCCCGCAGTCTCGCCAAGGCGCAACGACTCGCCCGGGCGCAGCGGGAGGAACTTATGGTCCCGGACCTGCCCGAGCGTGAGGACCCCTGGGCGCCGAAGGCCAAAAAGAGTTACGGCAGAGTGCCCCCGTCGGAGACCGCCAGCCTCAGTCTGAAGCCTTACCAGCGACCGATGTGGAGAAGCACGGAAAGCTAGAAGTCCGGGAGGTCGGAAGTCGGGAATCGCGACTCGGGACTTGCGACTCGCGACTCGGCAATCGACAGTCGGCAATCGAAAATCGGAAGCCGGAAGTAGGCAATCGGCAGCTTGTCTTCTTCAATCAGCAATCCCTAGTTCCCAGCCCCTAGCCCTCAGCCCCTAGCCCCAACCGCCAAGACTCAGTGCCGCTCCGAAGGGCGCCTCTACGCCACAAACCAATTGCCGCGATTTTCAGGCGTTGGCTATAATCATCATGGGGGTCCGTCGCGTCGCGAATCACACGCATGCTCGGCATCATCCATTCTGGTGAGGCGGCCCTGTGACATGAGTAATAAAGGGCCGTGAACCCGGACACCCGGTTTGTGCGGCCCGAAGAGATTTCGATGTTCCAACGCTTTCGCCCACTCCGACCTTATCTTAGCCGCTACCGGCGGCGTTATGTGGTAGGACTTGTGTGCCTGGTGCTGGCGCAGGCGGCGGGTGTGATCGTGCCGCTGATTATCAAGCGCGGCATTGACGACCTGAAACCCGGCACGGCAATGGTGGTGCTGCTGGCCGTCGTGGGCTGGCTCCTGGCCGCCGCCCTCACCAAAGCCTTCCTGTATTTCTGGACGCGCTGGATTCTGATCGGCATCTCGCGCGACATCGAATACGATCTCCGCAACGACCTCTTCACCCACCTGATGCGCCTCTCGCCGCGCTATTACACCGAGCACCGCACGGGCGATTTGATGTCGAAGCTCACCAATGACCTCAACGCGGTGCGGAACATGGTGGGCCCGGGGATCATGTACTCCGCCAACACCGTGGTGCTGGGCCTGGCGACAGTGGGGCTGATGCTCCACCTCGACTGGCGCCTGACGCTCCTGGTGCTCGCGCCGTTGCCGGTGGTTTCCATCGCCGTCAAGTATTTCGGCCAGATGATTCACGAGCGCTTCGAGAAAATCCAGGCACACTATTCCGAGCTGACCGAACGGGTGCGCGAGAATCTCTCCGGCGTGCGCGTGGTTCGCGCCTTCTGCCAGGAAGAAGCGGAGATGGCCAGCTTCGACGCGATGAACCGCGAGTACGTCGAAAAGAACAAAGGGCTGATCTGGATCTCCAGCGTGATGTGGCCGGCCATGGCGCTGATGTTCGCCATCGCGTTCATGCTGGTGATGGTGGTGGGCGGGCATCACGTGCTGCGCGGCGCCATCACCGTGGGCACGTTTGCGGCGTTCAATGTGTACCTGATGTATTTGATCTGGCCAATGATCGCACTGGGCTGGGTGACGAACATCGTGCAGCGTGGCCTCGCCTCGCTGGGGCGGCTCATGAGCATCTTCGAGGCGCAGCCGGAGATGGACGACCACGCGGTGCCGCCCGAACCTGTCACTACCTTGCAGGGCGAGATCGAGTTTCGCGACCTGACATTTTCCTACAACGGCCACCCGATTTTGAAGAACCTCAACCTGCGGATTCCGGCGGGAAAGACCGTAGCGATTGTGGGTGCGACGGGGGCGGGAAAATCCACGCTGGTTAACCTGATCCCGCGTCTCTATGACGCACCCGAAGGCACGCTTTTTATCGACGGGATACCCATCCGCCAGATTCCGCTTGCTACCTTGCGGCAGCACATCGGCTTCGTTCCCCAGGAGACGTTCCTGTTCAGCGAGACGATCCGGGAGAATATCCGGTTCGGCGCGGTCTCGGCGGCCGACGCCGCGATCGAGCGCGCCGCGGATATCTCGAATATCCTTCCGGATATTCAGGGTTTTCCCAAGGGATTCGACACCATGGTCGGCGAGCGCGGCCTGACGCTTTCGGGCGGGCAGAAACAACGTACGGCGATTTCCCGCGCGGTGATCCGCGATCCGCGCGTCCTGATCCTGGATGACGCGCTATCCAGCGTCGATACCTACACGGAAGAGAAAATCCTGCGCCAGCTCACCGGGGTCATGACGGGCCGCACAACCATCCTGATTTCCCACCGCGTCTCGACCATTCAGAACGCAGATGAAATCGTGGTGCTGCACGACGGCGAAATCGTCGAGCGCGGCACGCACGCCGAACTGCTGGCGCTGAACGGGTATTACACGGAGCTGTATAACAAGCAATTGATTGAGGAAGAGTTGGAGAAAGAAGTCTGAAGGAATTGAATCATTGAGTCAGTGAATCATTGAGCCATTGAAAGACAGGACGAGTCGCCAGATCGCCGTCCGGCCTGGCTTGTTAGGCGAGCACCCGCTCGCTATTACAATGAATCAATGACCCAATGAATCACTGAATCAATTTTCATATGGCTGAAGGTGTCCACGAAGAGGAAGTTCTCGGCAAAGCGTACGACTCGCGCCTGATGCGGCGTTTGCTGGAGTACCTGCGTCCGTACTGGCGGGTAACGCTGTTTGCGCTGGTGGCCATCCTCATCTACGGCGTCCTTCAGGCCATTCCGCCATACCTGCTGAAGATCGAAGTCGACCGCTATCTCGATCCGACGGCCCACGCGCAGACGCCGGCGTTCCTGGCGCGCTGGCTCAGCCCCAATCCCCTGATGGGCATCGCGCAGATCGCCTTCCTCTTCTACCTTCCCACGGTTTGCCTGACCTTCATCCTGGAATTTATACAATCGTTCGCGATGCAACTGGTGGGGCAGAAAGTGATGTACGACTTGCGCAAGCAGCTCTTTGCCCACCTCCAGCGGCTCCAGATGAGCTTCTTCGACCGCAATCCGGTGGGCCGCCTGGTGACGCGCGTGACCACCGATGTGGACGTGCTGAACGACCTGTTCGCCTCCGGCGTGGTAGCCATCTTCGGAGACGTGTTCACCCTAATCAGCATCATGGTGGTAATGCTGAAGCTCAACTGGAAACTGGCCCTGTTCACGTTTTCGGTGCTGCCACTTATCGTATTAACGACCATGGCGTTCCGCAAGGCGGTGCGGGATTCCTACCGCCGCATCCGCGTCGCCATCGCGCGCATCAACGCCTACCTCCAGGAGCACATCACGGGCATGCCGGTGCTCCAGCTCTTTAATCGCGAGGCGCGCAGCTTTGAAGAATTCGAAGGGATCAACCGCTCGCACATGGAGGCCTACAAGGATTCGATCCTGGCGTACGGGCTCTTCTACCCCACCGTTGAACTGCTGGGGGTGATCGCGGTGGGGATCATCCTCTATGAGGGCGGGGGCCTGGCGCTGCGCGGCGTGGTAACCGTGGGGACCGCCATCGCCTTCATCCAGTATTCCCAGCGTTTCTTCCGGCCGATCCAGGATATGAGCGATAAGTACAACCTGCTGCAGGCGGCCATGGCGAGCTCGGAGCGCATCTTCAGGCTTCTGGACACGCCCGTCGCCATCGCCGACCCGCCGCAGCCGCACGCGCTCGAGCGGCCGGAAGGGAACGTCGAGTTCCGCAACGTGAATTTCGCCTATCGCGACGACCATCGCGTCATCGAGGACGTCAGTTTCATTTTGGAACCCGGCGAGACTGTCGCCGTGGTGGGCCACACGGGCGCGGGCAAGACGACGCTCACCAATTTGCTGTTGCGATTCTACGATGTCCAGGAAGGCCGCGTGCTCTTTGACGGTGCGGACGTGCGTGATCTCCGCCTGCGCGATCTGCGGAAGAACTTCGCCATCGTGCTCCAGGACCCCTTCCTTTTTTCCGGCACGATCTCGAGCAACATCCGGCTGGGCGGCGCCTGGATCACCGACGAGCAGATTCGCGAGGCGGCGCGGCGCGTCAACCTTCTGGAATTCATCGAGAGCCTGCCGGGCGGCTTCGACGAGCCGGTTCGCGAGCGTGGCTCGACGCTCTCCGTCGGGCAAAAACAATTGCTGTCGTTTGCCCGCGCGCTGGCGTTCAACCCCCGCATTCTCATTCTGGATGAGGCGACTTCGAGCGTCGATCCGGAGACCGAGCACCTGCTGCGGGAAGGATTGCGGCGCCTGGTTGAGAACCGTACGTCGCTCGTCATCGCGCACCGGCTCTCTACGATTCAAAATGCCAGCAAGATCATCGTGATGCACAAGGGGCGCGTGCGCGAGGTCGGCACCCACCAGGAATTGCTCCAGAATCGGGGAATCTACTATAAGCTCTACCAGCTCCAATATAAGGACCAGGATCTCGTCGCCGCCCGCGGCCCTGCCCGCGCTGTGAGTTATGCGGAAGTGCCTTCCGTGGCTGCCGATTCCGAACCCGACCTGGGCGGGACGGCCGAAGAATAAACCATGCCGGATCTTTCTGTCATGCTCGTTGCCGGTGAACGCTCCGGAGAGGTGTACGGCGGCGAACTGGCCAAGGCATTGCGCGCGCGGCTGGAGGGAGTTGAACTCTTCGGCTGTGGCGGCGAGGCCATGCGCCATGCCGGCGTCGACACAGTGGTGGACGCCCATGAACTCAGCATGGCGGGCATTACGGAGGTCATCTCGGGCCTGCCTCGCGCGCGTCGCGCCTTCCATTCGCTGCTCGCGGAAGTGGACCGGCGCCGGCCGTCCCTCGCCGTGCTGGTGGATTTTCCGGACTTCAACTTGCGCCTGGCAAAGCAGCTCAAGAAGCGGAAACTGCGCGTGGTCTATTTCGTGAGTCCGCAGGTGTGGGCCTGGCGACGCGGCCGATTGAAGCAGATCAAGGCGCGCGTCGACAAAATGCTTTGTCTGTTCGATTTCGAGGAGGCCATTTATCGCCAGGCGGGGATCCCGGTGGAGTGGGTGGGCCATCCCCTGCTGGACCTGGTGCGCCCGCATCTGACGCGCCAGGAATTTTTCGCTCAGGCGGACCTCGACCCGGCGATTCCGACTGTGGCGCTCCTGCCGGGCAGCCGTGAAAAGGAAGTGCGCGCCAACCTCCCGCGCATGCTGGATGCGGCTACGCTGCTGACCCTCCATCGCCAACTGCAATTCGTGGTGGCGGTGGCGCCCACGCTCGGTGCTCAGTGGCTCGAGCAAACCGTTTCGGAATGCTACGTGGGGCGCGCGACGGTCCGCACCGTCCGCCACGCCACCTACGACGCGCTGCAGCATTCCGACGTGGCGGTCGTGGCCAGCGGGACAGCCACGCTGGAAGCGGCCTTGCGCGAGCTGCCCATGGTGGTGGTCTACCGTGTTTCGCCGCTCACCTGGCTGGTGGGCAAGGCGCTGGTGAAGGTTCCCTACTACTGCATGGTCAACATTCTTGCCCAGAAGGCCGTGGTGCCGGAACTGATGCAAAAGGATTTCACTGCCGCCAAGGTCGCGGGTCGGGTAGAATATTTACTGGACCACAGTGAGGCTCGTGACGAGATGGTCAAGGAACTGAGAGCCTTGCGGCCTCGGTTGGGGCCGGGAGGAGCCATCGAGCGGGCCGCAGCGGCGGTACTGGAGGTCCTCGAACCCTCGCAAACAACCCTGCGGACCCGCTGAGGCATCGCGAAAAACGGCAGTAAACGCCCGCTCTGGTACAACTTGTTAAGCCTAAATATAATCCAATCTGAGTGTTGGATGGACGGCCCGCCCGTGGGGGAAACTTTCAGAATGGCCCGAACGTCCAAGGCTTCAGGGGTTGCGTGAGCGGCGTTGCTCGCTTGGATCAATGACTCGGCGCGACGGTTGCGCCCCAGTGAGGGAATCTGGCTATGGCACAAAGAAGTCTCCGGAGTGAGACGCGAATTCACACCTGGCGCGGCGGGCTGATGCGGGCGGTCCTGGTGTGTCTGGTGGCGGCTTGGCCCGCAGCGCGTGCCCGGGCCCAGACTCCCGACAATGCCACTGTGCGCTACGTGGTGACCAGATATACGATTGATGCCGAACTCTTCCCCTCCACCCACACGATGGCGGCGAAAGCCAAGATCGAGCTGATTCCCAACACCGATCTCACCGCGCTGAGTTTCCAACTCAACAGCAGCCTGCGCGTGGAGAAGATTCTGGATGCTTCCGGGCAGCAGGTTAGTTTCAAGCAGGACGGCCAGTCTCTTTCGCTCTCGCTCATGAACCCCTTGCCGGAGGGCAAGACTTCCTCGCTTACGGTGAATTACGGCGGAACTCTCTCCACTTCCGAAGGAAGCCCCGTCGAAAACTTGAAGCTGGCGTACGTCGGTCCGGAGGGATCGTATCTGCTTTACCCGGGCCACTGGTTCCCGGTCAGCCCCAACGATTTGAACCGCTTTGCGGCGACGATGCGGATAAGCGTCCCTTCGGAGGAGACCGTGATCGCCTCCGGAAAGCCTCTCGCGCAGGTGCGAGAGACGGGCCGCGTGACGTATGGCTTTGTGTACGACCAATCCTCTTTTCCCGGTACGGTCCTGGCGGGGAAATACGTGGTGCAGCCAGCGGCGTTGACGGGCGCCGACATCGTCTTCTACATGAAGCTGGGGCACGAACAGTTCGTCAGCAGTTACGGCGAGTCGGCGGGCAAGATCCTTTCTTACTACTCGGACAAGTTCGGGCCGCTGCCCAGCAGCCACCTGGCGATTGTGGAAATCGAGGACGGCAGCGTGGGGGGCTACACCTCGCCCGGAATCGTGGCGTTGGCGTCGCGCGCGTTCTCTAATCCCGTGAATTACCGCCTGCTGGCCCACGAGCTGTCTCACCAGTGGTGGCGCTGCCTGGTGAGTCCGGCGACGCCCAATGACGCGTTTCTCGACGAAGGCCTGGCCACGTATTCCGCCGCGCTGTACGTGGAGGACACGGCGGGCCAGGCGGCTTTCGAAGACCTCATGCACGAGGTCGAAGTGGGCGCGCTCACGCATGAGACCGTCGCGCCGGTCGCCCAGGCGGGGCATCTACAGCCCTTCACCCCGGAATATCAATCCATCGTCTTCCAGAAGGGCGCCATGGTGTTTCACATGCTGCGCTGGGTGCTGGGCGATGACGCCTTCTTCAAATCCCTGAAAGCGATGGCGCAGCAGTACGCCGGAAAATCAATTTCCACCGATGCCTTCCAGAAGCTGGCCGAGACCACGTCCAAACAGGAGTTGACCTACTTCTTCGCGCAATGGGTGAACTCGACGGGTGTGCCCCAGTTCAAACGCACTTGGGCTGTGTATCGAACGCAAAAGGGCTATCAGGTAGTGGGGAAACTTCAGCAGGATCTCGATCTGTTTCGCATGCCCGTGGAAGTCCGCGTCGAGTGCGAGGGCTCGCGCCCGGCGGCCCAACGCGTCGAGATGGTGGGGACCACGGCAGACTTCACCGTCAATACACGCACCAAGCCCCTGCGGGTCATCATCGACCCTGCCAGCCGGCTTCTGAAGTATGACGACACAGTCAAGTTCCAGGTCGAGATGGCAAAGGGCGATCAGCTTGTCCAGCAGCAGGCGTACTTGGAAGCTATTAAACAATATCAGCAGGTTCTCGAGCTGAATAAGAATAGCTCGATCGCCCACTATCGCCTTGGCGAGACGTTTTTCAAACTCCGGAACTACAACGCCGCGATGGAGGAACTCCGCCGCGCCCTGGACGGCGACCTGAAGCCCCGGTGGATCGAGGTCTGGAGCCACCTGATGCTGGGGAAGATTTTTGATGTAACTGGCCAGCGCGACCGCGCCATCAATGAATACCAGCGCGCTCTGCAAACTAACGACAACACCCAGGGCGCGCTCGACGAGGCCAACCGCTATATCCAGAAGCCCTTCAGCCAGCAGCAAAGCTCGCAGGGGCGGTAGGAAGAAAGTATTCAGGAGTCAGAAGTCAGAATCCTCACCTCGGAGGAATAAGCTCGCTTAGACCACCGGTAGCTGCTCAGTCTGGAGTCCGTAACGCCGCGCCGCCGCGCACTGTTTTTCATCCGCTGAAACGAATAATCCCGCCGCCCATTCGGCCGCTGAGGCTACATGGATCGCGTCCGACGAGCGCAGCGGCCACCGCTCGAGGATTTCGACGGCTCGCGCAATGACCTGGGCGGTGATGTTGACGACGCTCGCGTCGTCAATGTCCTCGAAAAGGGCTTCTTTGGCCTTCAGGTATTGTTGGGACGAAAGCTTTCTTTCGCGGCGCCGCCGGCAGAGCGCCGAAACAACTTCCGACACGCAGATTACCGATACCCCGAGCGACGTTGCGGCCCGCAGAATCTGGTCCACGCGGTCGCTGCCCGGCTCCTGGACATAACGCTTGGCCAGCGCCGACGAATCGAGAAAGACATTCAAGTTGTCGACCGCCTTTCTTCGAGCACGGCCTTGGCGAGCGATTCGCCGGCCATGACCAGTCGCAGGCCGGGACGCTTCCACGCCGGTTGGTGCGGTCGCTCCTCGGCAGGAACGATCTTGGCAATCGCCCGTCCGTGCCGGAGAACGCGGACCCTCTCGCCTCGTTCGACCAGATCCAGTACTCCGGAGGCGTTCTTGCGAAACTCGGTGAAGGTAATCGTTTTCATCTTTCGTCCTCTCTGGCGCTTAGTCCTATTGTACACTTCTGTGCAGAATAGTACAATCCTGGCTCACCTGCCCGGTCTTTCATCTTTCATCCTTTAACCTTCACCTTCTACCCTTTATCCTTTACATTTTATCTGTATTTCAGCCCTGTGAGCCGCGGTGCGGGCACGCCCTTGTGCTGGACCAGGACCTTGAAGACGGTTCCCATTCCCACAGGCGAGATCAAGCGCTTGAGCTTCAGCCGCGCCTGGAGTTTCTGAAGCTCATTCTGGCCGGCGTCGTAGAGGTCCGCGAACTCGTTGGCCTCGCCCAGCGCCATCAGGAATTTTTCCTGCGTGGTAAATCCCGTGAATTCCAGCCCGCATTCTCTCCCTGTATCGATGAGCGAGGTGAAGTTTAGGTGCGCCGTGAGATCATTCTCGCCCGGCGTGCTGAAAAAATCCTCGCTGGTCGTGTGTCCACGGTAGACGAGCAAAGTCCCGCGCGGGCGGTCTTCCGTATAGAGAAATTCCGCGAGATCGCCGTAATCGATGGTGATGACGAAACCCCTGGCAAGTTTCCCGGCGACGGAAGGAATCCATCGAAGGGCGCTCAAGTTGACCTCCACGCGGTGGCCTTCCTCGAGTGATTTCGCGTAGCGCGCGACATACGCCGCGACCGCTTTGTTGCTGAGCGGGCCGAGTTTCTCGATCAGGTTATTGCCTTCGGCGGTAACGTAAATTTCCTTCAGCCGCCCGCCGTGCCGCGTGACCACCGAAACCGGAAAAGCGTCCACCAGTTCGTTGGAAAAGAAGCCGCCCACGACCGGCTCGAATTCGTCAATGTTTTCGGCGAGGCGGACCGACTTTCCCAATTCCGCCTGGTTCAACCGCTCCAAGAGTCGCGCGCGCTGGGCCGGCCCCGGCTCAATCGCAAAGTAGGCGAGCGCCGCAGCAAAGTCCGGCAGGTTCTCCGTCGTCCAGGTCAGAAAATCTCTTGCGAACAGCCCACGTCCCGCGCCCATCTCGACCCAGGCGAACGGCGCGGGACGGCCCAGGATTTCCCACATCTCCGCGGCCTGGCGCGCCATCAAGCGCGCGAAAACCGGATGCAGGTCGGCACTGGTGAAGTAATCTCCGGCTACACCCGTCCGCTCGCGCGCCTGCATGTAATAGCCGAACTCCGGGTGATACAGGCAGAGGGCCATGTAATGCTCGAACGTAATGGGCCCGAGTTGCCGAATTGTTTCCAGGAGCAGTGACTTGAGGGGCGGTGGATTCACAGGCTAGTTAACAGATGTTCGAGAGAAGATTGCAGGTGCCGGCGAAAAGCCTGCAGCCAAAATGGGGAGAACTGCTTATCCCCGAACCGCGGTGGGCCAGCGCAGTTGAAAATGCTCTATGCCGCCGACCGCGCAGTCAATTTCTGATAGGTCTCTTCGAATGTCTTCAAAGCCGCATCATCGTCAAAGACAAAATAGATCTTCTGGAGGCTTGTGCGCATCTTCGTGTGATCCACGGTCACCCTGAGCATGGCCCACGCGCACTCTTCGAGGGCCACGCCGCCCTCGCCCGTCCCCAGCGGCACGATTGCCAGGCTCATGATGGCTTTTTCTTCGGCTCGCAGCAGGCTCTGCCGGGTGGCCAGCCGGACGGACTCCGCCGTCGTCTTTTCATTCGGCCGCGCAATGGCGGCATGAATCACGTAATACGCCTTGAGATTGCCGCCCGTCGTTGCCGCCGCGGACCCTAAGCGGAGCGGCGCGAGGCGCTCGCATTCCTCCTGGACCCTCGCCCCACCTTTGCGCAGGATGGCGCTGGGAGTGCCGGAGTCCATCCCCAGTTCCGTATTGGCGGCGGTCACGATGGCGTCGACCGCCATCTCGGTGATGTCGCCTTTCACAAAAGAGATTTTCGTTAGCATGCTTGTACCCAACTCCGGGACTTCGGCCGAACGTGTAAGCATAGCCCGAGTCCCGGCCGTTGGCTAGCCACAAATTGCTTAAGGGGATGGAGGCGGTCAATGGCCGTTGCGCCACACCTGCTCGATCGCGCGGCGAACGAACACGCGCAGGATGTGGCGGCGATATTCCGGCGTGGAGGCGGAAGTTCGCAGCGGCTTGCCGGTTCGAATCGCTTCGTGCGCCACTTCTTCCGCCAGAGTGGCGTCGTACCGCCGGCCGCGGAGCAGCACGGCGGCGTTTACGAGTTTGGGCGCGGGATTCACGCCCGTCAGGGCGACTCGCGCCTCCAGGCAGGTCCCGTCCGTCGTCTTGCGCATCACCGCGGCGACGCCCGCGAGCGGATAGTCGATGGATTGCCGGATGCGATACTTTTTGTAAACACCGCACCAACCCGCGCTCGCGGCGGGAATGCGAATTCCTGTGACCAGTTCGCCGGGCGCCTTGGCGACACGCACGACGCCATCGTTAACGTAGAATTCCGCCAGCGAGAGTTCGCGCGCGCCGCGCGGCCCGGCCAACTGGACGCGGGCGTCGAGCGCGAGCAGCGCGGGCGCAGTATCGCCTGAAAACGCCGCCCAGCAAAATTGCCCGCCGGGCGCCACGTGGCAGCGCGTCCCGTCCTTTTTGAGACAGTAGCCCAGCGACGCGCGCCAGAATTCCGACTGGTTGTAATAGAGACAGCGCGTATCGAGACACAGATTGCCGCCCAGCGTGCCCAGATTGCGCAGCAGGGGGCTGGCCACGGTCTTCGCTGCCTCGTGCAGAACAGGGAAGCGTTCCACAACCACCGGCGATTCCGCCAGCGCGGAGATCTTGGTAAGCGCACCTATTCCCAGTCCCCCGTCCTCTTCGCTGCAAATGTAATCAAGCTCGCGCAGGCGCTTCAGGTCCACCAGCACGCGCGGCGTGAACAGCCTTTGCTTCATGCTAGGAATCAGGTCAGTGCCGCCGGCAATCACCTGGGCGTCAGGACCGCAACGCTCGAGTGCCGCCAGCGCTTCTTCGAGCGAGGTGGGGCGCAAGAGTTCGAAATCGGGCAAGGTCATAAATATTGTGCGTCGTCGGTTGTCCGTAGTCAGTCGCAACGGACAACTGACCACGGACCACGGACGTCTTCTACAAACTCGTCCGCCGCTTCTCTTCTTCCAAGGCCCTCAAGACCTTCTCCGGCGTCACGGGCAGAGAAGTAATCCAAACGCCCACCGCGTCGTAAATGGCGTTGACCACAGCAGGCAATGTCGCGGCGAGCGAGCCCTCGCCCGCTTCCTTGGCGCCGAACGGGCCTTCGGGATCATTGCTCTCCACCAGGATCGGCTCGATGGGCGGCGATTCCAGGGTCGAGGCGGTGCGATATTCGAGCAGGCCGGGATTCATCAACCTTCCTTTCTCCCAGACCATCTCTTCCTGAACCGCTTGGCCAAGTCCCATCCACACTGAACCCTCGACCTGGCCCTCGACCGTCAGGGGATTGATAGCTTTCCCGCAGTCGTGCGCCGCGATGATGCGCTCGACGGTGACCTGGCCGGTCTCCACATCCACCGTGACCTCGGCGACCTGCGCGCTGTAGCTGTAGGCGGGAGACGGACCCACGCCCGCTCCCCGGTATTTCCCGCCCTGCGCCTCCGGCGGCGGCGAATAAGTTCCGGCGAACTTCAGCGATTCTTCCGCGCCGCAGGCCAGTCGGCAGGCCTCGGCGAAAGGGATCGAGGGGCGCGGATTATTGCGGCGCGCAAAGACGCCGTCTTTCCAAACCAGATTCTCGGATTCTGCCCCGAGAGCCAGACCGGCGGCGGCCAAGAGTCTTTCGCGCGCTTGCCGCGCCGCATCGAGCGTGGCGTTCCCGGCCATGAAGGTCACGCGGCTCGAGTAGCTTCCCAGGTCGATAGGAGTGCGCGCGGTGTCCGCGGCGACCAGCTTGACTTGCTTCCAATCCACGCCCAGTTCCGCCGCGGCGATTTGCACCTGCACGGTGTCCGAACCCTGGCCGATTTCCGCGGCGCCGGTGTAGAGTGTCACGGCCCCATCGCGGCCGAGCGTCAGCTCCACGGTGGTGTGCGGCATCAGGGAACGAATGATGGGATTCGCGGCGCCGCTCACGTAATGGCTGCCTGCCATGCCAATGCCTTTTCCAAACGGCAGCTTCCGCCGCTTCGCTCTCCATTCGGACCGCTCGATCACGCGCTCGAGGCATTCCGGATAGCCGTAGCTCAGCACGCGCAGGCCGTTGATTGTCCGGCAGGGCGCCTTCAAGAGATTCCGGCGGCGGATTTCAGCAGGGTCGATGCCCAGCACCGCGGCGATCATGTCGAGCTGCGTCTCAAAGGCGAAACGCGCGTTCACCGTGCCGTGGCCCCGCATCGCGCCGCACGCCGGCTTGTTGGTGAGCACCCGGTACCCGTCGAACATGACGTTCGGGATGTCGTACATGGCGTTCAACAACTGGCCAGAGTAAAGAATGGTAACGACTCCGTAGCTGCAATACGCCCCGCCATCCTGAATGATGCGCGCCTCGACGGCGGTCAGGCGGCCGTCGCGCTTCACCCCGGTCTTCAGCTCGACGATAGTGCGCGGGCGCCCGCGGTGCGCGTAGGCGACTTCCTCGCGCGAGTAGGTGATCTTCACGGGCGCGCCGGCCCGGCGCGCCAGCACCGCCGCGGCGAGTTCCAGCGGGATGACTTCGCTTTTGCCGCCGAATCCGCCGCCAATCAGCGGCTTGATGACGCGGACCTTTTCTTCCGGCATTTCGAGCGTGGCGGCCAGCGTCTTCATCAGGTAATAAGGCACCTGCGTTGATGACCAAACCGTGAGGCTGCCGTCGGGGTCAAAATTCGCCAGGGTCGAGTGCGGCTCGAGCGCCGCGTGTGTGACTTCCGCGCAATCGAAGCGGTCGTCGCGAACGTAATCGGCCTTGGCAAATCCGACCTCGACGTCACCGAAGTGGTGGTGATATTCCTTTTCGATATTGTGCGGCTTGTCCTCGTGGATGAAGTCGCTCTCGGCCTGCATGGATCTTTCAGGATCGAGATGCGCCGGCAGGACTTCGTAATCCACTTTGATGAGTCCCAGCGCCCCTTCCGCGATCTCCGCAGTGTCGGCCGCCACCGCGGCAACGTTGTCACCGATGTAACGGACCTTGTCCACAGCGAAAATGGTCTCGTCATGTCCGATGGGAAGAATCCCGTACTTGACAGGCGTGTCTTTACCAGTCGCGACGGCTTTCACTCCGGGCAGTCGTTCCGCGGCTGTGGTGTCGATGGAAAGAATCCGCGCGTGGGCGTGGGGGCTGTGGAGGATTTTCCCCACCAGTGTGCCCGGCAGCGTCAAGTCGTCGGTGTACTTTCCACGGCCCGTGACCTTGTCGACGCTGTCAATCATGGGAACGCGCGCGCCGATGGGGGAAGTCGCGCTCATAGTTTCGAGACCTCGACCTTGCGGCCTTCGCGCGCCAACTCGATCGCGCGGCGAATCGATGCCAGAATCTGCGTGTACCCCGTGCATCGGCAAAGGTTGCCGGAGAGCGCTTCGCGAAGCTCCTGCTCAGTTGGGTCCGGATTCTTCTCGAGGTAACTCTTGCAAGTGAGGATCATTCCCGGCGTGCAGAAGCCGCACTGCGCGCCGCCTTCCTCGCAGAAGCCGGTTTGCAGTGGATCGAGTTCGCCGTTCTTCGCCAGGCCTTCGATGGTGGTGATTTCCTCGTCCTGATAGGAAGCCGCGAGCATCAGGCAGGACATCTGCGGCTCGCCATTGACGAGCACCGTGCAGGCGCCGCAACTCGAATCGTCGCAGCCGCACTTCGTCCCGGTAAGGCCCAGGTCGTCGCGCAGGACTTCGAGCAGGAGTTTGTTCGGCGGCACGGAGAGCTCGTGCACGCGCCCGTTGACGCGGAGACGAATGGGTTCCTTGTTCACAGTACTCCCTGGCAAAGAAACTGGAAAATGGAAACTGGGAGCCAAAACCGACCGCCGCGATTTATGATTCCGCGGTTTCGGATTTTCGGTATCTATTTTCCTTTTTCGAATTTCCAAGTTCCGGTTTCAGCTCCTGTTACTTACCTTGCCACACCGGGGCGCGCTTTTCGAGGAAAGCGCGAAGGCCCTCGGTGGCATCGTGCGCGAGAAGCAGTTCTTCCCGATAGATCCGTTCACACTCCCGGAATGCCGCTTCGAGTGCCGGGCGCCGGCCCAGGCGCGCTGCCTTGTCGAGAGATCGAGAATGTTGAGGGGGGACCGATTGATGACCAAGCGCGCCACCACGGCACGGCGTACCGCCAGGATCAGGCCGGATTGGTTTGTGGCCACTTGCCCCGCCAAGCGATTGGGTCTCCGCGAGCTACGAACCGGCACGACGCGCCCCCTCGGAAGGCTCGAATTCTTCCTCCTTCTTCGGCACGATGCAACCTCTCTCCTTGAAAATGGCGTCCAGCGCTTTTTCATCCTCCGCCGAAGGCATGACGGAAGGAAGATATTTTTCGTACTCTTCCGCCGTGAGCGGCTCGCCGCCCAGGTTGTAGTGCTTCCCGGCGTGCTCGCCGATGTGGCGGTTGAATTTCAGGTCGGGCACCTGGAGCTTGGGCTGCTCCTCCGGAATGTGACGGTTGAGGCCCTCGGTCAGCTTCAGGACTTCCTGGTAATAAAGCTGCCGCGCCAGGTCGTTGAGGCGGTCCTTGTCGGCCTGATCGCCCGCGGCGCGCTCGTTGTATCGCCCCTTTAATCCCCACACGTACGACCAGTGCGCCGAAGAGGAATGGTCCGTGCCAAACAGGTCGTACGACCCCGGCAGCCACTTGTTGAAATAGCGCTGGATGATAGGTGAGGGAATTCGTCCCGCCTTGACGATGCGCATCAGGCCATTGTTGCCGGTGCCCAGATGGAAGTTTTCTTCCTTGAGCATCGGCAGCATGCTTTGCGCCAGCGGCAGGAAGGAAGAGTACGAAAGCATGGTCAGTTGGAACTTGCCGTCGCGGTCGACGAATTGCGTGTAAGTGAAAAAGTCCAGCCAGTTGCGTACCGGCTCGTTGAAGGCGCCCAGCAGGCGATCGTCGTCGAAGGCGCGACGCTCGAGCAGCTTCTGCGCCTCGATGCGCCCCGAGCGCCCAAACTGTGTAATGAGCACGTGCGACATCTGCCAGCCGTGGCGCATCTCTTCGGTCATGACGCGCACCAGGCTGAGGTAGTCGTAGCGCGTCGGCGCGGTCTCGAACAGGCGACACTGCTGCTCGACCGAAGCGAATTCCGTGTCGCCCTGGTACACGATCAGGTTCAACGCCGTGTCGCGAATGCGCTGGTCGGGAATGTGCGTCACCGTCTTCCAGCGCAGCGTGCCCTTGTAGTCGCCGAATTCAATTTCGGGAGGGACTTCGCCGTACTTCGCTTCGAACTTGTATTCTTTGAATTCCGGGGCATCCAGGCCAATGTCCTTTTGCCAGCCATAGAAGTAATCAATCCAGTCGTCAAACGTGGAAAGCCTGAGCATAGGACCCTCCTTGCGAATCCCTGTAGGCGAGCACCTTTATGGTGCTCCCGCCTCCCTTGGCGGAGCTCGCGCGGGAGGGCCGCAAGGGCCCTCCCCTACCCATCGACTTCCAGCCAGCGTGCCAGCGCCCGGAAGTACGCGACCTTCCGGGGGCGTGGCAAGACCGCGTTTGCCGGGCTCGTTGATGGCAAAACAAAGACTCGCGACTCTCCAAAGCGCTGCGGCTGCGGGCCGAGGTCCGGATGGTAGCCCAGGATCCATTCGAGGCCCTTCTTGCCATTGAACGCCACAACCCGCGGCCAACGACCATCGAGCCTCTGGCGCAGCTCCTCTGCACCGCGCCGGAAATCGCTGATTTTCAACTCATTCGCAGACCGGGTCCATCGCTTGACCCGATCTGTTAGACCCAAATCGAACTCCGTAATTTTCTTATCATCTATTGGCGCCAGTTTCACATTGGTTAAACCTGACTTGTACAGACAATCCCAGAATGCGTTCCTGGGATTCGCGTAATAGTGACCTGCCCGAGCGGAGAGTTCCCCGGGGTTGATCCCTACGAAAACAACCTTGAGTCCTGGGCGAAGGTAGTCTGGTAGTTCGCGATGCATGGTGGGTTGTCCGTAGTCAGTACTCAGTTGTCAGTGGTCGGTCACAATCCTTGCCTCCGACATTTCGCCAGCCGGGGTCTGGCGTTCCGCGATTCACATGAAGCAACTGACAACGGACCACGGACAATTGACCGCTGACTACTTCCTTCCCGCCGCCTCCCGGCACTTCGCCACGAACTCCTCAAAAATCTTCCGCTGCTCCGGCTCGCTCACCAATTCTTCCGGATGCCACTGCACGGCCATCAGGAACGGGTATTCATCTGCCGCTTCCACGGCCTCGACCAACCCGTCCTCCGAATGTGCAGTGACGCGCAGGCCGCGTCCCAGGCGCTTGACAGCCTGGTGATGCAAGCTGTTGACGCGGCAACTGCCGCGGAAAGCGCCGGCCAGTTTCGATTCCGGATCGGTGACAGTCACGCTGTGCGTCGCCTGATGGCGGTTTTCGGGTTGCTTGTGCTCGAGTTCCGGGTTCGCGTCGGCGTGCAAGTCCTGGTAGAGCGTTCCGCCGAACTTCACGTTAATCATCTGCACGCCGCGACAGATACCGAGGATAGGCAGGCGGCGCGTCATTGCTCCGTCCAGGAGCGCGAACTCGAACTTGTCGCGCGTGGAATCGTTGTGAACGCTCTGGTAACGCTTCACCTCGCCATAGAAGGACGGGTCCACATCCTCCCCGCCGGCAAACAGTACACCGTCGTAATTCTCCGCGCGGACTTTGGACGCATCGCTCGCGGCGATCAGCTCGATCTCTTCCGGGCGGAGACCCACGGCGAGGAGGGCCCGGAAATAGGGAGAGGCCGTGCCCTTTGCCTTCTCTTTCTCCGATACGGAAATCGCGATCTTCATATTTGGGGACAATCGGCCGTCAGCTTTCAACTCTCAGCGGGCTGCTGAATGCTGATAGCTGACTGCTGGCGGCTATTTCGCCTTAAAATTTGCCGTCCGTTTCTCAACGTACGCGGCCAAGCCTTCGCGTGCATCTTCGCTCCTAAAGAGCTGCTGCTGCAATTCCCGCTCGAGCGAAAGGCCTTCACCGAACGACATTTCGAGGCCCGACTGGACGGCGCGCTTAATCCGACCTACCGCGAGCGCGGCCTTGCGCGGCGGCAGGAACTGCTTCGCGTATTCCGTCACCTGCTCGAAGAAACCGTCGCGGTCGAACACCTGATTAACCAGGCCGATCTCCTCCGCTTCTTCAAACGAAAAAGTGCGGCCGGTGGCCATCAGTTCGATGGCGCGCGATTTGCCAATGAGCCGCGAAAGGCGCTGCGTGCCGCCGGTGCCGGGCAGGACCCCAAGCGCCACCTCGGGCAGACCGATTTTCCCCGCGTCCTGACGCGCCAAGCGCACGTCCGCCGCCAGAGCGATTTCGAGGCCCCCGCCCACCGTGTGGCCATTCAGCGCGGCGATGACCAGCTTAGGTGTCTGCTCCAGGCGGTTCAAGGTCTCGTTGGCGTGCAGGCAGAAGTAGTACTTGAATTCTGGCGTCACGCTGGAAAGCATCTTGATATTGGCGCCGGCGGAGAAGAATTTCTCGCCCGCGCCTCGCAGAATGAGGACGTGCACTGAATCGTCCATGCGCGCACGCAGAATAGCCTCGTCGAACTGCCGCATCATCTCATAGGTGTAAGTGTTGGCCGGCGGATCGTTCATCTCGATCCAGGCCAAGCCGCCTTCGGTCTGATAGTTAATCAGCGTTTTGCTCTCCGTGAGGGTTACGGTTCCCATTCTATCCTCCAATCACTTGGTCTCCTATTCCGTGACTGATGTGAGCTCTTCGTGGCGGGCGCTGCTTCTGTGGCCGCTCGTGTGAACAGTCGCGCCCTTAGTCTCCCCGCGGGCCCAGGTGGGGGAGACTCCGTGCAAGAAAATCTCCGTCATCTGGTGAGCCAGTTCTTGCGCGCCGGGATCGATCCGCGGGTTATACCAGGTGTAAATCCAGTTCATCATGCCGAAGAGGGAAAGCGCCGCGACCCGCGTGTCGAGTCCCGGCAGCCCGCGCACGCGTTTCAGCGCCTCGACCTCGTCGAAGCAGAGTTGGTAATACGCTTTCTTGACGTCGCCAACTTCGCGCCACAACTTGTCCTCAATCGAACGCTCTTCGTGGGTGAGCACCTTCATCTCGTTGGGGTGGTCGAGGAAATATTTGACGTGGAGCCGAATGAAAATCCGCAGACGTTCCTCGGGGTCGGAGGGCGCCGAGGCCAGCCCGACACGCGCCTGGGAAAGGAGGGTCTCAAACGCGTGCCGCTGGATGCGGTAGAGGAGGTGCTCTTTGCTGGAAAAGTAATAGTAGAGGCCGGCCAGACTCACGCCCGTGGCGCGGGCGATGTCGCGCATGGAAGCCTGATGATAGCCGCGCTGGCAAAACACGGCTGCTGCTTGTTGGAGAATTCCCTCGATTTTCGCGTGCGTGGAATGACGCTTGGGCAAAGCAACCCCTCGCGCCACGATGGCGACCGAGACCCTGTGAGCTGTGGAAGCCTTAAGCCCTGAGCTTAATCGAACGTTCGTTCGAAAGCCCATCATACCTCTTCCCGACAAAATGTCAAGTGGTTTGCGATGGCGCACCGGGAACGGGCTAGTCTCCTGAGTCAGAAGGTCGACTACATGATCTGGCCACCGCTTCCAGGATTTCATCGTTGTCCAAGATCAGGTGAACGCCCAGTTCCGCTGGCGTGGCGGCATCGACCATGTCCAGGAACCGGCGGAACTCGACGGCGCGATGCCGGCGATGCCGCTCGCCAATGACTTTGCCGCCGGCCGTCTCCAGGGTGGCGGCCACGGCCGTGTTACTTTTTCCTTCCGCGCGGCCCAGAACGATGCGGGCTCGCGACGCCAAGGCTTGTGTCGTTTTTCGCCATCGGGCCCAGGCCTGCAGGATTTTTCGCTCTTCCGTAGTCAAGGTCAATTTCGGGATCGGGCGTCCTCGTGGCATTGGGGTTCTGCTTCTTAAGAACCCAAAGCACGGGAACTGCCGTTTGCTTAACGAACTTCTGACTCAGGACGCTAGGTTCAAATCAAAGTAACCCTTCTCAGGGTCGCCGCCTGCGGAGTCGAAGTAGTTGAAACATCCGCCTTCATCAGGTGCAAAGTACTCAGGGTCGCCGATTATCGTGATGGTGCGGCCTCGGGCGCGCCGTTACTTCAGGAGGGCAGACCAGTGGACGAATTCCCTCGCAGACAGTCCACTCGGCCCCTAGAGCGACGACGCTGAGCTGTTTGGCGAAATGTTGAATCATTCGAACCGGTTGGTGGGCCCAGCAGGACTCGAACCTGCGACCAACGGACTATGAGAGCGTCGGGGGGCTTCAGAAATTTTCCATTGAGACTGTCAAATCTTAGATTCGCTTGGCTGCTGGCCTTTTTTGAACCGCTCTGATTGGGCGGTTTTGAAAGGATTGCGAGCTTCGGACGGCCTTAGTTTGGCCATAGGCCGCGTGCTGCCTTTGAGTGCATGTGAACATCCTGGCCACCGGTTCGCGAGGCTGGCGGAAACAACAGATACATCACCCTCGGGCCGTTCGTGGACAACGTAACAGCAACGAAATTCTTGGGCCTGACGTCACGGCATACCCCATCGGGCTCGCCCAATGGAAGACCTGGAGGTTTCGGCTGCCCGCCGAACTACGACGCCTCCTTCATCACTGCCGCGGCTGGCAAATGCTGCCGGGCATGCGCTAGCTGGAAGCGGAGACAATCTCGCAAGCCTTTTTCTCTCCGGCGGTATAATCAGCCAGACATGCCCGCAAAAGAAGGCAAGTCCAGGCCAGGCGACCGCTGCCCTTACTGTGCCGACGGCGTGCTCACCGTTTCCCCGAGCGGCGACCACTTGATGTGCGAAGAGTGCGGCCGGATTGTCGTCTACGGGGAGCCGAAACCGGAAAACCAGCGGGAGCCGTAAACAGACCTCAGAATCAGAGGCCGACCTGTCTCTGCCCTCCTTTGCGTTACCCCTCCACCTCGACTAGAGCCGAGGGCACCATCCAGCAGCCCTCATCATCGTAACCGAGTTGTTTGGAAGAGACGCGCACACCGCAGCTCGGGCAGATATCAGCTTCCACAACGGTGCCGGGTTTCGCCTTTCCGAATTCTGCCAGCAGTTTCATCCGGCGTTCTTGGTGGGGCTTACCACACGGGGTTTGGTTCATTGGCCCATCTTACGTGAGCTTTCGGCGGGTGTGCGTAAATTAGAAGCAGTAAGCTTGGACAACCCAGTAATGCCAGTTGGCCGATGGCTTCGGAGGTTGATTCATCTACATTGACCCCGGCCAGGGGCACGCAACAGTCCTTCGAGCGAGCCGCGTCGCTTCGGCGCACTCGCCAGAGCGTTCTGAAATTCTTTGACTGCGTGATCGGGTTGGTGCTGCTGCAGCAGCAGGTCTCCAAGCTGTTCGCGCGCCGGGATGATCGGACCAGGCGTTACGGGCAGCTTTTCTATCGCGTCCTCTTTGTCCGCCGCATCGCGAAGCAGACGCTGCGCGTCGTTCGACCTCCCTTCCGCCTGCGCCAGCCATGCTTCGGCTTCCATGGCCTGAATCCGCACTTGTTGTGCCCAATATTCATTGCCAGCAGCCCGGAGCTGCCGCTCCAGCTCACGCAGCTTGTCAATTTCGGGGCGCACCTCCGCGGGACGCCCGCTCCTCGCCAGACCTAGCGCCCGGGCCCAAACCGCAATTGCGACGACATGTGGCGGCGCTCCCAGCGGAGACTCGATGCGTGCGGCTTCTGTCCATCGATGCCGCTCAACTGCATAGCGAACGGGCATCGCCGTTGATGCATAGGCCACTTTGAAATCGCCCTCGTTCAGCTTCTGCATCTGCCTGAGCTGTTGGATAACTTCGGCAGCTTCTCGTTCGCGGCCCTCCTGCACATAGGCATAGACGAGGTAATCCATCGCGTGCAACTCTTCGCCAATGTCACCCTGTTCATGCGCGGCAACTCTCGCCGCCCTGTTCGACACAATGGAATCGCTCCACATGCCCAGCCGCGTGAAGATATGAGAAGGCATGTGCAATGCGTGTGGCGCCGAAGGCGCAATTTTGGAGTATGCCCGAGCCACGGCAACTCCCCTGCTCGCAAGCTCTGCGTTGTCATAAGCGTGGATCAGATAATGTGGGATCCCAGGATGTTGTGGATATCTGCGGTATAGAGGCTCCAGAATGTCAGCGGCTCGCTTCTGCTTCGCGTGTGTTTTGTCAAACGGTGACGCCGCGGCCAACAGCGCCAAAGCATAGAACACTTGAGCTTCCGCGTCGTCGCGGTATGCTGCTGCCAGTTTCTGCATCGCAGCTTCATACCTCACAATCCGAGTTTGGTACGGAACCGCGTTGTCGTAAACCAAAGCCAGGGCTTGGATGAGCCCGCCCTCGCGATCTGACGCTGCGCCAATCTCTTGAGCTCGGCGGAGCTCCTGCTGGCCGAGGTTGAACCCCTCAGGCGGGACCGGTGGGTCCCAAAGCTGATGAAAGTGCGTCATGGCGATGCCCCAATGCGCCATTGCGCAATGCGGGTCTCGCGCCGCAACATCCTCAAATGAAGCCTCGGCAGCGGAATAGGCAAACGAGTGAAGCAAAGCGACTGCTCGGTCAAATTCTTTCTGCACGGTAGGCGCGCAGTTGGTCGGAAACGCTACGGTTCCCAATTTCTCCGGGGCAGGATGGTTGTGGACTTGTTGGCTGGCTGAAGGTTCTGAGAGAAGTACGAGAAGTGTTCCGTACAGCGCCGCATAGACAATGCTCCGCAACATGGAAAACATTCTACATCGAACTCTCGGCTGAGCTGAAACGCAGGAAAGCCAGATAAGCTGCTCGGTATTATCCAATGCATTCGCTGCATCGCCCACGCTCTGGGAAGCTCGGAGATCGGGCTGGCCAAGAGCGAACGGTGAAGACTGCCCGGGGTAGGTTCGGTCGTCCCGAGAGGCGGCTACCCCGCGCGAAGCACCGTTTTGCTTCGTCCGAAGGGTGGCCAAAAACCTTGCCCGATTTTGATCTCGCCAGTACACGCTTTTGGCTGTGGTTCGCCAGAAGGTCACCGTTGCTGGTGCCGCGACTGGAACCGGTTATATCCAAGCCGAGTCAAACAGGAGTCGGGACACGGGAATGAAGGGCTGCGCGCTCAGAATACTCAGAGAGGTCGCAAAGTTCGGCGAAATTTCACTCTCGGCGGCGATTCGGCTTGGGCAACCTCGTTATAGGAGCCATCTTGACCAGTACCCGCTCGCCTTGCTCCTTGAGGAAGGGTATCTCGGGATGACTATCAATCACAATCCTCCCTCTGGAGCTGAGGCAATGCGGGAATTCTCGTTGGCGACCACTCTTCACATGTTCGCGCTTCCGAAGAACGAACGCGGTGAAGTCCACTATCTCAACGTCATCTCCACTGAGAGCATCGACCCAGAAAAGGTGTGGGTATTCCTAAAGGCAAAAGGAGCACTGTATCTCGACGAGCGGAGACAGAAGTGGTGGGATCGTTTTTGGTTCTTCGTGCTTGGTCTGGGGGCTGGAGTGCTCACTACCATCGCTTCTGCCTGGCTGCGAGGTCAACTGACCTGCCCCCCGAAAACTGGTCCAGTGGGAATGTGAGTTCTCGGGTATAAAAGCCGAGAGGAGAACTCACGATGAAGAAGAGCCGATTCACGGAGGAACAGATCATTGCGGTTTTGAAGGAGGGCGAGGCAGGGATC
>JAIQGA010000334.1 GCA_020072925.1 Terriglobia bacterium | reverse complement strand
CTCCGCCGCGTCTTGCGCCGCGTCAAGTGCAGATCCGAAGGTGGCTCTGAATTTTGCCGGGTCCGCGCAGTGCAAGTCACTCGGGTCTTTGACGGGTGCGAGTGAGAGAATTCGCGTTTCGCCAGTCCACCCGATTTCTTGAAGTCGGCGGAACGTGGCATTTACAAAGTAACTCCCTGCGGCATCTGTTTCCTGGAAGATGTAGATTCTCGGGATTCCCTCTAAGTATTCACGTTTCAGAACGCCCACCATGTCCGCACCGGGAATTCCAAGAGCCGGGAAGCCCTGATGCCAGCACGTCCAGCAATCGCTCTCTCCTTCGAGCAGGATCAGGTATGCGGCTTTTCGCGCCTCGGCGAGTCGCCACAGGCCGTATGGTTCGACCTCGCCAGGGCCAGGTGACCAGTAGCACCATTTCACACGGTCGTTCTTTCGATGTTCGATGAAAACCCGGATTCGGTGTCTCCGTGCGGGCGAATCGTCCGTGAGCCGATAGGGGATCAACACACCTTTGAATTGAGTTCTCAGCCCCATTTTGTCGCGGAGGAACTCAACGGGGAGCTTTTTGGCTCGGGCCAGAGCTTCAATCGTCGCAGCTGTCGCCATCATATTGGGGGGCGATTCGCCTGCTGTCTCTCCTAAGATGCGCGCCTTCGCGGTAGGAAAGTCACAGCCCGTCAGCTTCATCTCGAAACTGAAAATGTCTCCACTCTCATCCGTTCCGAAATCGCGCCAGCCTCCATGGGTAGGATTTACTGAAAACGAGGCGTCGCGATCCCGCCGGAAGGGGCTATTGACAGTGACCCAGCCAGTCGCGCTTTCGCGAAGGGTGCATTTCAGGCGAGACTCGTAGAAAGTCCGAACACGTTCAGGCGGAACGTTGAGAGACATCTAAACCCTCCGTGCCCGTGCGGTCTCGACGCCGCCGCAAACGGACCTACTCCAAGAGTTCTGCTTTGCCTTGACTTTTTGGCTTGCGTGTATGCCGCTGTGCTTGTCACGGTCCCCATGTAGGCAGTGGTGGAGCAATCCTCCCCCTCGTTGGTCCGCTGGCTCTCCCTGGGCGGCGTGTGCGATGTCTTCGCAGCGAAGTGGTTTCATCAAAACAACTCTCTAGTAGGAATAGTATTTTCGCGGATAAGCCTATCGACTTCCTCACGGCTTATGCGCACGGCCCTGCCAAGTTTCACGAAACGGATGTGTTTGCGTCTGAGAAGCCAAGCCCTAATTGTGGATTCCTTAAGGCCCAGTTCTTGGGCCGCTTCTGCCACCGTCAACATGCCTCGCGCAACCGTCTCCCTTGGTGACATATGACCTCCAAGCTCGCTGGCCTGATAAGGACTGCCAGCGTTGATGGTAGATTGTCTGATAGGGGCCACTCTGCCGGTAAGGATTCGGACTTTATTTTGGCCGTCAAACCTTACCTGAGGCGGACCTGTAGAGGTGAGAGGAAATTGAAATTGGTCGGAGCGATGTAAAAGCGCGTTCTACTGACTCAAGAATATTGCGAGGCCACCCGCTTCTTCCCAGAGATCGGTTCTTCTTTTCTGCCAGTCGCTTCGTCGGCCTTTGAGCTCTTGAGCTTCGAGTTCGGGTATACCCTCCGCTATGGCAAGGAGGTCAGCGACTTCGCGGTCGTGCCAAGCACCTGTCGCTCGATGGATGTATTGCATCAACGCGCCAATTGGGAGGCTTTTCCCGAGCCCTTTGGGAAATCTTGTCCAGCTACGTTCCAGCCAGTCTGAATAGCCGCGAATCAATGTCGGAATTGCGGCATAGCACTCACGCTGACGGGCATGGCATGCCGATAAGAACACCTTGCCAAGCAAGGAACCGTTGAGGGTTTCCAAAACACCTGCTGCCGCTCTTACATCCGCCAGCCTTCGGGGAAAATCCTTCCCAAATCCCCGCCAGAATCTAGGCCCGCCGACAGGGTTTTCGAGCATCCCAAATACGCCCTCCAGAACTCTCCACAGCATATCAGCCTTGCAACCCGACCTGACGAGCGCGTCGAAAGCATCTTGCGCCTCTGAAATCTCCTTGACCCGCACCTGAAGGGCTGTTAGTCCCCCTGGATGTACATTGATTTTCTCGGAGTTGACCACGGCCACCTCCCGCGTGGCTCCCGGGTTTGACGTAGGTTGGCAGGCGGGCCGGGATACGCCCGCCGTTTGCCGCGTCCGGCTAGCCAACCCGTTTCGCGAGCATTTTAACACGCTCGACTTTCCCCTTGACAGCACAAACCTGGCATGTTAGGTTTATTCCAATGAGCTTAAGGTGCGAGATTCATGACATAGAATTGATCTGCTACTGCCCAGCCTGCCGTGGATCTGTGCGAAGCAGGCGGAAGGCCGAGGCGTCACGGGAGAACGGAAGACTCGGGGGAAGGCCGCCGAGGCCCTGGAACAAGCTCAGCGAGGCGGGAAAGCGCGCCCGGATGCGGCGGGCCAAGAAATCACTGAAGGGAGAATAACTATGCTGTATAAGCGCGGGAAAAAGGGAATCTGGTACTACTCGTTTGAATTTGGCGGGAAGCGTATCCATGAGTCGAGCAAAAGCACGTCTAAAACCGTGGCGCGGGAAGCGGAGCGCGCTCGACGAAGGCAGCTTGAACAGTCCTGGAATCAGATCACCCGACGAACCTTGCCGCCGTCATTTGAGCGAGCCGCCAATGACTGGTATGAAGCCGCAAAGCCGCATATAGCCGAACGCACAAAGGCCATTTATGGTGACGCTGTGCGCCTTCATCTGAAACCGGCGCTTGGGTCAATCTTGCTCTGCGACATTGACGCCACCCGGATTGCTTCCTATCAGGCTCGGCGCAAGGCTGAGGAAGCCTCAGCACGAACGCTCAACAAGGAATTGCAGGTCCTACGGATGATCTTGAAGCGGTACAAGCTGTGGGCGAATCTCCAAGGTGACATGAAGTTTGAGCGAGAACAGGATGAAGTCGGCCAGGCGCTATCGCGGGAAGATGAAGCGCGGCTCTTGGAATCGTGCGCGTCGAATCCATTACTCCATACAGTGGTGACGCTGGCCCTCAATACAGCGTTGCGGAAAAGCGAGATTCGCCTGCTACGATGGAATCAGGTTGACCTCTTTAAGCGTAGTTTGACGGTCGGAAAGTCGAAAACCGCAGGCGGAACCGGCCGGCCTATTCCGCTGAATGCCCCCGCGTATGCAGCCTTGGTGAAGTGGGCGGGGCGGTTCCCTGAATCGAAGGCCGAGGATTACGTGTTTCCGGCCTGTGAGGATGCCCGGATTGACACTCAGCATCCAGGCAAGAGCAACATTGACCCGTCACGGCCTATCAAGTCTTGGCGGACGGCTTGGCGGACGGCCACGCGGACGATTGAGTGCCCCAAGTGCGGCAAGCGCCAGCATCCGGCGGCCTCTTGCCGCAATCCCGAATGCAAGACCGATATCTCCAGCCTGAAAAACCCACTCGCGGGTCTGCGCTTCCATGACCTCAGGCATACTTGCATTACGAAGCTGGCCGAAGGGCAGGCGAGCGAGCAAACAATCATGGCTATCGCGGGCCACGTCAGCCGGAAAATGTTGGAGCATTACTCGCATATCCGAATGGAAGCCAAGCGAGCTGCCTTGGACGCCATCGCTCAGGCTCCTAATCCGGTTTCTTTTGGGGCAGGATCACACCAAAATCCACACCAAGTCCCAGGGAGCGAAAACAGGGAGGTTGCTAACTCAATGAATTGATTGGTGGGCCTGGGTAGAGTTGAACTACCGACCTCACCCTTATCAGGGGTGCGCTCTAGCCACCTGAGCTACAGGCCCACCTGCGAAGGCTTCGCCTCGTTGTCGGAGCCCACCAGGAAAACCTGCGGGGCCGCCGAATACGCTCACGCTGCCTTCTGCGGTGAAGGCCGCACGGGGTGCGGCAACTCGGTATCTTAGCACGAGCGGTTCCGATGTGAATAGAGTTTTCCTGCCGTGTCGTGACCCTTCGGGAGGAAGTAGCCACGGTCAATTCGCAACTTGAACTGACCGTGGGCCTGTTGCCAGGGGAAGAGGGAACGGTCAGAGCAACCCTGACCGCTACCAAGGCAACTACAACGCCTTGACAGATGCACTCACGCTGGTTACATTTGAATTTCGGTCTTAGGAAGCAGGGCGAGACCATGCCAACAATTGAGCGCCAAGATTCTCCGCGCCGCACAGGCTTCACCTGAGCTTAGTCCCTCCGATCGCGGGCCGATTGTCTCTGACCGAGAACTGTCCAACAAACCTCAGGAGGAAGCCATGAGCCGAAAATCCTTTATCGGTTGCATGATTGTGCTGTCGTTCTTATCGCTTGAGGCGCGCGCCGCCGACGTCGCCAAGTCTTCCGAAAAAGTCCGCAAATTTGATTTCACTTATCAGATAACGCTGAAAAACCTTCCCGGCAACGCCCAACGCGTACGCGTGTGGATTCCGGTAGCGTCCTCGGACGCGAACCAGACCGTAGTGCTGAAGGAGGCGCGAGGACCGGCGCACCTGCGCGCCACGCGCGTGCCGCAGTTTGGCGACCGCCTGATGTATGCGGAGATTCTGCATCCCAAATCTCCGACGGCGGAATTTACCCTGGCTTACGAAATCACGCGCAAGGAATACTCCAAGGGGAATTTCCAATCCCTGATGAAGTATAACGGCGCGGACCCGCTGCCGAAGGACATCGCGTTCTACCTCTTGCCGAACCATTTGGTGCCGGTTGATGGAAAGATCAAGACCCTGGCGGATGAGAACACGCGCGGCGTGCAGGGCCCGGTGGAAAAGGCGCACGCGCTTTATGATTTCGTTTTCCACGCGCTCCGCTACGACAAGTCGGGGACGGGCTGGGGACGCGGCGACGCGCTTTGGGCGTGCGACGCCAAGCACGGCAATTGCACAGACTTTCACTCGCTTTTCATTTCTCTGGCGCGCGCCGAGCAGATTCCTGCACGCTTCGATATCGGGTTTCCCCTTCCTGATGGGACCCACAAGGGCATGGTCCCGGGGTATCATTGCTGGGCGGAGTTCTGGGTGGAGGGCGCAGGCTGGGTGCCCGTGGACATCTCCGAAGCCTGGCAGACCCCTGCCAAACACGATTACTTCTTCGGGACCATCGACGCCAACCGCGTGCAGTTCTCCACGGGACGCGATCTGACGCTCGTCCCGAAGCAGGATGGCCCGCCGTTGAATTATCTGGTTTATCCCTATGTCGAGGTCGATGGAAAACCGTTTGACCAGATGGAGAGGAAGTTTTCTTTCCATGACCGGGCGGCGGGACCATCCGGCAGCGTGCCACGCCCCAGGTCGAATTCTTCCCAATAACGCTTCGGGCTTCCCCATTACAATGCAGTAATTGCTCCCTGCTGATGGGAGGCAAGTCCCGTACCTTTGCATTTGTAACCGGTCTGTAACGCAGTGTTCATCTGGACTTAATCCACGACTGAAAAGCTGATGGCGTCAAGGCTTTGGTCCAGGCCGTTGCGACGCCGGGCTCCTCTTCTCCAAAACGGCGCGTAACTCTCAAGCGAAGGAGCGTTGAATGCGAAACCTCAGATTCTCATGGCACATGTTGACAATAGCATTGGTTTTTGGCGGGATGCTCAGCCAACCCTTACTGGCGCAGGACACCCGCGCCCAGGGCCGGCAGGCGACCGGCGCAAACACGCGGGCAACTTCCTTGCAGACGAACACTGCGGCGGTCCACGCCGATGACGTGGCCACGCTGCGGGAGCAACTCGCTGCTCAGCAAAAGCAAATCGAGCAGCTCAGTCAGTCCTTGCGGCAACTCCAAGATCGGCTGGATCGCACGGAGCAGCCGCTTCACAGCGCCGCGCGGCAGACGCCGCGACTCGGCCAGGTGGCCAGCACCACGCCCATGGTTCCGGCAGGAGCCGCGGAATCTTCCGACAGCATGAAGGAGCCGCTGAGTCCTTCCAAGACAGCCGTCTCGGCGGTGCAGCCGGCGGCGCCCGCGACCGGAAAGGGGCAGGAGGGCGAAGAGGAAAAATCACCCCTCCAGTTGAAGGTCGGCAGCGCCTACATTACCCCCGTGGGGTTCATGGATTTTACGACCGTGTACTGATAGTACGGGCTGATGGTCACAGGCCCTTTAATAAAGGTGTAAATCAGGTTGTAGACCTGCTGGTTGTTTTGAAACACAAAGGTGGCGCCGGAATTCTTCCCGTAAGCCCCGGCATTGCCGCCGGCTGCAAAGGTCAGTGTATTGGAACCATTGATGGCATAGGCCAGCAAACCCGACAAGGAAGTGTAGCGATCCGAGTAGAGACCATCGTTCCAGCTGAACGACAGGGTGAGCTTTTTGTAGGCTTCATTGAGCTGGATACCTCGGCTGATGACGGGCTCCTGATTCCAGAGAATTCCGCGCTGGATGTTCATATTTTGAAAGGTGAA
>JAIQGA010000333.1 GCA_020072925.1 Terriglobia bacterium | reverse complement strand
GGAAAGATACTCAAGGTCGCTCGCCTCGATATTGACCGAACGGTATCGGAGCTGCGTTATTACGCTGGGACCTATCGCTGCTAGCCGTTCCGCAACATCGCGATCGGCTTGTTCCGAGCGCGGCAGGGGGAATTGCCATCGCTCCGTGCGCGCGCCCAGGCGCTCCACCAGCGCCAGGTTCATTTCAATCACATGTCGGCGCCCGTGCGGCGAAAGCTTGTCGGTGTAGAGGACCGCGGCGCCCGGCTCGCGCAGCCAATACTCCGCGAACCCCAGGCGCTCTCGGGAACGGCTAAGCCAGGCAATAGTCGCGGACTTCCAAAGCCCCTGAAAATCGATCGCGGCATCAAACGGAACTTCGCGAAGCGCCAGGATGCCGCGCCCGATCTCTTCGAGCGTGACGCCGGAAGTCAGTCGCTTGCGCCAGCCCAGCGTGTCCAGCTTCAGGATCCGATGAACGTACGGATTGCCCTCGAGCAGCCCCGCGTACCCTTTCTCGACCACCCAGTGAATTTTCGCCTGCGGGTATGTTTCGCCTAGCGCTGCTACCGCCGGCAGCGCATGCACGATGTCCCCGATAGAGCTCAGGCGAACGACCAAGAAAGAGTGACCGGATTCGGGCATGCGGAAACCTGCGATGAACCATTGCCGACGAGGAGGCCGGAAGGATCACCGTCGAGCGCGACGAGCCATCTCGGAAAGCAAATCGCGAGTCGAGTGGCGCTTGGCATCACCAGCAATATGGATCGTGCCACCCAGGCTTTTCATCACCTCGCGCTCCGGGACGGTCTCGACGGTGTAGTCCGTGCCCTTCGAGTGCACGTGAGGACGAAGGTCGCGCAAAATGCCTTCCGCTGTCAGATCATCAAAGACCACCACATAGTCGACCGCGGCGAGCGCGGCCACAAGCTCCGTGCGCGCCTCCGCGGGCAGGACTGGCCGGCCGGGGCCCTTCAGCGCCGCCACAGCGCGGTCGCTGTTGACTCCCACCACCAGAACGTCTCCCTGCTCGCGCGCGTCGGCCAAGTACCGCACGTGGCCCACATGCAGAAGCTCGAAGCAGCCGTTGGCGAAAACGATGCGTCGTCCCTCGCGCCGCAGGCGCTCGCCCAGGGCCTTCACCTCTTCGCGAGCAATGATCTGTGCGCTCATGCGTTGCGGAGGGCCTCCGCCATCTCGCGAGGGGTGACGGTGGCGGTGCCGCGTTTCATCACCACTAATCCCCCCGCGCAATTCGCCAGCATCGCGGCGTGCAGGAAACTCGCCCCCGCGGCCACGGCCAGCGTAAAAGCAGCGATGACCGTATCACCCGCGCCGGTCACGTCCACGGCCTGGTCCGAGCCAAAAATGGGCAGATGCACCGGCGCGCGCCGTAGCTCGAACAACACCATTCCATCGCGCCCGCGCGTGACTAGCAACGCTTCCAGCTCCTGGCGTCGCAACAGCTTCCGGCCCAAAAGGTGCAGCCGCTCGAGGTTATTTCCAATCGACTGACCGAACGCCGCCTCGACCTCGGGCTCGTTCGGAGCAGCGGCCGTCACGTGCTGGTAGTCGAGCAGGGCATATCGCGAGTCCACCATGATGGGTCCAGGCCGGCGACCCTTGCGCCGCCGCAGCCATTCCACCTCGCGCGCGTCCGTGGTGCCATAGCCGTAGTCGGAAACCAGAACCGCGGACGAGTCGCGCAGGAAGGGCAGAGCGCGGCGTGACAGTCGGCGGCGCGCTGCGGGCGCCAACGGCCGCGCCGGCTCGCGATCCACCCGCACGATCTGCTGCCGAGGCCAGTGCGTCAGGCCACCCAGGATGCGGGACTTGGTGGGAGTCAAGAAGTCGCGCCCTCGCTCTACGTGCCGAGTCGAGACTTGCTTCTCGTGAAAATACCGCAACAGCGCTTCGCCGGATTCGTCCTCGCCCACAGCCCCCAGGAGAATGACGCGCGCGCCGAGGTCCACCAGGTTGTTGGCAGCGTTCGCGCCGCCCCCCGGCACAATGTGTTTTTCGCGCTGCTTCAGGATCAGTACGGGCGCTTCGCGAGAGACGCGCGCAATTTCTCCGTAGATATATTCGTCCGCCACCAGGTCTCCCAGCACCACCACGCGCTGGCGCGGCAGGCGCTCGAGAATCGCAAGGAGCGCGGCGCGGTCTGGAGCGGTAATCTTCATATCCCCTTAGGAACTTCGGAAACGTGCGGCAACATTGGTGAGCCGCGAACCAGTACTTATTGCCGATTGCTGAATGCCGATTGCCGATTACTATTGTAAACGTCGAAAGTAAAGTTACAGTCCGCTTCCGTCACGAACTCATGACCCCTCACCCAGCCCTTGCGGGCCACCCTCTCCCCAAGGGAGAGGGCTATCAATGAAGAATCTCAACCCTCTCTCTTTAAGGGAGAGCGCTATCAGTGAAGAATCTTAACCCCTTCCCCCAAGGGAGACGGCTTTCAGTGAAAAATCTTAACCCTCTCCCCTGGGGAGAGGGTGGCGAGCGTAGCGAGTCGGGTGAGGGGGCGTTTGTCACTCTTTCAAGTTCGTTTACGTTAGTTCCAGGTTTCAGATTTGTCGTGCAATCAGCAATCGACAATCGTCAATCCCACCTCAGGCCGGCCGCTCATGCGTTATTTTCCACTGCTTGACCAGTTCCAGCGCGGCCACGTACACATCATCCACGGTCACGCCCGTCATGCAGCGGAAATCGATCGGGCACTCTCGCAGCCCGCACGGGCTGCACGGAGCGGGACGCTCGACGATGCGTACCCTCGAACCGAGCGGCCCCGTGGCGCGTTCATTGGTGGAGCCGAATATCGCCACGAGCGGCAACCCCAGCGCCGCCGCCAAGTGCATCGGACCGGAATCATTGGTTACGATCAAACGGCATTGCGCCATCAGCGCCATGAGTTGGCGCAGCGTGGTCTCGCCGGCGACGACCGTCGGCGTGTGCTGCATGGTGCGTGCAATGTCCTCGGCAAGGGGCCGCTCATCTTGGGAGCCGAAGATTAGCACATCCGCGTGCAGCCCACCAATCAGGCGGTCCGCCAGGGCCGCAAACCGGTCCGGCAGCCAGCGCTTCGCCGGCCCAAACGATGCGCCCGGACACAAACCTACCAGAAAGCGCGGCCCGCCCAACCCCAGATACTCGATGCGCTTTGCCGCCCACTTCTTTTCGGCGTCCGCTAGAGCCAGGCGGACTTCTTCGACGGGGCGCGGCTTGTCGATCAACCCGGCGCGAAACAGCAGGTGCAGATAGTAATACGCCTGATGGCCGTACGCCTCGGGCGCGGGCACCTCAACGGCTTCCCCAAGCAGCGCGCTCCGGCCGTCGCGCGCGTAGCCGATGCGCACCGGGATGCGCGCCAGCCACGCCATCCACGCGGCGTGAAAGGCATTCTGAAAAAGGATCGCCGCGTCGAACCGCTCGGCGCGCAGGCTTTGTACCATTTTCCAGAAGCCGCGCGGCCCACGGTGCGTGGCCTCTGGGTAGTAAATGATCTGGCGGCTGACCGCCGGCTCGCACAGGTAGACCTGGCTGACCCAGGGCTTGGCGACCAGGACGATTTCCGTTTTCGGAAAGCGCGCGCGCAACGCCCCGAGCGCCGGCAACGACATCACCGCGTCGCCAATCCAGTTGGGCACGCGCACCATGATCTTCTGCGGGTTTTCGAGACGAACGCCTTGCGCGATCAAACCGCTCTTCCTCCGGCGGGCAGGCGCGCGAGGAGCCATTCCTCGAACGCCTGCTCCTCGCAGATGCTGGATTCGATGACACACGCCACCACCGGAATCTCTTCCGGTATGGAGGCGAAGAGATTTCTGGCGTCCTTCTCGGTTGTCACTAATGCCGTTGCCCCCGATTTCTTGAACCCCATCCCTATCACTTCCATGTCAGCGTCACCGTACCGGTAATGGTCTGGAAACGTCTGTTCGGCGACCACCGAGAACCCCCACTTTCGCAAGTCCGCGAAAAACGCTTTGGGGTTTCCAATACCACAAAAAGCCAGCACGGGCTCGCCCTCGAGGGCGTGGGGAGGATAAATCCTCCCGCTTTCAATATCGACAAGTTGGACGAACTGCGTCATAGTGTGAAAAATCGCGGCGAGAGGGTTGATTTGCCGAACCTGTTTTTCTAGGGGGCCGGGATCGCCCAACTCCAAACGTGTCAGTATTACACAATCGGCGCGCTTGAGCGCGGAGGAAGGCTCGCGCAATCTTCCCACCGGCAGCAAGGCGCGGTCCGAAATCTCCTGAGTTGTATCGAGCACGACAATGTCGATGTCGCGCGCCAGCGCCAGGTGCTGGAACCCGTCATCGAGAAGGTGCACATCCACACCGAAGCGCTCTTCGGCAACGCAGCCCGCGCGATACCGGTCCGCGCAAATCACCATGGGAACTTCAGGCAGGGCGCGCGCCAGGAGCGCCGGCTCATCTCCGCATTCGCACGGCTCCGGGGAGCGAGTCGCGGCCGGTTCGAGCACCACCAGCGGCTTCCTAGACCGCCGGCCATACCCACGCGTGAGGATGCTCGGAGCAAGGCCGCGTTTCCGCAAAATCCTGGCAATCGCGGCGACCAGCGGAGTCTTGCCTGTTCCGCCTACCGTCAGATTCCCGACGCTGACGACCGGGCGATGCAAGTGGCGGGTCTTGAACCAGCCGCGTTGATACGCGGCGTGGCGCAGAGCCACGCCCAGCCGGAAGCCCGCCGCCAGGGGCCGTAAGATAGGGTTCACAGGACCTCGCGTATCATGCGCCGGCGCGGGTCGCCACCCGGACCTCCAATACTTCCCGAATCTGCTCCAGCGTGCGCCGGGTCGCGCCGGATTCACGGTCCAAGACCTGCCGAGCGCGTTCGCCAAGCTGCCGGGCCGCGGCATCGTCTTTCCAGAGCTTCAGGACCACCTCAGCCAGGTGCGCTGCATCGCGGACCTCGACCGCCGCCTCCGCCTCCAGGAAAAGCTGGGCGATGTCGCGGAAATTCTCCATGTGCGGGCCGAAAAGGATCAGCTTCGACCAGTACGCGGGCTCGAGCACGTTGTGCCCGCCCGTGGGGACCAGGCTGCCACCCATGAAAACTGCGTCGGCGAGTTCGAAAAGCCCCGCCAATTCCCCGATGCTGTCGAGCAGCAAAACTTGCGGCGCCGTGAATTCCTCGGCGACCCGGTCATCCCGAAGGTCCAAGGTCGATCGCCGCACAAAACTGATTCCGGCGTCCTTCAGGATTCCCGCGACCTCTTCAAAGCGTGCCGGGTGTCGTGGGGCAAGAATCAGCAGCGCCTCGGGATGAGCGGCCCGAATTTTCTCCCACGCCTGAAGGACCAGCGGTTCTTCTCCAGCCATGGTGCTCGCCGCCACCATCACCGGAGTCCGCTGAGCGCGCTCCAGCGCCGCCTTGAGCATTCCCGTAAATTCCCCGAGTCGGGGCGGCTGCGCTTCGAATTTCAGATTGCCGGCCAGCACGACGCTGCCGTCCCGTGCGCCCAAGGAAGTAAAGCGCTCGACATCGCGCGCGGTCTGAGCGCAAATCTTATTCACGTTCCCCAGCACGTTGCGCATGAAACCGCGCGCCAGCCGGTAGCGCCGGAAGGAGCGGTCCGAAAGCCGGGCGTTGACCATCACCACCCGAGCCCCGGATTCACGCGCCGCGTGCAGGAGGTTGGGCCACAACTCCGTTTCAACAATAATCAACAGCTCCGGCCGGATGTGCTCGATTGCTCGGCGGACAGAGCCGCGCCAATCGAGCGGCAAATAGAATCGCCCCGCCACCGACGGCAGCCGGCCCTCTCCCGCCTCGCGGCCGGCGGGGGTAACATGACTCAGGAAAATCGGCCGCTCCGGGAACATTTGCTGAAGTTCCTTCACCAGGCCGACTACCGCCAGCGTCTCGCCCACGGAAACCGCGTGCATCCAGATGGCGCCGCGCGTCGGTTGCCGGAAGGAGTCCGGCAGGAAACCAAACCGCTCGCGCCATTGCCCGGCGCGCATTTCGCGCCTTCGCCGCCACAAGTAATAGGGCGCGGCGAATAGCATACCCAGCGTAAACAGGAAACTGTATACCAGATACATATCGGGAGGGGCGTCGAGCGGGCACCCCGCGCGCGGCCGGGACCGCTCACGATTATAAGATGAAATCCCCGCGCCCACAAAGTCCAGGGACTAGGGAACAGGGATTAGGGAATTGGAGATTGGTGATTGACGGTTCCCTATTTTCTACTTCCGACTTCCGCTCTTCTATTCCCGATTGGCGATTTCCGAATCCCTAGCCCCTAATACTACTACGTTAGGTTATTGACCTCCCTCACGAGAGGTGCTAAGCTCCGGTCCATGACCGAGAGCGAAATCGAGAAATGTCGAAAGCGCTTGGAACAATTCTCGGCGACCTGCTGGAGCCGCTGGGGCGGCGCGAGCGACGCCATTGGAGCTCCGTGTACATCCGCGGCT
>JAIQGA010000017.1 GCA_020072925.1 Terriglobia bacterium | reverse complement strand
CGCCACCAAGGGAGTCATGAACTTTGCGAAATGCGCTACGCTATTCTTCCAAAGTCGGGCATTCCATTTCATGCCCTGAAAACTTACACCCGAGAGAGGACAAAAGTCAAGAACTACTTAACAGAGTAAAACTAGCAGGACGACGAAAAGCCCAGCAGCCTGTCATCCTGAGGAGGCGCAGGCGAGGAAGGATCTCCGCATTTGCTGGAACCTCCAACTGCGGGGATTCTTCGCTTCGCTCAGAATGACAGGTTCGTGTGTTTGCCTTTTTGGTTTTGCTTTTCAATCGTCAATCAGCAATCAGCAATCAGCCATCGTCAATCACAGATCGATCATGCGCCTTCTCCTCGCAAACATTGGCGCGACGTGTTAGGATTTGGGCCACTCGACGGTGGTGTGCTGACCGCTGTCGCCAGCCGGACCCGACGGCCTCGCGGGGGAGAGGTTCGCATGGCGATTTACATTGTCGAAAAGGCCCTGGGCGATGTCACGCTGCTCGATATCCGCGGGCGCGTCATACTGGGCTCGGAAACGGAAGCTCTGCGGTCGAAGGTCCGGGATCTGCTCGCGGCGGGCCGGAGATGGATCCTCTTGGACCTGGGCGAGGTCAGTTACATCGACAGCGTCGGGCTCTCGACGCTGGTGGCCTGCTACACCTCGGCGCGCAAGCAGGGCGGAGACGTGAAGTTGCTGCACCTGCCTCGGGGTGTGCATCAGCTCCTGCAAATCACCCGCCTCAGCACGGTCTTCGAAATCTACGATGATGTGACCAAGGCCCGGCAATCCTTTCAGGAAGCGGCATCATAGGCTAGGCGGGCGCGTCGGACATTATGTCCTGTACCTTTTCCTAAAACTTCGGCTTGCGTTTGCCCTAGCCTCTTGGTAGAGTGGCGCCCACGTGCGAGTGGTAGTCTCTCTGGCAGTCCAGCAATTAGGTCCCGACCCGCCATGAGATCGCTCCTGCGCAGAGTTGAGGTGGCTATGCAAGGCACAATCAAACGTGTTATCCGTGATCGCGGGTTCGGATTCATCCGTTCCGCGGATGGGCAGGAAGTTTTCTTTCATCGCAGCAGCCTCCAGCAGTTGAACTTCGACGGGTTGAAGGAAGGTGAAGCCGTAGAGTTTGAAATGGAGCGCGGTGAAAAGGGGCCGAGGGCGACGACGGTGCGCCCCAGCCTCCGACAAGCTTCTTGAGAACTCAGTACACCATAAAGCGTGCCTCCTAATGACGGAGTGTTGAAGCCGCTTCCACTCGTGCTGAGGGCGAAGCGGGTTCCCATCCTGCAGGGTGGCAATTTGCGCCGAAAGAGGGAAGGCTTTTTTCGCGCCCGGTGAGCCGGGCCGCGCAAATCTCCGTGTCCCTCGCCGCCGCGTTCTGTCTCCACTGAAGGTCTCCGCTTTCTTCCCCATCATCGCTGACGTCAGGGAGGAATCTTTGACGTATCTGGTGCGCGACCCTCGATTGAATGACGGCGCTGTGGGCATCCGCCTATTCCCGCGCCGGGACTTGAGGCGTGTGAATTTTTTCCCAGGACGTATTCCTCAAATGTACGTTCGAACCCATATACGAAGAGATAATCAGATATTCTGTCTGTTATGGTATTCATTTCCGGTGCCTGTAATATTGGGACTTGACATGGGCTAATTGCTTTGTGTAATGTAGCGCCATCATTGAGCGCCGCGCGCTGCACGTGGAGCACTAGTCCTTTACGCGGCGTATTAGGAACGTCATTGTTCTTGAATTGCGTCGTCTCGCCTTGGGTAGTGCTGAATCCCCGGTTTTCACAAGCGTCGGGTATTTCAGGAGGAGGTAGATATCCATGAACTTCTCGCGAGCTAGGGGCGGGCGCGATTGGTTGCCGCTCTCGTTTCTTGCGCTCTGCCTCGCGGTTCTATTTACATCCTTGGCTTGGGGACAAGTCACCTCCGGTTCTCTAACGGGCGTCGTTTCGGACCCGAGTGGTGCGGTCATCCCTGGGGCCAAGGTGACTGTAACTGATATGCACAAAGGGTATGACTTCCCGGCCACCACAGACGCGACAGGCCGGTATCTCGTCACCAACCTTCCCCCGAGCGCCTACAAGCTCACGATTTCGGCGCCAGGGTTCAAGGATTTCATCCAGGCCAATATCATGCTGGATGTGGGCAGCAGGATATCAGTGGACGTTCACATGCAACTTGGTGCGGCCACGCAATCGGTCGAGGTGGTGGGCGCCGCGGCGATCCTATCCACCCAGGACTCGGTCACGGGGCAGGAAATTGATCGCGGCATGATCAACGACCTTCCTCTGGTGGGTCGCGCGGTCTTCGACCTGGCATTCCTGGCGCCGGGTGTTGTCCAGGCGCCGGGCGCCACGTTCGGACCCTCGAACAACGGCAACAACTTCGCGTCCAACGGCGGGCGCAACGCTATCACCGAAGTCCTGATCGATGGCGTGGCGGCCACCAGCTATGAGCCGAACACCGCCATCAACACGGTGCTCTACACGCCTTCTGTGGACGCCGTGCAGGAATTCAAGATGATGCAGAACAACTACACGGCGGAGGAAGGGTTCACGGGCAATACGTACATCAACATGGTACTGCGTTCAGGAACCAATTCCTTCCACGGCAGCGTGTATGACTTTCTGCGCAACGACAAGCTGGATGCCAACAACTGGTTCAGCAACAGGGCTAATGGAAAGATTCCCCCCCTGCGCCGCAATCAGTATGGGCTGACATTCGGCGGTCCCATCAGAAAGGACAAGACCTTTTTCTTCGTGGACTGGGACGCCACACGGGAGCACTACGGGGTGACCCACAATGCCGGCGTTCCCAGCGCAGCGATGCGCGAGGGCAACTTCGCGGAGATTTGCCCGGAGGGATTTAACGGCAGCGGCTTATGCAATAACAGCGACCATCAGCTCTGGGATCCTTACTCCGGAAAGTACGTGGCCGGAATCGGGCGCGAGTTGACCGTGCCCATTCCCTACAACAACCTCGCCACGTTCCAGAGTGCCGGCAACCTCAATCTTAATGGCACAGGCTACCAAGTCCCTGCCACACCGGGGAATCTGATTGACCCTGTAGCCATGAAGATGATCCAGTACTACCCCAATCCCAACGTAGGTGTCGATAGCCAGGGCAACCCGCTGTCAAGCTATGACCGCTTCAATAACTGGTCTGGCTCCGGCATTGGTATCAATACCAACGACCAGTTTGACGTCCGAATCGATCACCGGTTCACCGACGCGACCACCTTCAACGCCCGCTACTCTCATGCGCAGGGCACCTATCACAACTGGAACTGCTTCGGGAACGCGCTCGATCCGTGCACGCAAGGCCCGGGAGTGGGCGGGTCGCGAGCCGTGGCTCTGAGCCTGAACCACACCTTCAGTCCTACCACACTTCTCAATATATCCTTGGGTTTCACGCGCGGGCTTTCCGACACGAAGGGAATTGCCGCGGATTACCCGGACTTCAATCCCGTTACGACGCTGGGCCTTCCGTCGTACATGCTTGCTTCCGGAACCGTCGCGTCGCCCGTGGTGTACATTTATGGTGGGTACGCACAGGCCTCCGGAGAAGCAATCGGCGCTCAGGCTTGGTCGGTCTATAAGAACGGCAATCAGGTTTATCACCTGCTTTCCACCCTCACTCACATGAAGGGCCGGCACGAACTCAAGTTCGGCGGCGAGTGGCGAATCAACCAGATGAACTGGTACCAAGTGGGTGTTCCCGAGGGGACTTACATTTACGACCAATACAGCACCTCCCAGTACCCCTGGTGGGCCGGCGGCGATGCCATGGCCAGCTTCCTCACCGGAACCGGAACTCCCAACACATGGGGTGAGTACGAAATTGCCTCTCACTTCAGCACCCAGAACCACCGCTGGGGCGGATTCGTCCAGGACAACTGGCGCGCCACCGATAAGCTCACCGTCAACATCGGTTTGCGCTACGACCTGGAGATTCCACGCACCGAACGGTACAACCGCGGGGGTTGGTTCGATCCCACAATGTCCATCCCCATCCATCCTGCGGCGGTTGATGCAGCAAGTTGGCCTTCCGCCCTGCCTTTACCCAACGTGACCAGTCCCATGGGTGGGTTGGTGTTCCTGAGCGACAAACAACGCCATATCGTGGACACATACCACAAGGACTTCGGACCGCGTATCGGCCTCGCCTACCGGCTCAAGCATGACCTGGTTTTTCGTGCCGGGTACGGCTTGTTCTACAACCCCACCCAATGGGGTACCACGGGGGCAGGACCGACCGGCAATGAAGGGTTCCAGGCGGTTACGAACTGGCTCACAACCAAGGACGGGGACGGTGTGACCCCTTGGGGTCGCCTCAGCGATCCTTTCCCGGGCGGACCTATAATTCCTATGGGCTCGGTGCAAGGTAACCTCACCAACCTGGGTCTTAGTATTACCGAGCCGCTGCGTAACTCGAACATCCCCCCCTATACACAGACCTGGAGCGCTGGCTTCCAGTACGAATTTCCGGGCAACTGGATGATCGATGCCAATTACCTCGGCACCAAGGGCACGCATCTGTATTATCACTCCGCCGGCACGATGCAGTATTTTGGAAAATGGATTGAAAATGAAGCTAACGACCCGGCGCTCCGGGAGGCGCTCGGGACCTATGTCCCCAACCCCTATTACGGCGTTATCAGTTCACCAGGTTGTGGCATGTGCGGTCCGAAAATTTCCGCCTCCCACCTCCTGCTGCCCTACCCGCAATTCTCCGGCCTCTCTCAGCCCAATCCCCCCTGGGCCAACTCCATCTACCACGCGTTCCAGTTGAGAATTGAGAAGCGCATGTCGAATGGGCTAGCAATGCTGTTCACCTACACGAACTCCAAGTCCCTCGACGACGCGTCAGTCTCCACTAGCACGGAATGGCTGGGCGGATTTGGCAAAATGCGCGACCCCAATAACCTGAAACTGGAGAGGTCGCTTTCCGAATGGGATATCCCTCAAGTGCTCCAAATCGGCTACCTCTATCAACTCCCCTTCGGACGAGGTAAGCGGTGGGGCGCCAACTGGAATCCCGTGCTCGACGCCTTCCTGGGCGGCTGGCAGACCAATGGTATCTGGCGGTTTGACAACGGCCAGCCGATTTCGATCGGCCTTAGCGGCGGGGTGGCTCCGGACACATATAGTGGTGGGTCGCCCAACCAGACTGGCAAACTCCTCATCAACCCCAGTCAAAATTGGTTCAGCATGGGGTATTTCGCAAACGCCAACGACGTGCTGTCCGTTCCGCCCAATTGGACGATCGGCAACGCCTCACGCATGCAGCCCAACGTGCGACTGCCGGGAACCCAGAACGCCGCGCTTTCTTTGTTCAAGGAAATCTCTCTGGCCAAGATGCGCGAGGGTTCGCGGCTCGAATTCCGGGTAGAAAGCTTCAACGCCCTCAACCACCCGCAGTTCGGAAAGATCGCCACAACCTTTAACCAGGGTGGTTTTGGAAACGTTCAGAGTCAGGTGAACACGCCTCGTGAAGTTCAGTTGGCTCTGAAGCTCTATTTCTGAAGCCATTCGAGTGCAGGTCTCAAGGGAGGGGCGACGGGCTCCTCCCTTTTCTTTTTGTTTCGAAACCCCTGCGGGATAACAAGCGGGTAAGGTAAGATAGCTGACGCCGGATGACCATGAGCCGGCCCCTGGCATTAGACCAGATTTATGTCCTGCCGTTGGATTATTCCGGTTCTCCTTGCTGCCAGTTTCCCCTTTGCTACAAACGCGTCCGGGCAAAGCGTGCCGCGACAGGTCCCGCGCAGCGTGCTCCAAGAGAGCGCCGGGGAGTTCCAGCAAGGCAAAGTTGCCGATGCGGAAAAGACCCTGCGCGAGGCGCTGAAGCAGGCTCCCAACGATCCCGCGGCGTTGGGCCTGCTGGGCGTTATCCTGGACGCCCAGAAGCGCTACGGGGAGGCGGAGAAAGCCTACAAACAGGCTCTGGCGGTCGCGCCGAACTCACTCGCCTTGTTGAACAACCTGGGCAATCACTATATCGCGGAGGGCAAACCCGAAGAGGCGCGCGCGGCATTCCTGAAAGTGACGGCTACGGAGCCCAAGCATCCCAACGCCAATCTCCAGTTGGCGCGGCTGAGTGTGGCGGCAAAGCAAGGCGCCGCCGCGCTGAAGTACCTCAGCCGGTTGTCCCCTGATGACCAGGCTTCATTGCCCGTCGTCATCCTGCGCGCGCAGGCGCTGGAATTGAGCGGGCAGAACAAGGCTGCGGAGGATTTACTCCACGAAGTCGAGAAGGGCGCCGCCCAAGACTCCCGTGTGAGTTTCTCTTTGGGCATGGCATATGTGGAAGGGAAGCATTACGCCGAGGCGGAAAACGCCTTCACCCGCGCCTTGGATGCGGACCCCACCAACTATGACATTCTATACAACCTGGGGCTGGCGGCGCAACACGCCGGCCATCTGGAACGCGCCGTATCAGTGTACCGGGTGGCGCTCCAGCAGCGTCCTCACGATGCTGATTGCCTCTTCAATCTGGCGAGCATCTATACGCAAACCGGGCACTCGGACGAGGCGATCCTGCCGCTGATGGCAGCGCACAACGCGGCTCCGCAGCGCGCCGATATTCTTCTAGCCCTCGCCCAAACCAGTCAGGACCTGGGTTTTTACGCCGACGCGGTGACCGCCATCGACCAGTATCTGAAATTGAAACCTCAGGATGACATTGCCCGCCGCGAGCGCGGCTTCTGCTTAATCCGCTCGGCACAACTTGATAAGGGCCTTGAGGACCTCCGCTGGTACGTGCAGAAACATCCTAAGGTCGCGCGCGGGCTGTACGAGCTTGCCATCGGTGAGACCGTGCGCGAGTCGGACAAGGCCCTCGTGCATCTCGACCAGGCGGTAAAGCTCGATCCCGATTTCAACGCTGCCCGTTACGCTCGCGCCGTCCTGTATTACCAGATGGGCCGGACCCAGGAGTCCGCCGCGGATTTGGAGCGGGTGCTCAGGACGTCCCCGAATGACTTCCGCGCCCTGGATGCGCTCGGACAGGACTACATGCGCTTCGGAAAAATCCAGGAAGCTGGCGAAGTTCTGGCGCGGGCTTACAAACTCGCGCCTAAAGATCCTAAGATCCTCACGCATTACAGTCGCACGCTCTTGCGCCTGGGGCGAAAAGAAGAGGCGGAGAAGCTCATGGCGGACTTCCGTGCTCTAGGTCCGGAGGAAGGCCGCCGGCGGCCTTACGGCGGGCTGTTTGACTTTCTCAATCTTCCGCCGGAGCAACAGTACGCCAAGTACATGGAAAACCTCCAGCGGACCATCACCACTCACCCTGAGGATCCGACCCTGCGCGTGCAATTAGGCAAGACGCTTCTCCGCCAGGGTAAAACTGAAGAAGCAGTCGCGGCTTTACGCACCGTGCTCAAGCTGACTTCCGACCCGCAACTGCTGACCACTTGCGGGAAGGCCCTCCTGGACGCCAGGCAGTATGCGCCAGCGCGCCAGTTTCTGGAACCTGCGGTGGCCGCCAATCCCTCTGCCACGGATCTGCGCCTGGACCTGGCGATCGCGGTCTTCCACTCCGGCAGCGCCGCGGACGCGCTCAAAGTTCTGGACGTGACTCCTGAGGGCCAGCGTAAAGGTGACTACTTTCTATTGCGCGCCCAGATTCTGGACGCCATGCAGAAGCCCGAGGCGGCGGCAGAAGCCTTGAACCGCGGATTTGATGCTGCCCCCACGCGTCCGGACCTCTATTTCGAGGCCGCCCTGTTCCTGATCAAGCACAAACAATATCACCGCGCCGTTCGGCTTCTGGAGAAAGCCAGCCGGGTCCTCCCGGACGCCCCGGAACTGCAACTAACCCTGGCCATGGCTTACGATATGGTCCAGCAATACGACGACTCGGGGCGGCTCTTTGCCCAGATTGAATCGCGCTGGCCGGAGTGGAGCCTGCCTTACGAGCTCCAGGGAATTTCGCTGGAGACTCGCACGCGGTCGGCGCAGGCACGGCCGCTGCTCGAAACTGCCATCTCCCTGGGCGCTCGTGATCCGAACGTGTACTACTATCTTGCCTCAGCCATCACTCACCACCAGCCCGATAATCACGACGGCGCGCAAGAGGCGATCCAGCAAGCCCTCAAGCTGAACCCGGACGACGTTTACATTCAGTCGTTGGCCGGGAAAATCGCCTACATGCGGAAGGATTACAGTACCGCCCTGGAACACCTTCAGGCGGCGCTGCGCCTTTGGCCGGACATGGTCGAAGCGCGACAGACGCTGAGCGGCGTTTACAAGGCCCTCGGCGACAAAGAGAAGTCCATTGCGGAATTGAAGGAAATCGTCCGCATCAAGCAGGCTAATCCCACCGCGGACCAAACGCCGCCACTTCCGACCGAAAACTTGTTGTTCACCGTGAGCCCGACCACACGCCCGCCTTCGTGACTGAGGGGTTGATGGCTGGGGCGAAAAAGGAAATTGGCGCCCCTTTGGACTATGGCAGGGGTGGAGGGACTCGAACCCCCGACCGTCGGATTAGAAATCCGATGCTCTATCCTGCTGAGCTACACCCCCGCTTGGAGGAGCGCGTCCTGGATGTCCCCACTGAGTCTTCCGGCCCGGTCATTGCAGGCTCCTCACTGCGCCTTCGGGGAATGCTGCACGAAAGCGCATTGCACATCGCACCCAGTGCGCTGCGACCACCTGAGCGAATATACCATGAAGCCGGCGGGAATCCGAAGCGGCATCGGTCCGCGGGTTGACTTGTTTCCGAAGCACGCCTAAGATGCCTTCAGTTTCTTGAGTCTTCGCCCCCGCGGGCGAAAGATCCGGCCGGCGACGCGTGGCCGCCGAATGCCCCTCGCACAGTCGAAACCTGCTTCGACGTCGAGCTGTCGAGGCTGATGTTGCGGTATATGTGCTTCTGAAAGTTGGAGGTGAAGGCGAGGCCTGGTCATGACACCCCCGATGATTGCGCGATTCTGGGGAGTGCGCGGTTCGATTGCCAGCCCTGGTCTGTCCACGGCGCGCTATGGCGGCAACACTTCTTGCGTCAGCATTCACATCGCAGACGCGGGAATCCTCGTACTGGACGCCGGAACTGGCATTCGGGGACTGGGCAAGACCCTGGCTGGTGGTAACGAAAAGGTATTCATTCTTCTGTCACATGCTCATTGGGATCACGTGCAGGGCTTTCCCTTCTTTACGCCTCTTTACGAGGCTGGCCGGAAGATCACTATGTTTCCCACACGCTTGAGCACGGGCTCGCCGTGCGGGAGATGCCTGGCCCTGCGGGAGCAGGGGAGCCCACCTTCCATATGTCCTCTCCTCGACCAGATGGATGGCGAACGCTTTCCGGTGAGAGTGGAGGACGTGCCCTCGCAGCCGAAATGCATAACTCAGGACGAGATGTGCTTCCTGCGGGACCAGGGGTTCGAAGTCGCCAGAATCCCCGCGAACCATCCCGGCGGCGCTTTTGGGTACAAGGTCCGGCACAACGGCGGATCGCTCGTGTACCTGACCGACAACGAATTGGAACCGCCTTATCCGAAGGTCACCCGGTTCGAGGAATTCGCTGCCTTCGCCCGCCACGCCGATGTGCTGATCCATGACGCTCAGTATGTGGAGCGAGACATGCCCCACAAACATGGATGGGGGCACAGCCTGGTTCACCAGGCGTGCAACCTGGCGCAGGCCGCGGAGGTGAAGCACCTCATCCTCTATCACCACGACCCGGACCGGACGGACGGCGAGCTGGATTCCATCCAGGAGAACGCGCGTCAGTGGTTCGAGGCAAGGGGTTGTCGCCTCCGCTGTACCGTCGCTTTCGAGGGGCTGTCCCTGGAAATCGCATGAGCGATTGATCTTCCTCGTGGCAATGTCAGGCGATCGAAAACTTGGCCAGGATAGAAGTTGGGGTGAGCGACGGGATTCGAACCCGCGACGTCCAGATCCACAGTCTGGCGCTCTACCAGCTGAGCTACGCTCACCATCTCCGCGTACGTCGCTGTGAAGCAGCCTTCATACCTTTGTAACATCCGGCAGGGAAGAGTGTCAACACGCGTGAGGCGCGGGTGGTGGGTCAATTTGATGTAGGGGCGGCTTTATGCCGCCATTTGGCGAGGTAAGCTCGCCGCTACAGCATCAAATTGCCCCACCGCCGAGGCGCGACTTTTCAGCGCGCGATGGGTTTATCATCAAGGGACGGCTTGTGGGGCCGTCCCAGGGCGATAGGCATTCCGGCGTGTCCTCCCAGTAACGCGTCCAGAAGTGTTGATGGCACGAGAGCTTAGACAACAGGGCTATTTCTTCCAAGAGGGTTTGAAAAGTGGGCGCAGAGGTTTCCAGGGACCGCGAGGTTCGGTGGAAAGGCGAGGCCGACGTGCCGCGCGGCGCGCGAGGTGACACAGCCTCCACGGGACCGATGCCGGCGGCCGACGCTGCCGAACCCGCTTCAAAGGCGACGACAGAGCGGGCCTGGAGAGTCCCGCTTTCCGCTGACCAAGCGAGTCTACACCTCCTTAACCGTGCTACCTTCGGCCCGCGTCCAGGGCCAACTCGCCAATAACCTCCGCCTGTTCGGCGACGCGCTGGCGGCATTCCACAAGGATTTGGGCGGCCGCATGGAGAACGTCGTGGTGCTCACCATGTCGGAGTTCGGCCGCACGGCGCGCGAGAACGGGAACCGCGGCACCGACCACGGCCACGCCAACGCCATGTTTGTCCTCGGCGGGCCGGTCAGAGGTGGCAAGGTCTACGGCCAGTGGCCCGGCCTGAAACCAGGTCAACTCAACGAGGACCGCGACCTGGCCCTTACCACGGATTTCCGCGACGTCTTTGCGGAAGTCGTCGTGCGCCACCTGGGCGCGCGAAATTCCGCGCCCATTTTTCCCGGATTCAACCTTTCTCCCGAACGGTTCCGCGGCTTCCTGGGCTGATGGCAGCGGCCCCGGTACAAGCAGGCGGGCGATATCGCATCGAGGGCCGCGCTATAGTGCCGCGCACTGATCCTTCGGCCTTTGACTCCAGGTACTATCCTCGGATATAACTCCGCTCCAGGAGGGAACAATGACGACCACCCGGAGTCTTTCGTTCTTGCTCGCCTTGGGAATTCTCGCCCCCGCCACGGCGCGGGCGCAGTTGGTGCAGGAGTTTCAACCGCCAAAGGCAGATTGCTGCCTGCAATTTTCCGCGCAACGTCTGGCGGATGAGTTGCAGGACTGGAATCAACTGGGTCGCTATTACGCGGACGACGCGCGCTTGGTAGCGGCGGGCGCCGTGAAGGGCCGCGTGGTCTTCATGGGCGATTCCATCACGGACGGCTGGGACCTGGCAAAGTATTTTCCCGGCAAGCCTTACGTCAATCGCGGAATCAGCGGACAGACGACGCCGCAGATGCTGGTGCGAATGTATCCCGACGTGATACGTCTCGAACCCTCCGCCATCATCATTCTCGCCGGCACTAACGATGTCGCCAGGAATACTGGCCCCGAGACTCTCCAGATGATTGAAGACAATTTCCGCGGCATGTGCGAGCTCGCTGCCCGACACAACATCAAGGTTGTTCTATGCCTTTTGACGCCGGTGAGCGACTACACGAAATCCAAGCAGACGCCGCACCGGCCGCCTGCCGATATAATCCAGTTGAATGGTTGGCTGCGCAGCTACGCGGCCGAGATCCACGCGCAGGTCGCCGATTATTATTCGGCTCTCGTGGACAGCCGCGGGATGTTGAAGGAAGGTTCCTCGGATGACGGCCTGCATCCCAACGCGCGCGGCTACGAACTGATGGCGCCGGTGGCCGAGGTGGCGCTTGAGAAAGCACTCCAGTAGCGTCGAGACCGGATGCCGAGTCCGGGTCTGCCACGATTGGCCGAGGTGCCAACTACCCGCAGCGGATTTCGCGGTCGAAATACGGCACCAGGCGCGCCGGGCCCAGCCAGCCATTCAGGTCGATGTTTTTCAGATCGTCAAGCCACGTCCCGACGGCGCGCGCGTTGCCGGCGGTGTTCGCGACGCGTAGCTTGAGATGATTCGTGCCGGGCCGCACGTGCTCGGTGACGTCGAAAACAAATGGCTGCCAGGGCCGGGCGCCGATGTAAGCGCCATTGATCCAGGCTTCTGCCACCACACCGACTTCGCCGCAATCGAGCAGCAATCGCTCCTTCACTAACGCCCCTGGGACGTCGATGGTTTTCTCATAGGTCATGTAGCCGGAAAAGTGCTCGAGGCCGGGTATGCTCCAGGTCCCAAGCGGCATTGACGCGCGCGTTGCAACAAACTCGAAGGGTTGATCGAGGACCTCGCTCGCCGCCACCCGCAGCGCCACAACGCGCGTGCCGCGGGGCAGTGTAATCTCGCTCGCCGCGGGCGCAGACTTGCTGTCCACGAACGCGAGCCAGGAAGCGCGGAGCGCCGGGACGCGCAAGGCGCCGGCAACCGGCGGCACAGGAAAACGCAGCCAGCGAAAACCGGTCGCCCCGTGCATTCGATCAGCGGGAATTCGTCGTGTGGTGATTGTCAAGTCTTGTAGTGGGCGCTGGTCGGCGCCGTCGAGGCGGCACGTAAACACGCCGGCCTTTGCGCTCACGGGGTTGTGGAGGAACTTCAGCAGCAGGCTGTTCCATCCCGCTTCGATGTGCACCGGGATTCGAAACGCGAAACCATCGGTGAGCTCGTGGTAGAGCGGACGTAGCCACCGCGAATAAACCTGCCGGTCATTCATCCACGCCGCTGCGGGGTTGGGTGTGGATAGGACTACCACGGCGTCAAGCGCCTCAGGAACGTGGAGATGGGTTTGCGCAAAGACCGTTCCGGCCAGCGGAGAACTCATGCGCAGGACTTTGCCGTAATCGACGATATTGGCGCGGGGCGCGTAGGGGCCGCCGCCCAGAACGACCGTGCCCAGGCTCCATCCTCCCTGCGGACGTTCCATGATTTCCTCTGCTGAGTTGGAAGCGCACCAGCGCACTTCGCGCCCCCCCTCGAGCGTGTACACCATTTCATAATTGATTTGGTGCTCGGGAGGAAAGCTCTCCTCGAGTCCGCGATCGCCAGGGTTGGCGAAGGGCCCGATGAAGTTCCACTCGCGGATCGAGCAGTTCATGGGCGAGAGCCACAATCTTGCCCAGGGCTCTTCCGTTTCAGCCGCAAACCAGTGCTCGCGCACGCCCTGCTCACTTGGATCGTCGCGGACCTGCGCATAGGGCAGCGAAATGGCAGGCGCGCCGACAGTCACTTCCCACGCCCCTGTAATCTCGAGCGGTGTGGCCGGCGCAGGTTTGTACTCGCCGCGATAGACCTTGCCGCGCTGAGTGAGTTCAACAAAAGCAGGCTCAGCGGTGACGAGGCGTCGCGCCTGGACCATCGCGTGATCGGATTCGGCTTTCAGGATGTGGAGGTCATCCAGGTTCGTGGCTTTGAGTTCGAGCGGTTGACCGGGTCCCGACGGGTCGAAAACTATGTACGCCGCATCCCAGGCCTCGAGCGAAAGCCGTACCAGGGAGTGCTTGTCGGCGGTCTGGCAGAAAACCGGCAGACGTTTTCCTGTAGCCGCGTCCCAGCGCTCGGCGCGGCCCGTAGCACGAAGGTGCAGAACGTTTGTCCGCGGCGACGGCGTATCGTTCACCACCCAGTAGAAATCCAGGCGGTCCTTTTGCTTGTGGAGGACGTAAAGCTGTTCCGCCGGGCCACTCACGACTTCTACGTCGCGGTCACCAAGCTTCGGTAACAAGCTCAGAACGTCTTCGACCGAGCCGGTAACAAAGTAGGCGCGGCCGCCCTGCGCGTTGGTGCGCTCCGTAAATGACGCCGCCGTGGGCCGCGTATCGAACATGGTTCCCCAAAGCGTCCTCAGCGTGGGATCGTCACGGCCGTCTTCGACGGAATTCATCGGCAGGTGGTGCAGGGCGATGACGGTTCCGCCGGCCTGAAAGAAATCGCGCACCCGCTCGGCAACCGCGCGACGAAGCGTGGACATGGGCGGCAAAATCAGAATTTGAGAACTTGAATCGCCGATACGCAGCGAGTTGCCCTCGATGCGGCTCTGGCTGAGATAATAGTCGTCCGCGCATTTGTAATCGAAACGCTCTTCACTTAGGCGAAGCTTCAGCAGAGCATAAGTGGTGTTGGTGTCGGTAGCGTCCGCGGTCCAGGCGGCATCCGAGAGAATCGACTCAAAATTCTGGTCGCGGAACGCCGTGGCGCTTTGCCCCCAGATCGAGACCTGCGGATAGTAGAGAAGCAGGTCGGCCACGTGGCGACTTTCGGAATTCATGAAACTGATGCGCCGCATCTGGTCCGCGTAAGAGTGGAACTGCGAAAGGAAAGGCTGGCTGCGGAACCAGTCGGGCGGGAAATTGATGCGGTTGAGATCGTAATCAAAGGCGTGCGGGATGAACTCCGCGATGTTCCACGCGCCCAGGCAATTTGAGACGCGCCGCATGCGCTCGGGCGAAAGGTAGGAATCGCTGCCCTGCACCCCCTGGTTTTCGCAGACCGCGCGACGGCCCTCGAAATCCGCCACCGACGCCACCTCCTTCAGCCACACCGATTGCCGCCCCCACTCCACCAGTGTGTCGCAGCCGGGATTTCCAAGCGCGCGCAGGATGTGGAAAAAATCCCCTTGCACCCAGGGGCCGAAATAGAGCGATTCCTCCCAAACGTGGCCCGAATAGGCGAGCTCGTGAGCGCGGCACCATTCGCTCACCTGCCCGAAGAAATTTCGTGAATAGAGCTCGCTGACGACGTCCTGATAATCGCAGCGGAGCTTTTCCGTCTTTGGGCCGATGTCGTATTTGAGCGCGGGAAGATACGCCTCCAGGCGATAGCCCTTTTGCTGGGCGAAGGTTTCAAACAGGCGCGGGGTCCAGCCGATCGTGGCTCCGTAAGAGCCTTCGTGGTCGGCAAAGGTCGCTACGAATGTTTTCCCAAAATAGTCTTTATGCCGTTGATAGAACTCTTCGTAGTAGATATCAATAAACTTCCGAACGGCTTCTGAGCTCATCAAATCCACGGTTCCGCCGTCGGGGCTCTGGGTTTCTTCCAGGCCATAAACGGAAACCAACCATTTGCCTTCGGGGGCCGTCCAGGAAAGCTTCTGAGTTCCCCGGTCCCAATCCAGGGTCCGCAAGCTTTCCCCGTCAAGGCGACCCGGCCCCAGCAGCCGTCCGGCAACCACCAACGCGGTGTGAGCAGGGAGGGAAAGGTTGAGAGGCTGATTGCCTGCCGCCTCGGTTTCGTGAGGGCGCAGGCAGCGCATGCGAAAATCGGGGTTAGCGGCCACGACCCGGCTCTTGTTGGTTCCCGGAAGCCAGTAGTCGCGCGCTTCGCCGCTCGGCCACTCGAATTCGTCCACCATGCATAAGGAGAAACCGGCTTCGCGCGCCGCGTGGAGCGCTTCGCCCACAGCCTGCCACCAGGCTTCGGACAGGTACGGCGTCTCGAGCCCATCGCGGTTGTGCGCGTAGGCGCCGTACACGCCGTGCTCGACCATTTGGCGAATCTGTTTTCCTAACTCTTCGCCGTCGAGCTTGCCGTTCCAGAACCAGAACGGCCGAATGCTGTATTTGCGCTCCGGGTCTTGAAAGCGCTTGTGCAGTTCCTCGAACGCCGCGGCGCTCGGCGCGGTGTTGGCCCGCGCAGGCCACGGCTCTCCCAGCCAGAGGCCTCCGAGGCCGGTGGCAGTGATACCCAAGAAATGCCGACGCGTGATGGGGAGCATGCGAGTGTTCCTTTCTTCTGCCAATTAGCGAGTGAAGGTTCGGGTCCGCAAAGCACGTGAGGTTGCGCCGACGCTGTCACCAGCCGACCGGCTTCCCGCGGTTCTGTTCTTCCAGCCACCTTTCGAGGGGCGCAAAGTAGTCGCGGATGGCCGTGGCGTCCATCTGCCTCTCCCCGGTGAGCGCCTCGAGCGCGTCGGGCCACGGACGACTCTGGCCCATTTCGAGCATGGCGTTCAGGCGGCGCCCGGCTTCCTTGTTTCCGTAAATCGAACAGCGGTGAAGCGGTTCCGTGCATCCCGCTGCCTGCGCCAGCGCGCAGTGAAACTGGAATTGCAGGATGTCGGCGAGAAAATAGCGCGCGTAGGGAACGTTGGCGGCCACGTGGTACTTGGCGCCGGGGTCGAAGTCCTCCTCGCTGCGGGCCACGGGCGGCGTCACGCCCTGATATTTCCGCCGCAACGCCCACCAGGACTCATTGTATTTTTCGGGTGGGACCTCGCCCGAGAAAACCTTCCAGCGCCACTGGTCGATCAGCAGGCCGAATGGCAGGAAGGAGATCTTATCGAGCGCCTGGTTGAGCAGCAGGCCGATATCCTTCGAAGGGTCAGGGGCCTTGTCGAGCAGACCAAGCTTCACCAGGTACTCGGGTGTGATCGACAGGGCGATGGTGTCGCCAATCGCCTCGTGGAAGCCGTCGTTCGCGCTGTCGCGGAAGAGATACGGCTGGCGATTGTAAGCGCGCTGGTAGAAGTTGTGCCCGAGCTCGTGATGAATCGTCGCGAAGTACTCGCCGGTGATGTCGATGCACATCTTCACCCGCAGATCGTCCGCAAAATCCACGTCCCAGGCGCTGGCGTGGCAGACCACCTCGCGATCGCGCGGCTTAGTGAATAGGGAGCGTTGCCAGAACGTCTCGGGAAGGGAAGCAAAGCCCAGGGAAGTGAAAAATCCTTCGCCGTAACGAACCATCTGCTGCGCGTCCGTCTTGCGGCCCTTGAGTATCTCCGTGAGGTCATAACCCGGGTCGGCGTTCGGCGGGGCGACGAGCGAGTAGACATTCTCCCAAGTCTGCGCCCACATGTTGCCCAGCAAGTGCGCCGGGATGGGGCCTGTGGCGGGCACCGCATCGTCCCCGTACTTCTCGCGCAGCCGGTTGCGCACGTAGGCGTGGAGCTGCAGGTAGAGCGGCCGGACCTGTTCCCAAAGCCGGTCCATCTCCCGCGCGAAGTCGTCGGGCGGCATATCGTATTTCGAGCGCCAGAGCGCGCCGGTATCAGCGAAGCCCAATTCTCGCGCACCTTGATTGGCGAGCGCCACGTAGCGCGCGAAATCCGGGCGCATAGGCGGCGAGATCCGGTGCCACCCCACCCAGGCATCGCGCAGTTGGTTCGGGACGCGACTCTCGGCCATCAGCCGCGAGAGGTCTTCGATATCCAGACACTTGTCGCTCCCCGGCGGGCACCATTTCCCCTTGCCGTACGCGCCTTCCATTCCAGAAACGATGCGGGTGAGTTCCTCGCTGGCCTTCGGATCGGCGGGCGTCGCCAGGGTCAGCGATATTTTCAAGAGCTTCAATTTCCGCGCTAGGTCCGCGGGAAGCTTCAGGCGATCGAAGCGAGTGGAGGCTTTCGCCAGTTCGACTTGCGCATTGATGGCGCGCTCGTCCGCCTTCGCTGCCAGAGCCTCCGTATCGTCGGTGATGTAAGTTGATTTCACCCAATCGGCGCGGCTCGCCTCCACATTGGCTTCCAAGAGACGCGCCTCCACCTTTTCCACGAAGGCTCGGGCTTCTGCGACGGTTGGCGCCTTGGGGGGCATGGTTTTCTTCTCCGCTCCGAAGATAAGTGTTGCCAAAATAAACGACGGGAACAAAATGCCGACAGGAAGCAGAACTGGTCGTGACCAGGACTTCACGCGCTCCTCCGGGGCCGGCCGTTGTCGCGGGGGCTTCAGCCACCGGGCCGGCCCGCCTTACGGCGAGGTATCTTAGGAGCATTGGGGGACGGGAGCAAGCAGGAAAAAGGATGCGCCTTCGTCGAGTGGTGCACTGCGAGACCGCCTCTTGTTGCCCCGGCGGGCGCCTCGAGCCGATTCTGTTTGAACTGAGCCGGCGGTGCCCCACTGACACGAGTGCAGCCGTGGCGGGTATGATTTCGGTTGCATCGGCAGGTAAGTGAGGCTAGCATAAGGGTTCTCTGCGCGGCCCGCAATCCCCTCGCCACGGTCCGCCGATGAATTATCCGGTCTGGACCCCGCCCATCCTGGGTGGGGGAATGATCATTGGGATTATCGCCATCCTGCACGTCTTCGTCTCGCACTTCGCGATTGGCGGCGGCCTCTTTTTGCCCGTGACGGAGCGCAAGGCTTATCGGGAGAACAATCCCGCGCTGCTGGAGTACGCGCGGTCGCATTCCCGATTCTTCGTGCTGGTGGTTTTGGTTTTCGGCGCGGTGAGCGGCGTGGGTATTTGGTGGAGCATCGCCCTGGTGAATCCCGAAGCTACCGCGACGCTGATCCACGTCTTCGTCTGGGGCTGGGCGATTGAATGGGTTTTCTTCATCGTGGAGATCGCCGCGGCCTTTATTTATTACCACGGCTGGGACCGCCTCGACCGACGCACGCATTTGATCGTCGGATGGATCTATTTCGGCGCGGCGTGGGCGAGCCTGTTCGTGATCAACGGCATCCTGACTTTCATGCTCACGCCCGGGCGGTGGCTGGAGACGCATAGCTTCGCCGCGGCGTTTTTCAATCCCGGCATGCTGCCTTCCTGCGTGGCGCGCACAGCCGTCGCGGTCGCGCTGGCGGGCGTGTACGCGCTCGTGACGGCCTCCACGGTGCGCGACGTGGCGCTGCGCAGCGAGGTCGTCCAGTACGCCGCGAAGTGGCTGTTGGCGGGGACCGCGGCAATTCCGATTGCGGGGCTCTGGTACATTTCCACGCTGCCTCCCGCCGCGCGCGACATCTCCATGGGCGGCGCGCCCGCCGTCACGATCTTTGCCGGCCTCTCCATTTTCTTCTCGGCGGCGGTGGTGATCTTTACGTACTTCGGACCTTACCAACGTCCGCGGCACTTCAACCTGACCTTCGCGTTTCTGCTGGCGGTGATGGCGCTCTCGAGCACGGGCGTCACCGAATGGGTCCGAGAGGCGGTGCGCAAGCCCTACATCATTTACGATTACATGCTCGCGAATGGCGTGCGGGTCGACGACCTTCCGCGGCTCCGCCAGGAGGGTATCCTGAAGTCGGCCTTGTGGGCACGCCATCGCGAGGTCGATCCGAAAGCGCTGGAGTCGACCGGGCAGGAAATCTTTCGCGCCCAGTGCGCCAGTTGCCACACCGTGAACGGCTACAACAGCGTGCGGTTTGCCGTGAAGGGCTGGCGATGGATCTTGATCGACTATCAACTGAGCCACCTGAGCGAGGTGAAAGGCTTCATGCCGCCCTTTGTGGGCACGGAAGAGGAGCGCAAAGCCCTGGGCGCCTGGTTGGCGACGCTCAACCCCACGCCGGCGACGGTCGAGATCGAACCGCCGCCACCGGGAGAGAAAGCGCAAGTCCAACCCGCGCCAAGTTCGGGAGAATCCAAACCATGAATCCGGTAATTCCCGCTCCCGTCCCCATTCCACTGCCCGCGCCCGTGTGGTTGCTCGAGTTTCTCCTGGTGTTCACGTTCGTCCTGCACGTCGTCGCGATGAATTTCCTGGCGGGCGGCGTGATGATGCTTACCCTCTCGAGTTTTCTGGGCCGGCACGACCTGCAACATCGTGAGTTTGCGCGGCGCGCGGCGCGCGCCATGCCGCCCGTCGTGGCCTTCACGATTACTCTGGGAGTGGCGCCGCTGCTTTTCCTCCAGTTGGTTTACGGGCAACTGTTTTATACCTCGTCCGTGCTGATGGCTTGGTCGTGGCTGGCGGTGGTGTTCTTCGTCCTGCTCGGCTATTACGGTGTCTACTGGTTCAGCCTGCAGCAGGATGAACTGGGCGCGCGCGCTCCCTGGGTCATCCTGGCGACGACCGTGCTTTTCGTCTTCGTGGCCTTCATCTTTTCCCGCAACATGACTTTGATGCTGCGGCCGCAGGATTTCTACCCGCTGCATCTGCGGCACGAAGTGGGCTCGGTGCTGGGCCCCGTGACGGCGCCGGGGCTAGCGCGGTTGCTGCACTTTCTGGTGGGCGCGGCGGCCGTGGCGGGGTTGGGTGTTGCGCTGCTCGCGCGCACGTGGCGCACGGAGGCCCCGGAGCTCGCGGTGTGGGCGCGCGCCTACGGCGTGAAGTGGTTCATGGCCGGGACCGGCGTCGAGTTTCTGGTCGGCTTGTGGTTTCTCTTCGGCTTGCCGCAAGACATCCGCGCGATGTTTCTGGGCGGCGACCGCCTGGCCACCGCGCTGCTCGTCATCGCCGTTGTGCTGGCGATGCTTGCCATGGTGGCGGCGAAGCGAAGCCTGGCGGCCGCCTGCGTCGCCATTGTCGGAACCCTCAGCCTGATGGCCGTGATTCGCCACTTGGTGCGCGTCGCTTACCTGCGGCCCTATTTCGATCCCCGCACGCTGCCCGTCCAGGGGCAATGGTTTGTGTTTGTCCTGTTCGCCCTCCTTCTGGTGGGCGGCCTCGCCACCGTCGCCTGGATGCTCCGCGCCTTCTTCCACCCCGCCCCCCGCGCCACATAGCGGCGGTTGCGCCGCCATCCTGCCGGCCCTTCGTTCTACTCCTTACCGCCGACATCCTGCTCGCCGCGTCCCCTTCGCGAAGGTGGCACCATATGTAGGCTATAGTCTCAGAGGGTATGCAGAAAGCGTACTTAGTGTGGCAAAAATGCACAAAATAGGGGTTTGCGGAGGAATTTTGGGGCAAGTTTCAGGGGCTGTTTCCGCCTATGTTGACTGTCTCCTTTTTGACGCACCAGAGGTTCGCCCTCGGTCCAAAGAGGCGGCCAAGATGGCCCTGTGAAGTGCAAACCTGTTGCAAATTCGGCGCGACTTGTTGTCCGTTCTTGGCGTGGAGTCCGATTGACTATGTGTCCCTATGAAGCCGGCACGATTTGTTCCTAACACGGGACCCAGTGCGCGGGAACTGCTCGCTTTGTCGGGGGTCGACGCGTAGAATGCCGCGGGAGGTGGGCGATGATGCGACGATTGTGGCTTGCTGGCTGGCTGGTGGTGACAGGCGCGGGGCTTTCGAACGGCTTCGCGCAGGAGATTCCCTCGCGCCAAATGGACGACCTGAACTGGATGGAATTCCGCGAGCTCGTTCCCGCGAAGGTGAAGACGGTGCTGCTGACGACGGGGACGCTCGAGCCGCACGGTGTGGTTAATAATGGCGCGGATAATCTCGCCCCTGTGAAGATCGCGGAGGCAATCGCGCCGGAGGTCAACGCCCTCATCGCGCCGCACATTCCCTACGGCGTGACGGGCTCGCTGGCGGCTTATCCCGGCGCCACGAACATTCCCGCCGAGGCTTATGCGCCCTACGTGCGCGCGGTGCTCGCAGGGCTGGTGCGGAACGGGTTCAGGAACATCATCATCATCAACGGCCATGGCGGTCCGCAGACGCAGATCCTGAACAAGCTCGCCGAAGACGTGGGGCTGGAAAGCAAGGTCAACACACTGGTAGTGAACTGGTGGTCGGCATGTTCCGACGCGGCCGTCGAAGTCTTCGGCAACACGGGCGGGCACGCGGGAGAAAACGAAACGGCCTTTATCCAGGCGATCAACCCGAAGCTGGTGGTTAAAGACCGCTACTCCGCCGTGACCACGACGCCCGCGCCGGCGCCGGGCACCTGGTCGGCGACGCCCTTCCCTTCGCCGATCATCCTCTACAAGGCCGGCGAGGGCGCGCCGCGCGACTTCGACCAGAAGAAGGCGGACATATATTTCCACAAGGTCAACGCCTGCGTCGCAGGCCTGGTGAAGGACACGCTGCGGAAATGGTCCGCTGCGGGGTTCAATTGATACCGGGCAGGGAAATCGGTTGTACTGAGGCAGCTTTCCCGGTAAGATGCGCGTGGAGAGGGATCGTCCGGGGGGAAGACCGAAGTTCGCCCTCGCAGCCACCAGCGCGGTGATTCCGAAATCGAGGAGAAGCGAATGCGGAACCTTCTCATCTTGATGGTCGCGGCGGTCCTGTTGGGAATCGCGTCCGCGCCCAGGTGCGCGGGGCAGGACTACAGCCCGAAACTGGAGCGGCAGCAGCTCAAGGCGCGTCAAAAGCAAGAGCTGAAGACCCTGAAGTTGAAAGAGAAGTATGCGAAGGCGTCCTGGAAGAGCGCAGACGTGAGCAAGCCCGCGCGCACCCAGATGAAGCACCAGATGGAGCAGGAAAGGCGCGCACTCCGCGAGCGGCAGCGGAACGAACGCCAGGACCTGAAAGACCGCCAGCAGATGCTCAAAGAGGGTGAAAAGCTCTACGGCCAGTGATCCGGGCGATGCCGTCAGCGGGCGAAGGTGACGGCGAGAGGGTTGCGGCGTTCGGCCTCGCGCTGCAGGGTGTCTCACGGATGGTTCGAATGCCCGGCGCCGCGCCGAAATTCAGGCGTTGCCGGCTGCGGTTCTCCGGTCCTTGACGCGACAATACACTCCCCGACTCCCGATCCTTTTCCCCAGATTTGGTTTGTTTGCACCTCGGGAGGGCATCATGCGAATGGCCGTGGGGTGTCTGGCGGCGGTATTGGTTTTGGCAGGTTTCGGCTGGGGCCAGGAGGCCGACCAATCCCAGCCACCGCAAGAACAGAAGCCGCCGACGCTGAACCCCCAGCCCGGCCCGTCCCTGGGAGGTGGGCCTCGCACAGCAACCACCAACGATGCGCGCAAACTACTGCGGATCCGCACCCTCTACGTCCAGCGAATGGACAATTCGCTGAGTGACAGGCTCTTGGAAAACCTTGCCAAAATGGGGCGTATTCGGATCGTGACCGCAGCCAAAGGAGCGGACGCGGTGATGCGCGGATCCTGCCTTGAATCGCGGCGGCTGAAGCGCGTGCACTCGGAAGTCTTCATCGCGGACCGCAACGGCGCTTCGGTCTGGCAGGACGATTTATATCGCCCTTATAATCCTCCGGCGCTGCAGAAAGCCGTGGAGGATACGGCCTTGCTGGTGGTCCAGCACCTGACGGATAGCATCCGAACGGCGGAGGGGCAATAGCCGGTCTCGCCGGAGGATCGGAGCGCGACCGCGCCCTTCGCGAGGGTCGTTTTGAACGGGGCATCAATTTCCAAAATATGTCGAAACTACTAACCTTCCAGAGGATTCTCCCTGCCTGCGAAGAAGGGCGGGCCGGGGCATGGCACGCCTTCTTGAGCCAATACTCGCCCGTCGCGTTCGAGCTTCTCAATGTGTATGCTCCCTGGACCTCCGAGCGGCGCGGGGCATTCTGGCGCGACGCGCTGCTGGCGCTCAGCGGCGAGGATTTCAAGCGCCTGCGCGCGTTTCCTCATCAGGCGGAGCGGGAATTCCTGGTGGAGTTGCGGACGTTTCTCTTCGAGCGCGCGCAGCCTTTGCTTGACCCATCGAAAGATTCCATAGGCACGTCTGCGCCCACAGCCGAAAAGATCGCCGCACTTCTTGAAGGCGCGCCATTGCTGCACCAGGAAATCATGTTCCTGAAACTCGCGGGCTATTCGGACGCGACCCTTGAACAGTTGCTGAGGATTTCGCCGAGTGTCGGCAAGGCAGGCCTGGAGCGGCTGAGGGCCGACTACGCCGCGGTGCTGGAGCGCGCGGAGGATCAATGCCCCTGGCCTGCAGCGTGGCTGGCGATCACCCATGCGGCGCGCGAGGCGAGGAAGCCGGACTGTCCTGCCTTACGCCAACTGATTCGGGTGCTCGACGGGCAGATTTCCTGGTACGAGAAGGAGCCCATCGAACAGCACCGGGCCCACTGCCTTTCCTGTCTCGAGCATTGGACGGCGGTGCTGGAAGTGGTCGGTTGGGCGAAGCGCGCCCAGCCATTGCGCGATCCACAAGTGGACGCGTTACTCTCCGCGCTTCCCTTGAATGAGGCCGTGAAGGAGAAGAAGCCCTTCTTCAAGCGGCTTTTTGCATAGACCGGGTCATTCATGTAGACGGTGATATGATAGAGAGGACGTAAGAAGATTTAACACAGAGGGCACTGAGGCGCGCCACAGAGCGACCGGAGAAAGAGAAATCAAAATGCGCTGCTATTTCTCTGTGGCCTCTGTGTTTTCTACTTCTCAGTGCCCTCTGTGTTGAAGCTGCCAGAAGACTTCGTTTCCGACCATGGACTATCGCAGCGAGTTTCCCCAGTTCACTTCCGGCGTATATCTCGACATGGCCCACCAGGGGCCATTTCCGCGTACGACGGTGGCGCGCCTTCAGCAAGCGATCGAGTTGAAGTGCCATCCGGAACGCCTGGAGGCGCCGGAATATTTTGATTTACCCAACCGCGTGCGCGCTCGCATCGCCCGGCTTGTGGGGGCCGACACTTCTGAAATCGCTCTCACCAACAGTGCCACGCAGGGCATAGGCGCCATCGCAACGGGGCTCGGCCTCAAACCCGGTGACGAAGTCGTGATCGCCAATTCGAATTTTCCCTCGAACCTTTTCACTTGGCTGCACCTGCGGCGTCTCGGAATATGCGCAAAGGTTTTGAAGCCTGCGGGTGGCGAGGTCGCGCCGGAATCGCTTGACGCCGCGCTCAGCGCACGCACGCGCGTCGTGGCGCTGGACTGGGTGAATTACTCGACGGGCTACCGGATCGACCTGAGCGCGTTTGGCGAGCGAGCGCACAACGCGGGAGCCATTTTCGTTGTGGATGGCACGCAGGGCGCCGGCGCCCTGGAGCTAAACCTGCACGCGCTGCCCGTGGACGCTCTGGCCGTCGCCACCTACAAGTGGTTTCTGGGGCCGTATGGTACGGGTTTTGTATTCCTGAGCCACGCGCTCCAGGGGCGGCTCGACGTTCCTGTGGTGAACTGGTCCGCGGTCGAAGGCGCGGAGAATTTCGACGCGCTGCCCACGGATCAGTTCACCCTGGCCAAAGGAGCGCGCGTGTTCGACGTTCCGGAGACCGCGAATTTTCTGAATATGTCAGCGCTCGAAGCCTCGCTGGAATTCCTGGAGCGCGCCACGGTCCACGCCGTGACGGAGCACTGTCGCCTCCTTCTCGACCTGCTGGCGGAAGAACTTCGGCGGAAGGGCTACACGCTTTCCGGCGCCGCCCACCCGGAACACGCTTCGACGATTCTGGGTTTTCAGGCGCCCTCGCTCGAAGCAACACAGCGGGTCTATGAGAAGTTGCGCGCTCACCAGATCGCCGTGAGTTTGCGCCACGGGATGATTCGCGTGTCGCCGTATCTGTTCAACAGTGAGGTGGATATTCACCGGCTGGTGGCCGTTGTGGGGTAGGCGCGCCGGAGGGCAGAGAGGGAAGTCCCGCGACGGATCAATCCGATGAACCTCGCAGATGAGAAGATTCTTGTGACCGGGGTCACCGGGTTTATCGGCGGCCGCCTCGCCTTACGCCTGGTGAGCGAAAAGCGCGCCGTGGTGCGCGGGCTAGCCCGCGATCCCGCCAAAGCGCGCAGCCTGGCGGAGACGGGAATCGAGATCGTGCAAGGAGACATGCGCGATGCGGCTTCTCTCCGGCGTGCCGTGGAAGGCTGCTCGGTGGTGATTCATGCGGCGGCGCAAGTCTCGTCTGTTCCAGACCGCCAGACATTTGTCGACTCGAACGTGGCGGGCACGGAGAATATTCTTCGGGCGAGTGAGGCGGCGGGTGTGCGGCGCTTCGTTCACCTCTCGAGCGTCGCGGTGTTCGGCCTCGCCGCCCAGGGCAACGTCACCGACCAGGCTGCGCGTGCGCACTCGGGCGATCCCTACTGTGATACCAAAGTGGATTCGGAGGAGCTGGTTTTTCGCTATCATCGCGAGGGCCGCGTGCCCGCTACCGTCCTCCGCCCCTCGTCGGTGTATGGCCCCGGCTCGACGCACTGGACCATCATCCCCTTGAAGCGGATCAAGAAGGGGCGCATGCTGCTCTTCGATGGCGGGCGCGGGCGCCTGAACTACGTGTACATCGACAACCTGGTGGATGCGATTCTTCTGGCGGCGGAGGACGAGCGGGCGCTCGGCGAGGCTTTCATCGTGAACGACGGCGCCTCGACCTGGCGGGAATACTTCGACGCCTACGCGCGCATGGCGGGCAAGAAGAAGGTGCCGTCGATTCCGCTCTGGGCCGCCCGCTTTTGGGTGCGCTATCGCAATCTCCGGGCGGTGTTGCGACATGAGCCCTACCGGATTCATCCCAACGGCCTGGGCTTTCTGGTGTCCAAAGCCATTTTCGACCAGACGCACATCGAGCGGACGCTCGGCCATCGCTCGCGCGTCACTCTGGAAGAAGGACTGCGGCGCACCGAGTCGTGGTGCCGCGAAGTAGGACTTTTGAATGCTGAGTTATGAATGCTGAATTCTGAATTAGCAACACCAATAACCAATGAACGGTAAACGAAGTCCGGATGCGAATTTTGGTTCGCCATTCAGCATTCATAATTCAGAATTCATAATTTCCGTTGACCATCTGAGACTCACTTCGGTTCTTATGCAATTGCGTCCGTTTCGCATCTCCGACCTGGACACGCTTTGCTTGATTGACCAGGCGTGTTTTCCGCCGGGGATTTCGTACTCGCGCACAGAACTGGGCCGCTTTATCGCCCATCGCCAGTCGCGGACGTGGGTGGCCGAAGACGGCCGGGAGATTGTGGGTTTCCTCATTGCCAATCGTCATCCCATGCAACCCCTTGCCCACATCATCACCATCGATGTGATCGAGCCCTGGCGGCGACGCGGCGTCGGACGGGCGCTCATGGACGCGGCGGAAAATTGGGCGCGCGAGCAACGCCTGAAGGCGGTGGCCCTCGAAACCGCCGAGCACAATCGGCCCGCGCAGAAATTCTACGCAGCGCGAGGTTACGTGAAGCACGAGAAACTCGAGCACTATTACACCGACGGCGCGGCAGCCTGGGTGATGGTCAAGTGGCTGGAGGAAAAGTCGAAAGTCGGCGGTCGAATGTCGAAAGTTGACCGCTGAGTTCGGCGTTCAAACAAAAGTCTTGCACCGGTTGACTTCCGGGCGACACTCTAGTTGAATTACACAGCGCTGGAGGAACTCCGTCGCTTTCTGCTGTGCTTTAACTTTTGACTGTCGACTGCTAACGGTCGACTTTCCCGAGCTCCCATGTCTCTCAGACTCACCTCGCGCGAATACAAGATCATCGCCATCGGCATCCTGGTGGCTGCGGCTTCGCTGGCCATCGGTGTGAAGTACTTTTCGCGGGCATTCCCCGAAGCGGCGATTGATTTCCGCGTCAACCGCGATGATTCCATGCCCGCGGCGGAGAAATTCCTGGCCGCGCGGGGCTTGAACCTCGAGGGCTATCGTCATGCCGCCGCCTTCGAGTTTGACGACGAGGCGAAGACTTATCTGGAGCGGACACAGGGACTCGAACGGATGAACCGCCTGACGCGCGGACCCATTCACCTGTGGCGTTGGTCGCACCGCTGGTTCAAACCGCAGCAGAAGGAGGAATTCCGCGTCGCCGTCGCGCCGTCGGGTGAGGTGGTGGGCTTTGGCCACGAGATTGCGGAATCGGCCCCCGGCGCCAGTCTCGATCAAGCCGCGGCGCGCGCGATGGCGGAGAAGTTCCTCGTCGAAATCATGCGCCGCGATCTTTCCGACCTGGAATTTCTCGAGGCAGACACCGAGAAGCGCCCGGCGCGCACGGACCATTCCTTCACCTGGAAGCAGAAGAGCGTCAATCTCGGCGACGGCAGCCTGCGCGTGGAAGTCGAGGTGGACGGCGATCAGGTCGCGGGCTATCGCGAGTTCATCAAGGTGCCTGAGCAATGGTCGCGCGATTACGAAAGACTCCGCTCGCGGAACAATGTTACTCAATACGTCGATCAAGTCTTTTTCGTGCTGCTCAGCCTGGCCATGCTCGTGCTGCTGGTGCAGCGCCTGCGCGATCGCGACGTGCCTCTGCGGCTCTCGCTGGCCTTCGGCGCCGTGGCCGGAGTGCTTTATTTCCTCGGGCAACTGAACAGCTTCTCACAGGCCCAGTTCAACTATTCCACCACGGACTCTTACTCAAGCTTCGTTTCGAACTACGTCATGCAGAATCTGCTCGCCGCGTTTGGAATTGCCACCTTCGTCTTCCTGCTGGTGGCCAGTTCCGAGCCCATCTATCGCGAGGGCTTTCCAAACCTTGTTTCTCTGCGGCGCTATTTTTCCTGGCAAGGCTTGCGCACGCGCTCGTTTTTCATGGCCAACGTGGTTGGGATGGCGCTCACGTTTTTCTTCTTCGCCTATCAAACGGTTTTCTACCTCGCGGCCGATAAGCTGGGCGCGTGGGCGCCCGCGGACGTTCCATTCAGCGACCTCCTCAACACGCGCATTCCCTGGGTCACCGTGCTGTTCATCGGATTTTTCCCCGCCGTTTCCGAGGAGACACAATTTCGTGCTTTCGGCATCCCATTCTTCAGAAAGATCCTGCGGTCAGTTCCCGCTGCCGTAATCCTGCCGGCCTTTATCTGGGGCTTTCTCCATTCCGCCTATCCGAATCAGCCGTTCTTCATTCGCGGCGTGGAAGTCGGCGTGGGTGGAATCATCATCGGCTTCATCATGCTCCGCTTCGGCATCCTGGCCACGCTGATCTGGCACTATTCCGTGGACGCGCTGTACACGGCGTTCCTGCTCCTGCGCTCGCCGAACCACTACCTGATGATTTCCGGCGGCCTCTCGGCGGGAATCATGCTGGTTCCGCTGGTCGTCGCGGCGGTGGCTTACTGGCGCTCCGGGACTTTCAGCGAGGAAACCCCGCTCACCAACGCCAGCGAGGGCATTTCGAGGCCGCCGCGCGAGGAGGCGGTAAAGGCGGAAGCCGCCGTCGTCTACCAGCCCTTTTCGCGGGAGCGCGTGGCGCTCGCGGGCGTGCTGACCGTAGTCTTCATCGCAGTGGCGCTGGTTCCGGTCAAGCGCTTTGGCGAGGATATTGCACTGCGGATCGTGCGGCCGCAGGCGATGCGCGCTGCGGATGATTTTCTCAAGCAACGAGGCGTGAATCCTGACTCCTACCATCGCGCGGCATGGATTCAGGAAAACGTCGATCCCCTGGCTGTCCGCTACTTGCTGCAGCACGACACGGTGGAAAGCACCGACCAAATCTATCGGCAGGCGACCCGCCTGGGGCTGTGGCAGGTCCGCTATTTTCGCCCTCTCGAGAAGGAAGAGTATCTCGTCTTTGTAGATCCGACTAGCGGCCAGGTATTTGGGTTTGTTCACATTCTGGACGACGATGCGCCGGGGGCGTCACTCACGCCCGAACAGGCCAAAGCGCTCGCCGCGCAGGCTCTCCAGCAATACGGTTATCGCCTGAACGATTTCGATCTCCAAAACTCCGAGGCCGAGAAGAAGAAGGCCCGTGAGGACTATCGACTCACCTGGCAGGCGCGGGCGGGTGACTCGAGGAACGTCGCGGATGCGCACTATCGCCTTGCCGTGGACATTGCCGGCGACCAGGTGGTGGGCTTCGCGCGTTCCTTCAAGCTTCCGGAGGAATGGGTGCGGCAGCGCCAGGCGTCCGGACTTGTGAACGCCGTCCTCATCGGCTTGTACGTCGTGTTCCTCATGCTCCTGGCCGGCGGCGCGATTCTCCTTCTGGTCAAGCAAGTACGCGGCTGGGGCCTGCCCTGGCGGCGCGCGCTCAAGGTGGGCGTCGGCCTCGCGGTGTTGGTCCTCCTGGCGCAGGCGAATCTGTATCCGCTCCTCCTCAGCCGTTACATGACTTCCATTCCCCTGATGACCTTCAAGGTGTATCTGGCTGTCACCCTGGTGATTGTGCCTTTGCTGGCCGGGGGCGTTGCTTGGGTGCTGGTGGCCCTGCTGGCCAGCATCTATCCCCAGGTCTGGGGAATTTTCGCGAAGTCCGCTCGCCGCGCCTGGCGGCGCGATGCTGCCCTGGCAGTCCTTGCAAGCGTGGCGGCGAGCGTGGCGTTGAACCGCTTTGATGCGCTTTTCACCGCCCGCTTTCATGCTTACGCTCCCATCAGTCTCGATCTTTTCCCGAGTTACCTGAATGCGGCTTTGCCGGGCGCGGGATTCTTCCTGCGCGGACTGGCATGGGGCGTGGTTTACGCCTCGTTGGTGGGACTTGTTCTTTACGCGATTCGCTTAGGCTGGTCTCGCCGGGCGTGGTGGCTCTGGGCGGGAATTATCCTGCTGCTGATCACCCTTGGGCCGTCGGGCGCGCACTCCGCGCGGGAGTTTCTCGCCGGTTGGGTCCAGAGCTTTGTCCCACTCCTCGTGGGGTTAGTGCTCATAGCGCTTTTCTTCCGCGACAATGTTCTCGCCTACTTGGCCGCAGCGGTTTGCTTGCCTCAAGTCGAACCCTTAGTCACCCTGTTCTCGTCACCTGCGCCATTCTTCCGTGGGAACGGGCTATTGCTCGCGGTCCTGCTCGCCCTCCTGCTCGGCTGGCTCTTTCTTCCCGGCGGAGACTCAACTGCTTCGCCCCCCGCTTCTTCGTAGGCTCAACACGCAGCCACTTTGGTCGTTCGATCAGGCAGGGCCACGCCCTCTTCAGACTTCTGTCTTCTGACTCCTGTCTTCTCAATACACCTCCACCGCATCCAGCAACTTGCCTTCGCCGTTCCGCCACAGCGCGTACTTAAGGTGAAAGCCCTTTTGCATGCAGGCCGCGCCGATCTCTCCGCGGTTGTTGATGGCAATCACCGCGACGGCGGCTTGCTTGTTTCTGGGATCGGTTTTGGCCATATGCTGGAGCAGGTCGACGCAGGCATCCTGCGGTGAGGCGCCTCGCGCCATATTATGAACGATGGAAATACTTGTACAATAATTTGTCATCAGGTCGCCATCGCCCGTCGCGGAGGCCGCGCCCACGTTGTCGTCGGCGTAGATGCCGCAACCGACGATGGGCGAATCCGCCACGCGCCCCGGAACCTTCCAGGCCAGACCGGAGGTCGAGCATCCCGAGACCACATGGCCTTTCCCATCCGCAGCCACGAAGCCGATGGTGTCGTGGTTCTCCGTTGTGACCCAGAACGTTTCGTGCTTGGGGTCGGCCTTCCACTTGAGCCACGCCTGAAGGCTCTCGGGAGTAAGCAACTGCTCCAGCTGGAACCCGAACTTGAGCGCGAGGCGAAACGCGCCCTCGCCGGCCATCTGCGTGTGGCGCGTCTTCTCGAGCACCAGCCGCGCCACGGAGATAGGATTCTTGATCATATGCAAGTTGTAAACGCACCCGGCGCGATGCCGAGTGCCATCCATGATCCCCGCGTCCAGCTCCACGATCCCTTCCTCGTTGGGATATCCGCCGTAACCGACGGTCGTCACCTTGGGATCGCTCTCGGGAACATTGATGCCTTTTTCGACAGCGTCGAGAAGACTGCCGCCGCCCTTGAAGACTTCCGCGGCACGGTTCACCGCTGACTGGCCCCACGTCCAGGTGGCCAGAAACACGGGCCCTGAATCCGACCCTTGCGCGACGCCGGGCTTGGCGTCAAACGCTGCCAGCGCTGCGCTCCCTGCTACTGATTTCATGAAGTCTCGACGATCGACAGGTTCCATTGCCTCTCCCCCTGACGGTGCACGGCCATGCTGGCCGTGGTGCGATTCACGGGCGAGACACCCGTGCTACAGCTTCTTGCCCCAGCCGCCTCCGCCCGGTGTCTCGATTTTGAGGACGCTTCCTGCCGGAGCTTCGAAAGCAGTTTTTGATGGAAGCGTCTGGGCTATTCCTCGTTTCCGCAACTGGTTCTTTCCGGCGTGCCCTGGACCTCCGCCCGCCAGGCCGTAAGGCGGGAAGCGGCGGCGATCAGAGAGGATACTCCCGTGCACGTCGGTGAGAAACTCAATTTCTCGTACAATGCCATCGCCGCCTCGAAAAAGTCCGGCGCCGCCCGAACCGCGTCGGAGCGAATAGCGGCGCACGCGCACGGGGTATGCAGCCTCGAGCGCCTCGAGGGGTGTGTTAAGGGAATTGGTCATGTAGGCTCTTGGCGGCGAGGATCGATTCCCCCGAACGCGAGGTTGTTCATGGTTCCCGAGCTGGCCGCGGGGATGCGCTGCGGCAACGCCCGGGACAGCGCCCGCAGCAGTACGTCCACGATGCGCTGTGAGGTCTCGACATTCCCGGCGGCCACCGCCGCGGGCGACGACGCATTCACAACACTGCCTTCCGGCGCGCGCACCTCGATGGGTTCCATCAGCCCGGCGCAGGCCGGGACGTCTTCGCCCAAAAGGCAGCGAAAGACATAGAAGACCGCGGACACCGTGATGGCAAACACCGCATTCACGCTGCCACGACATGCGGGTGAGCTGCCGGCGAAATCCACCACGGCGCGGTCGCGCCGAATATGTATCGCCACGCGCAAGCGCACGGGCTCTCGACCGAAACCGTCGTCATCCAGAAAATCTTCGGCCTCGTAAATGCCCGCCGGTACTCTTGCCAGCGCCGCGCGCATCAGCCGCGCCGAATAATCCTGCAGCGCCTGCTGGTAGATTGTCGTCCTCGCGGCGCCATACCTCTGCAGCAATTCTTGCAGGCGCCGCTCGCCGAGCCGGCAGGCCGAAACCTGTGCCATAAGATCGCCTTCGCGCTCGCGCGGCGTGCGGACGTTGGCGAGCAGCAGGGCCAACACGTCTCGCTGGATGACCCCGTTTCGCGCGAGCGCCACGGGCGGAATGCGCAGGCCCGGGACGACCCGCCGGGAGATCAGGGTCTGGCTGACGGCGGTCGACCATTCGGTGGGCTACCGCGGCTGGGCCGATCTCGTCGCCACGGTGCGCGC
>JAIQGA010000332.1 GCA_020072925.1 Terriglobia bacterium | reverse complement strand
ACAGGTTGCATGCGTTCGGGCGTCCAGAGCTGGTCGTAATCGGCCGCGATGGCGTCGGGCAGAACGGTCGGATTGACGTGAATGTCAATCGGTTCGTGATTGAGCACGGAGAGAATTCGACGGACGTACATGTCCATGAACTGCTGCTTGTCGGGGATTTCTCCGACTTCCTCGGGAATCCAGATGCGCATGCGCTTGCCGCGATCGTCGGTGAAGGTCATGGCATCGGTGAAAACATAATCGAACTTCGCGACCGTCTCCTTGGAGAACATCTTCACCCATTCCCGGCCCTCGGCCTGCATCGCCACAAAGCAGGGCTGCCCCCGCATGTTGCGAAGGTAATCCTCCGCGGCAGCATCGTTGTTGGCGGGGAAACCCAGCCCGCAGTTGATCGCGATGCCGTACTGGATTCCCAGCCGGCGTGACTCCTCGAGCGCGTCCGCCAGCGTCAGTCCCTCTTTCAGGTGAACGTGGTAATCCACCACCGGGAAATTCTGCGCGGTCATCCGGAGCAGTCCTCGATAGACGTCATCAACGGCGGGCGACTCTGCCGGGTCCGCAGGCAGGTCGTCGGGAAGCGGCTTCACCAGGATATTCTTGAACATGACCTGCGCGTCAGGGCCGTGGCACTCCAGCGCGAACGCGCCACGCCCAAGCACTCGGCCGACCTCCTGGACTTCCGGCGCGGGTGGGTTGGGCTCGAGATAATCCACGACAAGCGTGCCATTCAACCGCACTTGCACCCGCTTGCCACGAACTTGGACGTCCAGCGACGCCCACTCATTGTCGCGCGTCAGCGCCTTATAGATCCCACGGACGCCATAGAGCGAGCCAGTCTTCTCGCGCTCGCAGGAGTTGCCATCACAAGGGCTGGAATTGTTGATTTGGACCTTAAAACCCCTCGTCAGCGCACTGCCCGGTTGATGCATGGTATGAAAGTAAATGCCCGAGGCAGCGCCGGGCCGCGGCATCACTTCCGCTCGCAGCTCGAAATTCTTGAAGTCGGCGTTCCGCACGCGCCCAGTGTAGTAAAGATGGGCCTGCGGCCCGGCCACGCGGATCTGTCCGTCCGTCACCCGGAAAGAGTGCCCGCTGCCCTCGGCCTTCCAGCCGCGCAGCGAATGGCCGTCAAAAAGTGAGAGGGTCGTCATGGCAAATCCTTTCCGGGGTCCGTAGGCTCAAAGTAATCCGTACGGGCGCCTGGCGCCGAACGGCGTGCACTTCGCGAGGAACAGGTCGGAATACTCTACGCCAGTCCTTTGCGTCCCGCAAGGTGGAGCGAAGGCGGCTTCCGTATCGGGCCCCGCCGAAATAGGGAGCGATGTCGTGCGCCATTTACCGCGGACTTGCACTTTCGCGTTGGCTGTGCCATCTTATAGCTAGATTGGCTAGATAGGGAGCGATACTATGGCATGGCGTTTGGCTGACGCCAAAAACCGTTTCAGCGAACTCGTGAACCGCGCACTTACCGGAGACCCGCAAGTCGTCCTTCGACGTCGCGACGCCGTCGTCGTGCTGTCTCGCCGCGACTACGAGAAGCTCACGGGTGAGCGCCCGGGGTTCAAGCAGTTTTTGCTGGGCAACGGTCCAACCCTTAAGGGGCTGGACCTTTCACGCGACAAGTCTCCCATGCGGAAGGTGCGCCTGTGAGACTCCTGCTCGACACCTGCGTTTTGTCGGAACTGCGACGTCCAGAGGGTTATCCCGGGGTGCGCCAAGCCGTCGACGGCTTGAAGGATGAGGACCTTTTCGTCAGTGTCATATCGATCGGGGAAATCTCCAAAGGGATTGCCCTCTTGAAGGACAGCCGCAAGAAGCGCGCACTGGAAGCGTGGCTGCATACCCTCGAGCATAACTACGGCGATCGACTCCTCCCCATCGACGTAGAGACTTGCCGCATCTGGGGAGGGCTCACCGCCCGCGCCCAAAAGGCAGGTCGAGTTGTGCACGCCACGGACGGACTCCTCGCCGCCACCGCGCTGCGCCACGGTCTCCGCGTTATGACGAGGAACAGCGCCGACTTCGAGCCCACGGGGGTTCTGCTCGTTAACCCATGGGCGGGCTGAGCCGGACCACGACCCTTTCCTTCAGTTAGCATACGCGGCGAGGAAGACATTGACGCCAGCCGACCCGGGTGATTGAATCCGTGGCGTACGTGAACCCCGAACATCAGAAGGATATGGACTCTGAAATCAAACCTTACGACCCGGATCACACCATGCGAAAAAATCGTCAGGCCCTTCTGATAGTACCCATTGTCCTATTGTGTTCGTTAACCGCCCGCGCCCAGTGGAACCCGCTGAATCCCGTGCAAGGTTTCCAGCGGGAATCCGACGGCGTCCTTTTCACGATGCGGACCGGCGTGTTGCGGCTGCAAGTGTGCACGGATTCCATCATCCGGGTTCGCTATTCGCCCAATTCCTCTTTCCCGGACGTGAATGAATTTGTGGTGACGAAAGCGAGTTGGCCCGCAACGCCGTCTTCGATGCAGTCCGATGATAAGGAAATCACGCTCAGCACTTCCCGCTTGAAAATCATCGTCGCGCGCAGCGATGGCTCGATTGTCTTCAGCGAGGCGTCCGGCAAGCGCCTGATGCAGGACAGCAACCGCACAATGACGCCGGTGGAGGTCAACGGCGAGAAGACCTATCACGCCGAGGAATTCGTAAACGTCTATGGTTCTCTCGAGGGCTTCTACGGGCTGGGACAGCACCAGTCGGGCGTATGGAACTACCGGGGAGAGGCCGTAGACATCTCCCAGGCGAACACCAACATTGCCGTTCCCTTTTTGCTCTCCAGCAACGGGTACGGACTGTTCTGGAACAATCCCTCGCGCAGCCAATTTGACAATCGCTTCGTGCAATCCCTCTACATCAGCTCAGAAGTCGCCGACGCGATCGATTATTACTTTATCTACGGGCCGGAGTTCGATCGCATCATGGCGGCCTACCGTGACCTGACCGGCGCAGCGCCGCTGCTCGGCGAATGGGCTTACGGCTTCTGGCAATGCAAGAACCGCTACCAGTCCCAGGAGGAACTGCTGGGCGTCGCCCACAAATATCGCGCGATGCACATCCCCGTCGACAACATCGTCCAGGACTGGTTCTGGTGGAACACCATGGGCGAGCCCGTATTCAACAAAAACTATCCCGACCCGAAGGGCATGGTCGCGGACCTACACCAGAACCACTTTCACCTGATGATTTCCGTCTGGCCGTTTTTCCGGCTCGGCTCGCCCATTTACGACGAGATGGACAAGCTCAGTTACTTCATCGACCGAACGCGGGTCCCCTCCTTTCACCCGGCGGGCATGGCGCTCTATGACGCCTTCAACCCCGCGGCGCGGAAGTTCTATTGGCATTTGATGGACGACGCCCTCTTCAAGATCGGCGTCGATGCCTGGTGGCTCGACACCACCGAGCCGGAAACCGAAGGCCGCGAAGACAATATCCTCCTCCACGACAAGATAGCCATCGGCAGCGGCGCGCGCTACGCCAACCTCTATCCCTTGATGACCAGCACGGGTGTCTACGAGGGGCAGCGCCGCGAAACCGACCAAAAGCGAGTCTTCATCCTTTCCCGTTCAGCGTTCGCCGGTGCGCAGCGCAACGCGGTGGTGGCTTGGTCCGGTGATATCAACTCCGATTTCGAAAGCCTGAAGCGGCAGATTCCCGCGGGGTTGAATTATGTGCTGTCGGGCCTGCCGTACTGGACCACGGACATTGGCGGATTCACCGATGGTGATCCTGAAGATCCCGCTTACCGCGAGCTGTTTGTGCGCTGGTTCGAGTACGGAACGTTCTGCCCAATCCTGCGTGTGCACGGCACGCGGAAGACCAACCAGAACGAGCTCTGGTCGTACGGCGACGCCGCACAGGAGATCCTGACGAAGTACGATACGCTGCGTTATCGCTTGCTTCCTTACATTTACTCGCTGGCATGGCGCGTGACTCACGACGGGTACACGCTGATGCGGCCGCTGGTGATGGACTACCGGGAGGACGCGGTCGCCCGCAACGTCGGCGACCAGTTCTTGTTCGGGCCAGCGCTGTTGGTGAATCCCGTCACGGACCCTGGCGTGGAGATTCGCCGTCTCTACCTGCCCAAGGCGGCTTGGTACGATTTCTGGACGGGCGAACAAAAAGCGGGCGCCCGATTCATCACCGCCGCGGCGCCGCTGGGGACACTGCCGCTGTTCGTGCGTGCGGGTTCGATCCTGCCGCTCGGGCCAATGGTTGAGTATGCGCAGCAGAAACCGGCCGAGCCCCTCGAGCTCCGCGTCTATGCCGGAGCGGACGGAGATTTTACCCTGTACGAAGACGATGGGTTGACCTACGACTACGAGAAGGGCGCCTACGCGACCATCCCCCTCCATTGGGATGACGCGAAGCAGACGCTCACCATCGGCGAACGGCAGGGAAATTTTCCCGGCATGCTTGAACGGCGCACGTTCAACATCATATGGGTGGCAGCCGGCCACGGCGTCGGCGTAGGCCCTTCCGAGGCCGCCGACAAGAGTGTGCAATATGATGGGAAAGCACTCCGTGTCGGGCGTTGATGCCGAAGCGCCAACGGACACCACTTTGTATTTCTAATCTTTGTATTGACATACTTTCAAGTTGCGTTCGGCCCGACAGGAGGCTAGACTGAACCCACTATGGCCGACCGGCGCGGGGCTCCAAGATATCCTTTTGGGATGGAAGGAACAATCCACTCGGGCGGAGGTGGCGCCGGCACGAACATGATTATTCGGACCATCAGCGCCACCGGATGCGAAATCGAACGCGCGACCGCCATCACCATCGGCAAGAAATGTGAGCTGTACTTTGAATGGCGCGACGCGGTGATCGGACTCCAAGCCCAGGTCGCCTGGAGAAATCCTCAGGGAAGAATGGGGTTGAAATTCATCGCTGTGGACCGGGATACGCAGCGGCGAGTGAACGAGATTTGCGCCGCGTTGCGCGCGCAACCGGTGTCCGGGACGCGGCCGGAAAAAAAAGAGGAGGACCGACCTGCCCCGGGCCCCCTGACCTTCCATAAACCCGGAGAAACCCCTGCCGCGGCCACGAGTGAACGTGTGCGTCGCCAGTTTCCCCGGTACGTCAGCGAACTGCCAGCTCTCCTCTCTAACCCTGCAACCGGATCGACAGCGAACGTGAAGCTGGTCAGCATCTCTCTCAAAGGGGGCTGCATTGAAGGCCAGGGACTTCCCGAAGCGGGCCAGCAATGTGAATTAAATACCGAATGGGAAGGCCGGTCCCTGCTGATTCGCAGTGACATCGTGTGGAGAACCAAACAGCAGGCCGGCGTGAGGTTCGACACACTGGATGACGGAACACAACAGGCGCTGAAGCAAATCTGCGCCAACTTGCGGCTGGAACCGCCTCCGCTTATCTTCTCCAACTGATCGCCGATTCCCTCCTCTGGCTTTTCGGTGTACACTCGCCGCGGGCTCGGGAGTTCATTCACTAAATCCCGGCCAATCCAGGCAAAAACTGGAGGGACTCATGCTTCGCCGCAGAGCCGTGGAACGCGTTGGCCTCTTGGTGCTGGCATTACCCGCGGTCTTGTTGGGGACGCCGAAGCAGGTGCGCTTCTCTCAATCGGCGCCGAGCGTTGAGGCCTATGATTTTGTCGAAGTCAAAGTCGACCTCGCCGCGCCCGATGCCGTCAACCCGTTCACCGAGGCGACTCTGCGCGGAACATTCGGAAAAACCGGCGCGGCCGAGCGCAAGGCGGTGGAGGGCTTCTGCGACGCGGCGGATGGCAGCGTATTCCGCATCCGCTTCATGCCCTCTTCACCTGGCGATTACACCTACTCGGTGACCTACCGCCAGGGCGACTTCGAGAAAACGCAGACGGGCACGTTCCGCGCCACCGACGGCCAACGGCGCGGTCCACTCCGCGTTGACCCCAAGTACCCCTGGCATTTCATCTGGGAAGGCACCGGCGAGCATTACTTCTTCAACGGCACGACGGCGTACTGGCTGGTGGGCTGGCGCGACGAGCGGATCACCCAATCGAGCCTCGAGCGACTGCATCGGCTCAAGGTCAATCGCCTGCGCGTGCTGCTTTCGGGCGCGGCGAACATGTTCTGGGGCGAAGCGGTGATGACCGGCGAAAACTTCACCATGTTCCTGCGGCCCTGGGGCGCCCAGGCGCCGGAGAGTTTCGACCATCCCGGCGTGGACTACACGCGCTTCAATATCCCCTACTGGCAGAAGTGGGAGCGCATGTTGCGCTTCGCGCGTGAGCGCGACACGATCATCTCCGTCGTCCTGGATATCTCCACCCATTCCGACCACCCGGCGGCGGGCAGCGAGGACGAGCGGCGCTACATCCGGTACGCGGTGGCGCGCCTGAGCGCGTTTTCAAACATCACGTACGATTTGGGTGACGACCTCGACAGTTTTCGCGATGAAAAGTGGGCGCATGAAACCGGGACATTCATCGAAGGCCTGGACCCTTATCAGCACCTGGCCACCAGCCACCCTGTGCATCCTGAACACCAGGACCGCGCCGCGGCCTGGTTCGGCTTCACTTCCGTCCAAGTGTGGTCGCGCGAACAGCATGCCTTGATGCTCGCCCAGCGGCTGCTCCAGATCAAGACCGGCCGGATTATCCCGCAGACCAACGAAGAGTATGGCTATGAAGACCACTATCCGCTCTGGGCGCCCCAGCCGCCGGGGGATTCAGCGGAGACCCTGCGCAGCATGGCGTGGCAAATCGCCATGGCGGGCGCGTACGGGACCACGGGAGAAACCTGCCGCCGCGGCACCAACGTCTGGCCTGATACCGGCGGAGGCTGGATCAATGGCCGCGGCGACGACACCATGGTCATGCTCAACGGCTACGCGCACATGGTAGATTTTTTCACCAGCTTCGAGTGGTGGAAGACCGAACCTCACGACGAACTGCTCAACCATGGCGCATATTGCCTCGCGCTGCCTGGAGTGATCTACGCCGCGTATTTACCGCAAGGCGGTGACGTGACGATTCACCTCGAACCGGGCAGCTATGAAGCGAAGTGGTTCGATGCCTTCACGGGAGAAACCATTCCCCTCCCTCCCGCCGAAGGGCCTGCGTGGACTTCCCCCAAAGCTCCGAGCTCGCACGACTGGGCGCTGCTCCTGCGCAAGCGCCCCTGAGCGGCCCGGCACTGGTCGGGAGACAGGCGGATGCGGTTGGAAAGCAGCGGGTTGTGAGGCGAGCGGTGTCATGGCCTGGACGTTGGGTGAGAGTTGAACTCAAATGAGAATGGTTGGGGCTTCCAGCCGGATAGGTCGAGGGGGGAGTTTAGTACAGTAACTGTCATGCCCTTCGGGGCAAACCCCACCTTCAGGCGCTTTGGCGCGCGCCCTGGTTGCGGAAGAGCAAAATCAGACTTGCAGCACGGCAGACCACGGCTGGCGCGGAATCAGGATCCCGCGCCGGGCCGCCCGGTGCACTTAGGGTCTGTCAAATAATAAGTGTAACAAGTTGAACCATTCTGTCGTATACTCCGGGCATGGTAGACGCGGAGCGTACCCGAGACAGATTTGGTTTGTTGTCGGTCTTTCTGGATGAACG
>JAIQGA010000331.1 GCA_020072925.1 Terriglobia bacterium | reverse complement strand
GTCCTTTATCTTCTCCACGGTTACAGCGACGACGCGAGTGCCTGGACGGCGGTGGGGCAGGCCAATGTGATCCTCGACACCCTCATCGCTCGGGGAAAGGTGAAGCCGATGCTCGTCGTCATGCCCCTGGGCTATGGCGACCTGGAAATGCTCGCGCGCGGCTTCGGGGCGTTTCGCGACCAAGACCTTCGCCAGAGGAACTTCAATCGGTTTCGCGACAGCCTGCTGAATGAAGTCATGCCGGCCGTAGAGCACGGCTACCACGTCTCCAAGAAACGGCAGGACCGAGCCATTGCGGGACTCTCGATGGGAGGCGCCGAGTCGCTCTTCGTCGGCCTGAACAGCCTCGATCGATTCGCCTGGGTCGGAGCATTCAGTTCGGGCGGGCTCAGCGACGATTTCAACAAAGATTTTCCGGGGCTCGACTCCAGCGCCAACGCCCAGCTCCGCGCGCTCTGGATCTCCTGCGGCAAGGAAGACCGGCTGCTCGAATTCAATCAGAAGCTGCGCGCCTGGCTGCAATCCAAGGGCGTGCAATTTACTCCTATTGAAACTCCGGGCATGCATACGTGGATGGTCTGGCGGCGCAACCTCGCCAATTTCGCCTCATTGCTTTTCCAATCGAAGTAAGCCCCGCCGGTCCCGCGCCAACGGGGCACATTCCGAGGAGGGTTCGTGAGCTCAATGATGGGAATCATACGCAAATCGCTTCTTCATAGTTTGCTGGCGTTCATCGTGGCAGGCGCCGGGATCGAATCTGCTCCTGCGCAGCAGAAGCCTGCCTATCGCAACCCTTCGCTCCCTATCGCGCGGCGCGTCAATGACCTGGTCTCGCGCATGACCCTGGAGGAAAAAGTCCTGCAGATGCAGCACACCGCGCCGGCCATTCCCCGGCTGGGCGTTCCCTCCTACGATTGGTGGAGTGAAGCGCTGCACGGTGTGGCGCGGGCGGGCTATGCCACGGTTTTTCCCCAGGCCATCGGCATGGCGGCCACCTGGGACACACGCCTGGTCCACCGCGAGGGAGAAGTCATCGCCACCGAGGCACGCGCCAAGTACAACCAGGCGCAGCGCGAGGGCAATCACAGCATTTACTTCGGCCTGGATTTCTGGTCGCCCAACATCAACATCTTCCGCGACCCTCGCTGGGGGCGCGGCCAGGAGACTTACGGCGAAGACCCCTTCCTGACGGGAAAGCTCGGACTGGCCTTTGTCAACGGGGTGCAGGGTGACCATCCGAAGTACTTCAAGGCCATCGCCACACCCAAGCATTACGCCGTGCACAGCGGGCCGGAGACGCTGCGCCACGGCTTCAACGTCAACGCCGCTCCGCGCGATTTGGAGGACACGTACCTGCCGGCCTTTCGCGCCACCGTGGTCGATGGCCACGCGGACTCCGTGATGTGCGCGTACAATGCCGTGGACGGCGCGCCGGCTTGCGCCAGCAATTTTCTGCTCCAGAAGACACTCCGCGACGACTGGCACTTCAAGGGCTATGTGACCTCCGACTGCGGGGCGGTCGCCGACATTACCAATGGCCACCACTACTCGCCCGACATCGAACACGCCGCCGCAGCCGCGGTGCGCGCCGGAACGGATACCACCTGCGGCGACGAATACGTCACGCTGGTCAAGGCGGTGAAAGACGGCCTGATTAAAGAAAGCGAGATCGACACCGCGCTCAAGCGCCTGTTCACGGCGCGCATGCGCCTCGGCATGTTCGATCCGCCGGGCGCGGTTCCCTTCAACAAGATTCCCACGTCCCAGGTGGACTCGCCGAAGCACCGCCGGGTTGCGCTACAGGCGGCCCGCGAGTCCATGGTGCTGCTCAAGAATCAGGATGGTGCGTTGCCGCTGAAACCCGGCGTGCAGAAGATCGCCGTCATCGGGCCCAACGCCGAATCCCTGGTGTCACTCGAGGGCAATTACAACGGCCAGCCTTCCCGACCGGTTTATCCGATCGATGGCATCCGCAAGCAGTTTGCGGGGAAGACCGTGCTGTACGCGCAGGGCTCCACCTACGTTTCGGAATTGCCCGTCCAAGTGCCGAGCACGGTCTTTAACACTGCGGGCGCGGGCTCCGAGGCGGGGCTGAAGGCCGAGTATTTTGCCAATACCGATTTCACCGGCGAACCCAAGGTGGTCCGCAGCGACCCGCAGATTCAATTCGATTGGAGCGCGGCTTCGCCCGCTCCGGGAATTTCCCGTGACGCGTTCGCCGTTCGCTGGAGCGGGACCGTGACGCCGCCCGGTCCCGGCGATTACACCTTTGGCATCGAGCAGCCTTCCTGCTGGCCGTGCCAGGACCACGAAACCTTCCGCGTTTACCTGGACAATCAGCTTGTGGCCAGCGGCACGCAGGATAATCGCAGCACAGCGGCGCCCCGCTTCCAGACGCACTTTGCGGACACTCAACCACACAATTTCCGCCTGGAGTACACGCATCGCTCGCCGCTCTTCGCGGCCGGGCTTACGCTGGTCTGGCAGCCTCCCGCAGACGTGCTGCGCGAGGAGGCGCTGAAAATCGCCGCGCAGGCCGACGTCATCCTGGCGCTCGTAGGGCTCTCGCCGAATCTCGAAGGCGAGGAAATGGGCATTCACGTCGAAGGGTTCAATGGGGGCGATCGCACCGATATCGGCTTGCCCCGCGTGCAGAAGGAACTGCTGGAGGCGCTCGACGGCACCCGCAAGCCGCTCGTTGTGGTGCTGCTGAACGGCAGCGCGCTGGCCGTTCAGTGGGCCGAGGAACACGCGGCGGCGATCCTGGAAGCCTGGTATCCCGGCGAAGAGGGCGGGACGGCCATCGCTGAAACGCTGGCGGGCGTGAACAATCCGGCGGGCAGGCTGCCGGTGACGTTTTACGCCTCGCTCGACCAGCTCCCGCCCTTCGAGGACTACTCCATGCAGGACCGGACGTACCGGTACTTCCACGGCAAGCCGCTTTATCCCTTCGGGTACGGCCTGAGCTACTCGACCTTCTCCTACACGAACCTAAAACTCTCGTCAGAGCACCTCAAGGCCGGGGAGCCGCTCACCGTCGAAGTGGACGTCCGCAATACGAGCAACATTGCAGGAGACGAAGTCGCCGAGCTCTATTTGCAGCCTCCAGCGTCGGCTGACGCACCAATCCGATCCTTGCGAGGGTTCGAGCGAGTGCGTATCACACCTGGGGAGTTGAAGCACGTCACCTTCACGCTCAACGAACGCGACCTGAGCCAGGTCACGGCGAAAGGTGAACACGTCGTGCTGCCGGGCCGCTACAGCGTTTCCGTGGGCAGCTTCCAGCCCGGGGAAGGGCCGTGGTTCGTGCTCGGCTACTTCGATATTACCGGTGAGGCGAAGCTGCCACGGTGAGGAGGCGGCAGGGCACAGGAAGTCAGAAGTCAGGAGCCAGGAGTCAGAAGCAAGGCGCCAGAGTACAAGAACGGGGGAAGGTCGAACTGTCAACTGTCGACTGTTAACTGTCGACTGCTTTTAAGAGATCTGTTTTTAGGAATGAAGCCAAGAAGTTATTGAAAATAAAGGATCGCTGTTGGAACGAACACAAACGAACCCAAGAATCGGCCCTTTGATTACGCTATTATTAAGAAAACAAACTGGATAGCTCACCGTTAAGCGAACCCAAGGCATCGTATCCTATTGAAAGCACAGGAGAGACCCATGCAGACTTCCCGCCGCCAATTTCTCGCCGGTTCTCTCAGCGTGATGGGCGCGTCGCTGTACGCGCCGAGTATTTTCTCCACGCAATGGTCTCCCAGACTTCTGACATCTCGCGATGCGGAAGTCCGGGCGCTGCTAGCCCGTCTGACCCTCGACGAGAAGATCGGGCAGATGACGCAGGCGGACCAGATGTATCTCGAAAGCCTCGATGACCTGCAGAAATATCATCTGGGCTCGTTGCTGAACGGCGGAGATTCCGACCCCAAAACCGGCAATGATTTCCAGTCCTGGCGGGACATGTACGACCACTACCAGGCGCGCGCTGTGGCGACCGACCCGCGCATTCCGCTGATCTATGGCGTGGACGCGGTGCACGGGCACAACAACGTGATCGGCGCTACGGTCTTCCCGCACAACATCGGCCTGGGCTGCACGCGCAACGCCGAGTTGGTGGAGAAAGCCGCGCGCATCACCGCGAAAGAAATTCGCGCCACGGGGATCAACTGGGCGTTCGCGCCTTGCGTCACGGTTCCCCAGGATATTCGCTGGGGGCGCACCTACGAAGGGTTCAGCGAATCACCGGACGTGGTGAAGACGCTCGGCGAGGCCGCGGTGCGGGGCTTGCAGGGCGCGGCGCTCGATAATCCCTTGAGCGTCGTGGCCTGCGCCAAGCACTTCGCCGGAGACGGTGGCACGGTGTTCGGGACCGGGCTTCAGAGGGGAAAGGGTGCGGAGCATTTTCCGCTCGACCAGGGCGACACGCGGCTCAGCGACGCGGATTTTCGCCGCATCCATTTGCAGGGGTACATCACGACGGTCGCGGCGGGCGTGGCCACCGTCATGCCGTCGTACAGCAGTTGGAATGGCGTCAAGTGCTCAGCCAACCGCGTGCTGCTCACCGAGTTTCTGAAAGGCGAACTCGGCTTCCAGGGATTTCTGATTTCCGATTACGCCGCGCAGAAGGAACTGCCCGGCAACGCCAAGCAGCAGATCGAGACCACCATCAACGCGGGCATGGACATGGTGATGGTGCCGGACAATTATCGCGAGTTCATCGCGCTGCTCAAGGAACTGGTCAACGAGCGCCGCGCGCCGATGTCGCGCATCAACGACGCGGTCACGCGCATCCTGCGCGTCAAGTTCGCCATGGGCCTGATGGACCCGAAGCGCTCGCAACTTGCAGACCACGGCCTGCGAAACACTTTCGGCTCTCCCGACCATCGCGCGGTGGCGCGCCAGGCGGTGCGCGAGTCGCTGGTCGTGCTCAAGAACGACGGTACGATTTTGCCGCTGGCGAAGAACGCGCGTCTTCATGTAGCGGGCAAGTGCGCTGATGATATCGGCAATCAGTGCGGAGGCTGGACGGTGAAGTGGCAGGGTGAAAGCGGTAACGTCACCACGGGCACCACGATTCTCACCGCGATTCGCAAAGCCGTGGGAAGCGACGCGCAGGTCACTTATTCGCGCGATGGCAGCGGCGCCCAGGGCGCGTCCGTGGGCATCGCGGTGATCGGCGAAACGCCTTACGCGGAAATGATGGGCGACCGCACGGACCTGAACCTCGCGGCCGAGGATGTCGCCGCGGTGGATAATCTTAAGCGCGCGGGCATTCCCGTGGTGGTGGTTCTGGTTTCCGGTCGTCCGCTCGTCATCGACGACGTACTGCCCAAAGCGGGCGCGGTCGTGGCAGCGTGGCTGCCCGGCACGGAGGGCGACGGCGTCGCCGATGTGCTCTTCGGAGCGTTCAAGCCCACCGGCAAGCTTTCCTTTACCTGGCCGCGCGGAAGCTCGACGAGTTTCAACCTGGAAGACCCCGGCTATCAGCCGCTGTTCGAATTTGGTTACGGGTTGAGCTATTGACTGCTGATCACCTGGCAGCACTTGGGGATAGAGCGCGCGTAGGTTGGGCGTTGCACCGGGGCCAGTTACACCGATTGAATCTCGTCAATAGCGTTTTGATTCCGTAGAATCGGGTCCGACAATGGACCTACTAGGGTTGCGGAACCAGATATCAGTGCTGGTTCTGTGACCTCTGGCCGGGAAAAGACTGAACACAGAGTTCACGGAGGCCCTCCGTGTCCTCCGTGTTGAGGCTTGTGAAGTCCAGAGGCCACAGAGACTTTCTTCGCCTCCAATCGGGTGCTGTAATTTACGGTTCACTGCAAACTGGTACCGAGACGCCGCGGAAACAAATCTGGCAACGTCCCGAATCATGCTCCTATCACTTCGTCGGCGACCTGCCGAAGCGTTTCCACAATCCGGTCCATCCACGCGCGGTGCTCGGGCTTCATCAAGACCGAGCGCAGACACAGAACCGTTTCCTGATCGGGCTCGAGCGCGGCGGAGGCGAAGAACCGGGCTGGCAAGCGCGCGAGCGCGAAGTGCAGATTCCGGCGCGCCGACGCGTCAAAGACCTTCTGAGAGAGCTCCGAAGCGTGGCGGGCTGAGCGGTCGCGCGGCGCCCAGACCACGATGTCGAGTTGGGGCACGATAGGCGCCATCCACCGTGAATCACCTCGCAGGCGTTCAAAAAGAGTCAACGCCGCGTCGCGGCAGGCTTCGAGCATCGAGGCGAATTCGCCGCCCGGCGCGAGCGGCAGCAAGCGCTGTGTGGCCCACAAGGCCACGGCGGAAGCTCCCGGGCGCGAACATTCCAGGCTGATTTCGCCCAGGTGCAGATCCGATGAGGTGAAGTACGTATAGGGCGACTCGTGCTTGTAGAGAACGCCCACGCCGGGGTCGCGAAACAACACGCATCCGCACCCGTAGGGCTGCAGACCGTG
>JAIQGA010000330.1 GCA_020072925.1 Terriglobia bacterium | reverse complement strand
GCCGGCAGCGTCCAGGGCGTAGTGGTCCAGATGATGACGTAGAGCGTGCGCCCCTTGAGCGCCGGGTCGAGAATGGCCGGGTCGGTGAGCACCCGATACTTGACGTAAATCGAGCGGCTGCGATGGTCTTCGTATTCGACTTCCGCCTCAGCTAGCGCAGTTTTGCACGAGAGGCACCAGTAAACCGGTTTGAGGCCGCGATACACGTAGCCGCCCTCGAGAAATTTCAGGAACGCCTGGGCGATCGTCGCTTCGTAGGCGGGCTCCATGGTGAGGTAGGGCTTCTCCCACTCGCCCACCACGCCCAGACGCATGAAGTCCTGCCGCTGCAAGTCCACGTATTTTTCCGCGTAGCGGCGGCACGCCCGGCGGATTTCCACCGCGCTCATCTGCGCCTTGCGCGGCCCGAGTTCCTTGTCCACGTTGATTTCAATGGGCAGGCCGTGGCAATCCCATCCCGGCAGATAAGGCGCGTTGAATCCCGCCAACGTCCGCGACTTAACGATGAAATCTTTCAGGATTTTGTTGAGCGCCGTGCCCAGGTGGATGCGGCCGTTCGCGTACGGCGGCCCGTCGTGCAAGGTGAAGAGCGGCGCTCCTGCGCGCGCTGCGCGAATCTGCGCGTAGAGGTTCTCTTTTGCCCACTTCGCCAGCCAGTGCGGCTCGTTCTGCGGCAGGTTCGCCTTCATCGAAAAGGACGTGCGGGGCAGGTTGAGCGTGTGCTTCAGGTCCAGCGTCTTCTGCATTGATCCTCCGGGGATGCCTAAACGCACCATTATAGAGAACGCCCGGAGTGAGTGTCCAGAAGAGCCGTAGCACGGCCGTCTTGGCCGTGCGTCTTCACGGGCGAGGCGGGCAGGTTGCAGGGGCACGCCATGGCGTTCCCCTACGAACCGGGCCTCCGTACTGTCGGTTGTGGACTACACCAGGCGAGCAAATGACAAGTAATAGACAGCGTCAATTTCTGAGTCGGTCACCCCTCAGGAGCGGGAGGCAGCCCGGGCGGGACGCCCGTGCTGCTGGAGGTGGCGCCCGCTACGCCGCGAGCCCGATTGTCTGGGATCCCAGATCCTTTTCTTCCATCGGGTACAGGAACCCATCCTGTTCAACCCCCGCGAAGTGTGCCGGCAGGATGTCAAAGATCCCCGCGCGATAATGGAACGCCTGCCACAGGTGAGAGGGGCTGATTTTGAAGACTTTTTCCAGTTTGTGCGAAGTGGCTGACCGGAGGGTTACCACGTCGGGCCGGGCCGCGGCGTACATGACCGCATGCACGAAGTGCGAGCAAACGACCGATTGCGACAGCTCGTTCCTATCTTCATGATTCCTAATATACTGGTCGTTTAACTCTTTCAACTCATGGAGGGTCTTCTCGTTGAAGATTTCCGGCCTGCGGCCTCGCACGGTCAGCCAAAACAAGTCCTGCACTGGATAAGCGCTTAATGCTTTCGCATCCTGCCCCGGCCCCAGGGGGATAGTTTTCTGTTTTCTTCCAAGGTTGAGGGTCCCCCACTTTCTCGTTTTCAGCGCCCTGGCGCAGGCCGCAACCCGGCCGATGTCATGGCCATCGATCTCATCATCGCAGCGAACAACGAGATCAATCACGTGGTCGCGGGCACCCACTTTATACTTGGCTAGGCCACTGCCGGCGATTTCCCTTACGCCTGTGAAAAGACCATTCTCGACGTAAATTCCCACGTGTTGGATCATGTCCCAATTCCACCCCGTACCCGTTCCCTGCGTGAGGGCCGCCACCCCTTGCCCCATGGTGATCAGCCACTGTACCCCTCCTCGCTGGCCAATGTTGTGAGGGACGAAGCGAAAGAGAATATCGCCGTCTTTGAGTTGCTCCGGCCTCTTCGTGTCGGGTTCACCCGCCAACTGGTAGATCGCATCATGCAGGACAGAGCCTTTGCAGTTCTCGTATTCTTTCTTATCGGTATTCAACCAGGCCTCAACCATTACGCTCAATAACTTCAGATTCCCGGGACTTGGAGCCTTGAGGTAATCGTTTAAGGCACGATCAACATTCATGAGCCGAACGCTCGGAACATGCCAGGTGCGCTTCCAATTCTTCTTGAAATCCCCTGCTACCAATTTCATATCAACAGGCATTGGAGATACCCCCTCAGAATCAACATGCCAACAAACGTCTCACTCTGTGGTGATCGAAAATCGCGAGGGGAGAAACGGGGCCACGTCTCGATCCTCTGAACAACCGGCGTGTCCGCCGTCAGCAGGATTGGAATTATGGCAGGAGGCAGCGTACACCCTGTTAACAGGTCTTGCAAGCTTTTGTCCAGCAGGTAAGCAACTTGGCAATCCCGAGACGAAAAAACGTTTGGCCAAAGCACCGACAACTTGGCAGGACAAACCCTCCCCCGTAGCACGGCCAACTTCGCCGTGCCGGGGTCCACGGGCGGGACGTCTGCTACGCCGGTCCGGCGGTCAGGGAGCGCGGCTACAGATGCAGCCCAAAAGGGCGGCGTTACACCGTCAAGCGGCTGCGCAATCCCAATGCAAGAACCGGGTAAAAATACCGGTGGGAATGGCACCAGGAACCCGCCTGGAGAAATCTACTCGCCCTCGGGAAATCTTACAGCCTCCACAGGCTGTGCCGGCGCCCAAGTCCTGCCTTGTCAGTAACCCGATCCGGATGAGCTTTGGCCGGGGCTTTGCTGACCGTGCACCGACGGCAAAACCGTCCCACAGGAGGTGTGAGATGAAAAGGAATGCTTTCTCGGCAGGGCTGCTGGCACTGCTTCTTGCCGTAGCCTTCTGCTCACTCACCCCGAGGCTGCACGCGCAAAGCCAGAGTCCATATGCCAGCGCTCAGCAACCACGGGGCCAGGAACAACCGGAGCAGCAGAAGGGCGAGACGTTCGTCGGCCAGATTGTAAAGGCCAAGAACGGCCAGTACGCTCTGCTCACCGACAAGGATAGTGGAAAAGGGTTCTACCTGGATAATCAGCAGAAAGCCGGACAGTTTTTCGGGCAGAACGTGAAGGTGACCGGAACACTGGACGTCGCCACCAACACCATCCATGTTGCCGACATCCAGCCGGCATAGCCGTGGGGGCATTGCGCCAGCAGTGGTCTCGCTTCGCAGGTCTTTGAGAGGGCTACTCCTGGGGGCCCTCTTCTCTTCTTTTCGCCTGCCGCACCCCCTGGCGGGCGGACCTGCTTCCTCGACAATCCATCCGGCAGCCCGACCTCAGCGCAGGTGCGGGAGGAGCAGGCGGGGAAACGCGCGGCTGGCGATTTGAAATCGCCGCGGCAGTCACCCTTCCGCGTCGCGTGCGGGCGCAATTGGCCCGAGCGGAGACCTCGTCACAATCCCGCCCTCTTCGAGGCTGCGAGGTGTGCGAAAGCTCGGCGCGGCCTCGGCCAGCAGCGCTCTCGCCTGCCCCATCTCCTGGCGCAAGGCGTTCACTTGCTCATCGAGGCTGCGCACCTGCCGCTGGAGCACGTGAAGCTGCACCGGCACCATCACCAGCAGATGGATGAACAGCAGCACCAAGGCGCCGAGGAGCACCAGGAACGCATCCGCGAGATACACCGCCACACGCGGCAGCGCCAGTTGCGCGAAGCCGGCCACGGCGTAGAAGCCCTGCACCACGCTGTTTGTCTGCCCGAGTATACGCGCTCGCGCCAGCGGCAGCGCCCAAATCCCCAGGAACATCAGAAGAATCCCTATGATGACGAACAATACGATCCCCACCGTTCCAAATTGTTTTTTCAAAATACCCTCCGGATTGTTTTGATGGCTTCTCAACCCCATCTCCTTACCGGGCGCCGGCACAATGCGCTGAATCCCACTGGGCCGCGCGCCCCGCAAGGCAATGGGAGGGACGCCCTGTATTTATGACGAAAGGGGTTGAGGAGCCCGACTTCAGCCCTTACGGGTTCCGGCGTTTGATTCGGCAGGAGAATTGCCCGCCAATGTCCGCTTAATGGCCCCGGGCCGACATTTGACAGACCCCTCGCCGCTTTCTCCTGCCCCGAGGTTTGATGCGCATCAGGCGCGCCTTGGGTGGACAATTACGCTCACTTGATGGCACGTGTTTGTGGTAAACTGAAAATTGCGTTGGGAGAATGGAGGCCCGGAAGAGATTTTCTCATCCTCGCAAGCAACCACTTACCGCTCGGGGTCATCCTTGCAAGAAGCAGCATGGCAAGGACCGAGCCGGGCCGAAAAGAGGATGCCCGCGTAGTTAGGATGACAAGAAACGAATGCCACCTGTTGACTTAAAGGTTGCGAGGCCGGAAAAACCCGCCGCCGAAAATCGCATCGCGCCAGAGCCGGAATATCGACTGACCATGTTTGAGACGCCGAGCGTGCCGGTGTCGCTGGTGCGCCAACTGATCGAGCGGCTGCGCGAGCCCAAGATTACGGTGCCGCGACAATATTATCGTGGTGAGGCGGAGCTCCCGCTCACCGGAATGCGTCCGTGGTACCTGGATCTTCCCAATCAGATCAGGTCTCTGTTCGAGAAACCCAAGCCACCGCTGGTTCCCATCACCTCCAAACCCCTCGACCTGCCGGACATGTGGCAAGACTACCGCATGCAGAAGGGTTCGTGGGTGAACTCCGTTCTGGTGCACGCGGTGGGACTGGCGCTGCTCCTGCTGCCCTTCTGGATTCACAACCTCCTGCAGCCGGTCAAGGCTTCGAGCAAGATCGAGGTCACGGATATTTCGCCATACCTGCCGATGCTCAAGGGCAAGGCGCTGAAGACAGGCGGCGGAGGCGGGGGCGGCGACCGCTCACCGACCCCTGCGTCGAAGGGCGCGATCCCGAAGTTTGCGAAGGAACAGATGGCGCCGCCCATGGCGGTGATTCCCAATCCCAAACCCATCTTGCCCGTCACGCCCACACTGTTGGGACCGCCGGAGTTGAAGCTTCCCCAGATGGCGTCGAATATGCCCTGGGGTGATCCGCAAGGCATGCTGGGGCCACGTTCGAATGGACCTGGGACCGGCGGCGGAATTGGCAGCGGTGAAGGTACGGGGATTGGCTCGGGCACCGGCGGCGGACTCGGCCCCGGCTCCGGAGGCGGCACGGGCGGCGGCCCGTTCAGCGTGGGAGGCAACGTCACGGCGCCGGTGGCGATTTATAAGCCCGAGCCCGCTTACTCCGAAGAAGCCCGCAAGGCGAAATACCAGGGCACCGTGGTGCTCTGGATCGTCGTGGATGCCCAGGGCAACGTGATCGACGAGCGGGTGGTGAAGCCGCTGGGATTGGGCCTGGACGAGAAGGCCATCGAAGCGGTGAAGACCTGGAAATTCAAGCCCGCCCTGCGCAACGGCACGCCCGTGCCGGTGCGCGTAATGGTCGAGGTCACCTTCCGGCTGTTCTGACCCCCGGGGCGTTTCCCCCTTAATTCCGGGCTTTTGTTCTAGCCTACTTCCGGGCAGTGGGTGCGTCTCCTCGTAACACGGGTGTCCCGCGGGAGGCGCGGCGCGACCCGGCGCTAATGAGGATTACTGCGTTTAGTGACCCCGACGTTTGTAGCGGCGCTGTCCCCAGCGCCGAAATGCGCCGGTGGAGTCCGGTTTCTGGACTCCGGCCATCGGAGACACGGGCGCGGCAGCCTTGGCCCTCACGGTATTCTGTAATGCTCAATCGATGAGCGCGTCTCCGCCCCATCCCGATGGTTCGCTGGTCCGCCGGTTTCCGAACATAGGGGCAGGGGCCCGTGAAACCCGCTGGGCATCTGTGCTATCATGGCGCTTCGCGCAGTTCCCCTGGGAGGTCGTCTAACGGTAGGACTGCAGACTCTGGATCTGCGTATCGGGGTTCGAATCCCTGCCTCCCAGCCATTCATTCCGAAGCACTTCCTTAAAACCATCCGATTCCAGCCACGCTTTTTGTTGCGGCTGTGTTGTGGATTGTTGCGGACTGGTTGCCCCATCGAGCTTGTCCACGAACGCCATGTTAGCTCCTGGAATCAGGTGCCCGTAGATGTCTACAGTCACCTGAATAGAGCTGTGCCCCAGCTGATCCCGAATGTAAGCAAGCGAGGCTCCGGCCTGGATGAGCAAGCTCCCAAAGGTGTGGCGAAGATCGTGAAAGCGGATTCTCCGGAGCCCGGCCCGCGCGAGCATGGGTTTGAAAACGCGCTCAGAGAAGTTGTTCATCTCGATCGGTGTGCCTGCCTCCGACGGGAACACCAGCTCATCGGAGATATCAGACTTACCCTTGGCGAAGGCCTTGACGAGTCGATCGTCACGGAGTTGCAGAAGGACACGCCTGAGCTCTCGGCTCGTGTCGACCCGTCGCGGTTTCCTGCTCTTGGGCGTAAGCATTTTCCGGGACCATCGCCGGTCGTAGTTGCGCTGCACTAGTGTGCCGTCCCAGCTAATTCTTTACAACGGCGGACCTTGTCGAGGATAACATCTGCCGTGGCTTTCCAGGTGAACGCTCGCGGCTCTTGGTTCCAGTTGGCGAGCCACTGGTAGATGGCGCGCTCCAGTTCGAGG
>JAIQGA010000016.1 GCA_020072925.1 Terriglobia bacterium | reverse complement strand
CATCGAAGTTCAGATCCTTGAGATAGACCAGCAGGCCGTTGAACAGCACGCCATCCGTACCGGGGCGCACGGCCAGATGCAGATCGGCGAGATCAGCGCTGGCGGTGCGGCGCGGGTCGATGAGCGCCACGCGCAGATCGGGATGATCCTGCTTCGCCTGAGCCATCCGCTGGTACAGCACCGGATGGCACCAGGCGGCATTCGAGCCGACCAGCACCACGAGTTTGGCGCGTTCCAGATCTTCCACTGGTACCTCGAACTTCGCAGTCGTCAGAGGCTTCAGGGCTGCATCAAGCTCGCGCAGGGTCTCGCCACCGAGCGTCACGCTGACCCTCGCACGAGGAATTCCTACGGTCGGACTCAGGAGAATTTCCACCAGTGGCTTCTCAGCGGCAGCGCCAGGCAGGAAGCGCGCATTCAGTGCCAGGTCCGGCTCCGCCTCGACAAACCCGCCCTTCAGTTCATGCACCGGATACCAGTACTCGGTCCAGGACTCCACGATCGTGGTCCGTCAGGAGGCCGGTCCAGATCAGGCCGTCGTCGGCCACTCCCCAGGTCCACACTTTCTTTCCCGGCACCTCGTGATAATCCGCCACGTGAACAACCCCGAAATCCGACTCGTGGTAGTAAGCCCCAAAGAAATTGCGGTGGACCTGCCGCCCAAAAAGCGAAGTTGGCTGCCGAACGTTTTTGTACCAACTGTAGTCCACACCTTGATGAATCGGGTAGCTCCACACCGAGAGGCTGTGAGGGTACGCCTCTCGCATGGGGTAGATGAACTGCATGTCGGGGGTCGCCGGCACCGCGGCATTCGCCCAGTACCAGTAAGGGTTGGGCGTGGGAGTAGGATTAAACAGGGTGACGTGCTGCTCGATTCGCGCCGAGCCGGGGCGCAGCGTCAGTGCGACTTCCCAGTGCATGCCCGTGATCCAATCCTCGCTTCCCACCACCCCAGTGGCGCTCCCGTCGGCATTCTGATGATAGGTTGCGGCGACAGGCGAAACCGTAATGACCGTGTGCCCATCCGGGAAGTTGAATTCGATACCCCCGGAAATCCAGGCGCCGCGCAGGGCAACCAACCCGTACTTCATGACATTGTTACGATAGAACACCTCGCGTTTATCAACTTTGTCATAAAGTGAGTACAACCGCCCGCCCACGTCAGGAAGGATGATCGCCTTCAGATATTCATTTTCGAGGCCGATGAAGCGATAAACCTTGCTCTCCTTTTGATCAGTGAGGTCGTCAAGCATCGTGTAGGGATAAATGCGATGTCGGCCGAGTGGAAAAGCGGGGTTCGGATCTTCCTCGCCAAGCAAATAGGTGGGGATGTCCATGGTGCCCTGCCAGGCTTTCACAGTCTGGCCAGGCGCGGGCACGGCGGCAAGAATCAGCACCCAGAGAAGAAACAATCCGACGTATCGAAGGCATTTCATGGCCTTGACTCCATACAAGGAGACGCTGTGGGCCTCGCCGGCCAATTGATGTTCACAAGGGCGCTACACGCCGTACTTGGCAGCTTTGGCCTTCAAGAATTCCATCGATTCACGGTACTGCACGTCGATGTCAGGCACCATCCCGACGTCGATGGCGACATAACCCGAGAACTTGTGTTTCTTCAGCCCTTGAAACACGCCGTCCCAATCCACCGTTCCCCGCCCCGCGGCGACGTGATCGTTGACGCGGCCATCATTGTCGGCGGCATGCACAAAGAAAATGCGCTTGCCGAGCTTCTCAACACTAAGCGCCAGGATTTCCTTCTGAGCGTTCAAATGAGCTGTGTCGAGCACCGCACCGAAGTTGTCGTCCCCCACCTCATCCATCATCCGAAGGAGCGCATCGGTGTTGCTCAGCAGTTCGCCCACACGCGGCTCGACGCAAAACTTCAGTCCGGCCTTCCTGGCCTCGCGCGCGAAAAACGAAAAACTCTCGGCCATCGCGTCCCACAGCCGCTGCCATTTGAATTTCGGGTCAATCTCCACGGTAAAGTGCTTCCCGTAGCTGATACTCTCTTTGTAAGGTGAATCGCCCCGAAATTTGAGGGGGGGTGTGAAGCTGTCCCCCTGGATCGTGCTACAGCCGAATAGCTTCGCAATCTCAATTCCTCGCTTGAACAAATCCCACGAATCTTTGCGCTCCTTTCGGCTAAGGCTCACGGACCCCGGCAGCACCGGGCAGAAATTAATCACTCGCAGGCCTTGGCGGTCGCAGAACTTTTTCAGTTCGAAGCGGCTTTTGTAAACTTGCGTGAGGTTTTCGCGGCGAACGCCTTCCAGTTCCACGTTTTCAAAACCCAACGCTCGCATTTCGCCCAGCACGCGAAACGTGTCGTCCATTGATGGCGGATAACCGTACTTGGTGATGGCGTAGAGCCAGCAGCAGCTTAGTTTCATGTTATGAAGCCTCCGCTTCGCTCTCGAGATTAGGGCTCGGTTCTCACGGCGGGCTCGGACTTCCTGGCGACGGGAGCGAAGGCCCCTACTCTAATCGACACCGCAACGGCAAGGCAAACGAAAAGGGCGACAATCACCAAAGAGCTTTTGTCAGTTGCGCCACAGCGTCGGATAACTTTGGCGGGCAGTTCATTGTATCCCATTTGCCCTAGTCCAAATAAACTACTCCTCTTCCACGGTCATGTTGTGGTAAGTTGCGCGCGCACGGGAGGCGCGGGGTTCGCGACTGGCGAATCCCATCACTCTGATGAGACCCATGAAGCATCTCCGCTGGTGGATTGTCTGGGCGCTATTCGGGTCCACGGTGATTAATTACATCAGCCGGCAGACATTCGCCCAGTTGGGCCCTGTTCTCACCCAGGAATTCCACCTCACGGGTCTCCAGTTCGGTGAAATCGCTTCCTGGTTTCAGTTGTCCTACGCCGCAATGTGGCTTATCGGTGGGGTGCTGCTCGACATTGTGGGCACGCGTCTGGGTCTGGCGCTCGCCGTCATCTGGTGGTCAATCTCCAGCATGTTGACGGGACTGGCCGACTCCGCGCGGGGCTTGGCCCTGTTCCGGTTCATGCTCGGCCTCGGTGAAGGCTGCAACTGGCCCGGGGCCAGCAAGACGGTCGCGGAGTGGTTTCCCGCCAAGGAACGGGGCATCGCTGTGGCGATTTTCGATAGCGGGTCGAGCGTGGGCGGCGCCATCGCGGCGCTTGTCATTCCGCTCATTTCCCTGGCCGTGGGCTGGCGATGGACTTTCGCATTTTCCGGCATGCTCGGTTTCTTTTGGTTGGCGTTATGGCTGAAGCTGTACCACCCGTTTGAATCCCATTCCCGCCTTGCTGCTGAAGAGCGCGCCTTGATAGAAGCGGGCCGCGATACTGCCATGGCGTCGACCCATCGGGGTGCGGGCCGCTGGTTGACTCTGCTGAAACAGCCCAATGTCTGGGGGATTGTACTGGGTCGCTCCCTCACCGATCCCATCTGGTGGTTTTACATCACCTGGTTGGCCAAGTATTTCAGCGAAGTGTATGGCTTTGATCTGAAAAGAATTGCTGCCTTTACCTGGCTCCCCTTTGTCGCCGCTGACATCGGCAATTTCACCGGCGGCTTCGCCTCGGGATTCCTTATTAAACGGGGTATGCCCGTGATTCGCGCGAGGAAGTGGGTCTGTGTCCTTAGTTCCTTTCCGATTCTCGCCGGTATTCCGGCGGCTCTTGTCCACAACCCTTACTGGGCGCTGGCATTGGTGAGCTTCGCCATATGGGGGTATGCCGCGTGGTCAACAATGGGCCTGACTTTTCCCTCCGATCTATTTCCCCAGGACGTGGTCGCCTCGGTCACCGGCCTGAGCGGCCTCGCCGCCGGCCTCGCGGGCGGCGCGTTCCAGATTATCGTCGGCCTCATGGTGGATCGCTTCTCGTCGTATGGGCCGGCTTTCATCGCGGCGGGGAGTGTTCCCCTGCTTGCCACCGCGAGCGTCCTCCTCCTGATCCGGGCCTCAGGAGAGAAGCAAGCAGAAACCTCAGCCTCTCGTTGACTCGCCCCAGTCATTCCATATAATGCCAGTCTATGGCAAATGACCGCTCCGATCGCCCGCCTGGCTCACAAAATAGGCAGTTCCTCATTACCGGCGCGAAGGGCTTCATTGGCGCATGGGTTGTCAAGGCGTTGCTGGAGCGTGGCGATAAGCCCTGGATCCTCGACATTGACGCGCACTCTCATCGCCTCCAGGCCCTGCTGAGCGAAGAGCAGCTTGCCTCGATCGGATTCATTCAGGGCGATGTGACGGCATACGAGGACGTCGAGCGCGCGGTCGTCGAACACGGAATTACGCACATCATTCATCTTGCCGCGCTTCAAGTGCCGGCCTGCGCCGCCGATCCGGCCCAGGGGGCTCGCGTGAATGTCCTGGGAACGCTGAACGTCTTCGAAGTTGCCCGGCGGCATCGCAACCTGGTGCGGGGCATCGCCTATGCCAGCTCCGCGGCGGTCTTCGGCCCGGAAGAACTCTATGGCCAGGCCACGGTTCCGGACGATGCGCCCTTGCTTCCCGGAACCCACTACGGCGTTTTCAAACAGTGTAACGAAGGCAACGCGCGAGTCTATTTTCTCAACGATGGTATTTCGAGTGTAGGGCTGCGTCCCTGGGCGGTCTACGGCGTGGGCCGCGATCAGGGCGTAACCTCGGGGCCGACGAAAGCCATCAAGGCCGCGGTCCTGGGCCGGCCGTACACCATCCGATTCACCGGCGGCCTGGAACTGCAATACGGAAAAGACACCGCGGAGATTTTTCTGAGATGTGCGGAGATGGAATTAAGCGGCGCGCGCGTTTACACGTTGCGCGGCGCCGTCGTGAAAATGGATGAGTTCATGGCCGCGCTCGAGCGCGTTTTCCCGCGCGCCCGAGGACTGATTCGCGCAGAAGGCCCGCAGTTGCCCATTGCCTTCGACCTGGATGACAGCCAACTCGTCAAGGACCTCGGCGACGTGCCCCGCACACCGCTGGACCAGGGTATTCGGGAAACCGCGGAAATCTTCGATCGTCTTGCCCAGGCAGGCAAGCTCGACGTCAGGGATCTGGCAATCTGAGACTCGGCTCTTCGCGCCCGGCGCCTGAACTCCACAGCTGTGCCGCGCCGTTGAACCTCTGCCCACTGTCGAAAGCTGTTTCGTCCGGACCTCCACCCTGGATTCCTGGATCACACAGGCTGTTGGGCCCTGGGATTCCCGCGGCGGCTCTATGCGCAAGACGAATCAACACCCGGGATCTGCCCTAGATGCGGTATGATGAAATCTCGGGCTTGTTCCTCGAAGGTCGTTGTGCGATGGTGACGGGTTGGCGGGTGGGATTCTACCGCTACCGCGACCTGGCCCAGTCCGCAAGACGGCAGGAAGCATCTCCGCGCTAAAGTTATGAAGGCCGCTGTCCTTGAAGATGTCGAAAAATTAGTCGTCCGCGATGTGCCAGACCCACAGGCGCGCCCGCGCGAGGTTGTCCTGCGCGTTGAAGCCGTGGGCGTGTGCGGAACAGACCTGCACCTTTACCGTGGCCACGGCAATTACAATTTCGATTCGCAGGGCAAGGCTATTCCGTTATCGCAGCAGCCTCAAATCCTCGGCCACGAATTCTGCGGCGAGGTCGTTGAGATTGGCCGCGAAGTGAATGATCTGAAGCCCGGGGACCGCGTGCTGTGCGACCAGGGGCGGAACTGCTTTGGCGAGGGACGCGTCCCGCCCTGCGCGTACTGCGCCTCAGGCGATTCCCACCAGTGTGCACACTTTGGAGAGCATGGGATCACGGGATTGCCCGGAGCAATGGCGGAGGGTATCGCCATGCCCGCGCTCAATTGCCTGAAAACCAGCCTGCCCCCCGAGCAGGCCGCGCTCGTCGAGCCGCTGGGCTGCGTCCTGCATGCCAGTGATCGCGCCGAACGCGCGCACGGCCGCTACACCTACGACGGCAAGGAGCGGATTCGGAACGTCCTCATCTGCGGGGCGGGACCGGCGGGACTTCTGTTTCTCCAATACCTCCGCAACGTGAAACACTTCGACGGCCTGGTTTTGTTGACTGACGTCCGCGACAAGAACCTGGAGCTGGCGCGCCAAATGGGGGGGACGACCATCAATGTCGCGCGTCAGGACCTCAGGGAGGCCGTGCTGGAATTGACCCGCGGAGAGAGCGTCCATTACCTTATTGAGTCCTCCGGCAACTCGGTGGTCTTCGAGCAGATTCCGGGTATCCTGCGCAAACAAGGCACGGTACTGCTCTACGGACACGGCCACAAAGGGCGCGACATCGGGTTGATCTGCTTGCTCCTGTACCTCGAACCAACGCTCGTGGCAACGATCGGCGCGTCGGGCGGCTTCGAGACCGACGGGCGTCCCAAAACCTTCCGCCGCGCGCTGGAACTCGTCAGCTCCGGGTCGGTGCAGGTCCAACCCTTCATCACGCACCGCTATGACGCCCTCGAGGAGATTCACCGTGCCTTCGAGCACGATTTCCAGCAAATCGATTACATCAAAGGCGTGCTGAACATGCAGTCGCCGGGCAATCGTTGATGGCCGTCGGTCCACAAACGCTCCGCGGCTTTGGGAACTTCCGCTCCGGCTGCGGGTTGCAGCGTGGCGATTGACGGGTATTTGCTGAGGTAATTCATGGAAGTCAAGAAGCTCGAAGACGTAGCCATTGTCATTCGGTCGGAGAAAGACAACGTCGCGGTCGTCACCGCCGAGTTTATTGAAAAAGGAACGCGATTGCTGCACGGCGACGAGGCACTGACTGTTTCGGGACGCGCCCTGCGTGGGCAAAGTTTCGCAACAAAGAAGATTCGAAAGGGGCAAGCCTATATCACGCTCGGCGATCCCATCGGACTCGCCTCGCGCACCGTCGAACCGGGCGACCCCATCAACGAATCCAACCTCGAGGACCGTCTTCCCAAGCTCTCGGTGCGTTATCGAGACAACCCTCAACCCAAACCCCGGGACCCGGAGCTCGCCGCGCTGACGTTTGAGGGCTATGTCCGCGCCGACGGACGCGTGGGCACGCGCAACCTAGTCGGCGTGGTAACGTCCGGGATGTGCTCGTCCACGGAAGCGCGCGAAATTGCCGCGCGCGCCATGCGCGAAATTTATTCGCGTTCGAAATTCCCCAACGTGGACGGCGTCGTGCCGGTCGTCCACGAGTCCGGCTGCGGCATGCCGGACGGCCGCGCCGTCCGACTCCTGAATCAGTTGCTCGCCAATTCTCTGCGTCACCCGAATTTGGGAGCGGCGATCTATATCGACCTCGGCTGCGGCAAGACCTGCGTCGAATGCTCTGCGCCCATCTTCCAGAACTCGGTTCCAGATTACAACGGTCGGGTTGTCAACATGACGATCCAACAGTTGGGCGGCAGCCGCGAGACGGTCGAGCGGGGACTCGAAATCGTGGAGAAATTGCTGGGACAGGCCAATCAATGCAAACGCCAGGCGGCGTCAATCTCGAAACTGGTGGTAGGAACAAAGTGCGGCGGGTCAGACCGCTGGTCGGGCGTAACCGCGAACCCCGCCGTGGGCGTGGCCGCCGACATGTTCGTGAAGGCCGGCGCCGCGGTCTTTCTCCCCGAAATTCCCGAGTTGCAGGGCGCGGCCATGATCGATCTGGCGCAGCGCGCGCGCACGCGCGCCGTCGGACGCAAATTGACGCAGGCGTTGAAGCGCTACGAATCCTACGTCCGGAAATTCGGCGACGATTTTCGAGATAATCCCTCTCCCGGAAACATCAAGGGCGGGCTCTATAACATCTATCTCAAGTCGAGCGGCGTGAAGGCCAAGGGCGGCACGGCCATTGTCGAGGACCTGGTCGAATACGGCGAATGGCTGGGAGATCGCAAGGGTCTGTATGTGCTCTTCACCCCCGGCTATGACCAGATCTCGACGCCCGCGCTTTTCCTGAGCGGCGCGCAGGTGGCGCTCTTCACGACGGGCCGCGGCACAGGCATCGGCTGCGCGCTCGGGCCGGTGATGAAGATCGCCACCAACACTCCGCTGGCGCGAACCTACGGCGACATCGATATCAACGCCGGAACAGTGCTCGAGCGGAAAGAAAGCGTCGAGGACGTGGGCCGGAAAATCTTCCAGGAAACTCTGGACGTGGCTTCAGGCCGGAAGTTTACCGTGGCGGAACAAGCAGGATTTCACCACGAGTTCAAAATCTGGGAATCGCTCTGGCCGGCGCTTTGAGCTTCGGATACTCGGGCAGGGACAGATTGCCACTCGCAATCTCCGCGGTTCAAGGGTAGAATTGAGTTATGGAAGGTCTGCTGATTTTCATACTTTTTCTGGTCGTGTGGTTTCTGGTTCTGCCGCGTCTACCGGGCATATCTCGTTTTACCTGAGCGCCGCGACCTCATGCCCCGTCGGGGAAGGAACAGCAATCCTGCGAGGTCAAACCCAAGGAGTAGCAACCGTATCCCATGCCCATCTTCGAATATCGCTGCCCGAAATGCGGAAAGCTTTTTGAAAAACTTGTGATGAGCCGAAGCCAGGAACCGCCGGCCTGTCCAAAGTGCGGGTCAACCCACGTGGATCAGCAGTTCTCATCTTTCTCGGCTGCCAGCACCTCCTCAACGTCTTCGCGTGCCACCTGTGCGCCCTCCGGCGGTGGGTGACAACTCTGACTCGGAGCCGGGCGCTCCATTCCTCACTCTCATCCGCTCAGAAGGACGAATATTTTAGCCAGGCATCCAGGATGTCTTTTCCGCGGAAGGCCCACGTCCTGGCATTGATCTGCTCGACCCCTTCGCGAGAACGGAAGCTCTGCGTCCCTCGCGGCGTGAACTCGACCCTCACTTCGACAGGGCCGGGGATCGTGTAGGGCTTGATTTCACCGACCTTCGCCAGCGCGCGCCGCGCCTTCTCTCGAATCAAGGCGCACGCCACCGAGTGCGGTAGCATGAATCCCGCCGTCCGACTGACGCCGGACTTCACCTCGGCGCATTCCGCGAGGGGAACCAGCTCGTGCAATTCCCGGCAGGCTGCGGTATCTCCCGAGAGCATGATGACCGGCACGCCGAAGGTGCCGGCGAGCATCGTGCGCGCGCCGATTTCTCCCGTGGGCTTGCCGTTGACCCAGATGTTTTGAATTCCCAACGAACTGTACGAATGGCTGAGGATGGCTTTCTCCGAGCCCGCCATGGCGTGCTGTCCGATGAAAATGACCGCGTCGTATGAACGATCGAGCTCCAGGGTCGGCGACACCGGCTCGCCCGTCAGCAAGCGCGCGGGAGGTTGAATGTCGAGTACGGAGAGCGTCTGGCTCCCGTCATGGCCATCCCACACTACCACGTCAGTCGCGCACGCCTGCTTCAATCCTTCGACCGCCGCGTTGACCTCCTCGGCGAGCAACTTGTGCGATTCCTCCCAGCGCGGGCTTTTGTATGGAATGCATTGGAGGTCCGAATCGAAGATTCCGTCTACTCCTTCCATATCAGTAATCATGAAAATCTTCCTGGGGTTTTTGCCTTGACCCGCCGCAGCGACCGTCCACACCAGGCAGGAGAAGATGGCCAGCGTCCCCCAGACCATCAGCCATCGGCGTTTGCGCATTAGCTCCTCCTCACTCTTTTTCAGCCTGAATCCCCAGTTCGCGGAGTTTTTCCTGAAGGCTTTGGCGATGCAAGCCAATCGCGGCTGCGGTGCGCGTGATGTTGCCGCCATGCTCGCGCAATTTGGTTTTGATAAAGGCGATTTCAAACTGCTTTCGTGCCTCGCGGTAATCCCCGGTGCTAAGGAAATCCGGCTGCTCCGCTGATCCCTTCTCGCGGACGGTCAAATCGAAATCTTCCGGCCGCAGTACTTCGCCGCGGCTCATGACCAGCGCGCTTTCCAGCGTGTTTTTCAATTCGCGCACGTTGCCTTTCCAATCCAGATTCCTCAGGAATTCCAGAGCCTCGCGCGAAAAGCTCACGCCGGGCCGCCCGTGTTTCTCCGCGAGCATTCGGCAGAACTGCTGCGCGAGCAGCGGAATGTCTGCTTGTTAATCTCTACCCCAAGGTCCTTGTTGGTTGCGCTGATGATGCGCACATCCACGTCCAGCGACGCGGTCCCTCCCAGGCGCTCGACTTTTCGCGTCTCGAGCACGCGCAGCAACTTCGCCTGGGTGGCGAGGGACATGTCGCCGATCTCATCCAAAAAAAGCGTGCCTCGATGCGCCAGCTCGAACTTGCCGCGCTTCAGCGAAGTCGCGCCCGTAAACGCGCCCTTCTCGTAGCCGAACAACTCGCTCTCAATCAGGTGTTCCGGCAGGGCGGCGCAGTTGAGGGGAACGAACGGCCCTTTGCCGCGGTTGCTGCGCCGATGGATTTCCGTCGCCAGCAACTCTTTCCCCGTGCCGCTCTCGCCCTCGATGAGCACGGTGACGTCGGCCTGCGCCACGCGGTCGGCGGATTCGAAAAGTTCGCGCATCAGGCGGGCGGAGCCAATCAAGCCGCCGAACTGCCCTTCCGTCGCCAACTGGCGTTTCAGGCGCCGGTTTTCTTCCGCCAAGTCGGCGTGCTCGGTGGCGCGCTCGACCACCAGGCGCAGTTCATCCACCTCGAAAGGCTTGGGCAGGTAATCGTACGCACCGCGCTTCATCGCCTCCACCGCGATCTTTTCGGACCCGTAAGCGGTGATCATGATGACCGCGGGCGCATCGCCCTTCGCCTGCAATTCGCGGAGAAAATCCAGGCCGCTCTCCTCCGGCATCTCGATGTCGAGCAGCAGCAGGTCCGGGCGGTGCGATGCGATCACGGGCCGCGCCGCAGCCGCGCTCTCCGCTTCTAGCACCTGATAGCGCTCTTCGAGCGCGCGGCGCATGCCGTAACGTGCCGTGTGGTCGTCGTCGACGATCAGAATCGTCTTGCCTTTCGGAGTTGGCGTGCTAGGTTCGTGGTTGGTCATCGGATCATCCGCCTGAGATCGTTGCGCGGTCTGACATCACCAATAGTACATACAATTCCACGAGGGAGGGGAAGGGCCAATTGGGAATCAGCCTCGTCCCCATCGTCAGGCGGCGCGAAAGCGGACCAGAAAGCGCGTCCCCGGCGAATCCCCTTCCCCGTCGAGGGGGCTCTGGCAATCGACGGAGCCGCCGATTTCCTCCAGGCGCCGCGCCACAATCGCCAGTCCCAGGCCCGTTCCCCCGGCACGCGTGGTGAAAAACGGCTGAAAGATCTTCCCTCGCAGGTCAGGGGGGATTCCCTTCCCTTGATCCTCCACCGCCAGCTCGACGCGGCCGTCCGCGCGCCGCAGCGAAACCCGGACGGTGCTCCCCGACGCGCTGGCTTCCAGTGCATTAACCACCAGATTCGAGACAATATCATTCGCTGCCTCTTCCCCGCCCTCGACCGGACAAGCGCCGGAGGATTCCATGGCCAGTTTTACCTGGCGCTGTTCGGCCTCAGCGCGCGCGAGAGTCAGCACGCGCTTGACCACGGCGCTCAGGTCCACGGGGCGGTCGGTATCGCGGGCCGGCTTGGCGTAGCGTAGCACCTGCGAAATATTGTGATTCAACCGATCCACTTCGTTCACCACCAGCCGGCAATCCTGGCGCACGCGCTCCGGTAGGCTAGTATCTTCTTCGAGCAACTGCACCAGGGTCTTCATGGAGCTGAGCGGGTTCTTGACGTTGTGGGCGATTCGCGCGGCCATTTCCCCCAGGAACGCCAAGCGCGCTTTTTCGGCCAATTCACGCTCCAGCTTGACTTTGTCGGCGATGAGCTGGCAAAGCTCAAGAGCGGCGGCCAACTGATCGGCAAGCAGTTCCAGCGCGCCGAACTGGTCACCGGAAAGCTCCGCGCCGGCGGGCGCCACTTCCAGGGCGCCGATCACCTCCGTGCCGCGGCAAATGGGGAATCTCCGAGTCTTGCCCTTCGGCGGAACCGCGTCGGGTCCGCCGGCCGCCTTTCCGGCACGAAGAGTCACCTGCCCCAGAGCCAGTTGCTGTTGGGTTCTTTCTTCCACGAACCGCTTCAAGCCTTCCAGATCTCCCGACTGCTTGGCGAAATCCTGAATCTCTGCCGAAAGCTTCTGGACGCGTTCGAATTCCGAGACGACGGCCTTGTGAAGGGCCCAACTGATGAGTCGTTTCACAGGCTCCAGAAAGACAACCAGGATAAAGATCATCACACCTTCGGTGACGGCCACGGGAAGAATCTCGTGGGCTTCAAGAAAACCGCTGAGGCGGCGCATCAGGTTGAGGTAAATCAGCAGGCCGAAAATCGCCGCCACGGAATAGGCAACATTGCGCGATACGCGAAGATCCAGAAAGTTGTAGCGCAAGATTACGTAGCCCAAATAAAGGCCGGGCAGGACCGCCGCCAGCATCAACTCTGTTGCGGGGTAGCCACCGAACCCCTGCACGGGGAGAGGTCGGGTGAGATACACCAACGCGAGGCCCACGGCCAGTATTCCCTGAAAGATTGCCAGCACGGCATGAAATCGTCTGAGGCGCGGGTCCGGTTCGCGCTGCGGCCGGCGCGAGGCCAGGCTGAACGCTGCGCCCGCGAGCAGCGCGGCAATAATCCAAAGAGCGAGGGGGCGTGCCGCGCCGCCCAGCGCGGCGGGCGGATCGAGATGGACTCGGCCAAGGAGGTTTCCGACTACCCACGGCGCGGCCACCAGGGGCAAGTAGAAGGCCAGGACCAGCACCCGCCCACTGAAGGGCAAGCGTCGAGGCCGGACGAAGTATTCCGCTTGCACGTGGACCAGGAGCGGCGCGGCCGCCATCGCCCCGAGAAATGCAATCAGCCGTGCGAAGCCGGACAGCATGGGCGGCGCGAGGCCGTAATAAAGCCCAAGGTTCAATGCCAGCAGGTTGCCCGAGTTCCACATGAAGAGCGCCGTCATCAGCGAAAAGAGAAGCCACTCGAGGCGATGGAGCCGGCGGTTGCCGAGGATCAGCACCATCAGGAACAAATGGATGAGCGCGCCGAAGGTGTAAACGATGAGTTTGCTGGCGACCAGCAGCGTGAGCTCCGATGCAACGTCCACGGAAGATCCTCGATTCGAGGCGAACGGAGATGGCTTACCGGCGAGGGTTATACCTTCGAGCAGGGCTATTTTAAGCTACCCCGCAACGACGGACAAGCGGAGGGCAGGAGGCCAGACGGCGCTTGCCGGGGGGAATCAGTTATCCAGAGTGGACTGAGACGCTGCGGCGCAGCACGGGCGTCCCGCCCGTGAGCCAGCACGGCCGAGACGACCGTGCTACTTTGGGGGATCGGCTGCCGGAGGATCTGTCAGCGCCTCGCGCGCGACTTTTCCCTCGTCGGTGTTGGGGACGGCTTGCGCCACGTGGCGGTAGGTCTCAAGGGCTGCGGTGCGGTGGTTCCGGTGCATCTCGATGTCCGCGGCGGCCAGAGCGGAGCGATAAATGTAGATGTCTTTGCCCGGTAAACTTGCCGCCTCCTTATACCGGGCCAGAGCGATATCGGTTTCTCCCAGGCGCGCGTGGATTTGACCGGACTCGAAGAGGATATTGGCGGCGGGCATGTGCGCGTAACCCGGTTGCCGAGTCTCCCGCTTGGCTACGATGTCATCATAGATCCGGGCGGCGGAGCGAAGATCACCGGCTTCCTGATAGATTCCCGCCATCTGTCGTTCCAGCAGGAAATTGCGCGGATACGAGCGCGCCAGCCCCTGGAGGACTTGCATGGCCTGCGGATACATCTTCTCCCGACGATACAGCACCGCCAGAATCAGCCGGGCGTCATCCTGGGCCCAATTGCCCTGCGCGGCAACGCGTTGGACCTCGGCGATTCCCTGCGCGCGTTTCCCATGGTATCCCGCCAGGGAGGCAAACATCTTGTAGTACCAGGGCAAGCTGCCCGCCACGTAATCATTGACGCCGACCACGAGCCAGGCGTCAGTGAAGTTCGGATTGATTTTCAAGAGCTGCGCGTGCTCCTTGCGCGCCTCTGTGGTCTCGTGCAGCGCCGCCAAATAGCTTTTGGCCATGGTGAAATAGAAGACGGCGCGCGTGGCGTGAGTGGCGCCAGCCCAGTAGAGCGCTTCCTGATCGTTGGGGTTGATTTTCAGCCGGGCTTCGGCAAGTGACTGGGTTTTGGCCAGCACGTCGAAGAGCTTTTTCTGAAACTCCGGCGAATAGGGAATCCTGCCGGTTCGAAACATGCTGCCCAGGTCACCGTAAATATGCGAAGCCAGCACTCCCCGCTGGAACATTTCTCGATGCAGCATCACGGTCGCCAGTTCATGCAATGCGTGGAGGTCGCTGGGATGCTGTGCCAACCAGTCCTCGAGGGTTTTCTGGGCCAGATCGTACTCGAGGTTGTAACGGTAATCCTGCGCCGTCCGATAGGGGTCGGAGATCGCATCACCCGATCCGTTTGCGGCATGGGTAGTCGATGTGGAAGTGATCAGCAGAACCGATCCTACCAGGAAGCATATGAACTTCGGCAGTTGTCTCAATGCGTCAACCCCTCTCCTCGGACAACCGCCCTCTCTCGCTTCATCCGCGCTAAGCCCTGAGTTCAAGAACGTACACAATTATTGCTGATAGGGAAGACAGACTTGCGGCGACTGGAAACAATTCTCCACCCTGCACCGCGAGTGCGGGAAGCATGATCCCTATCTGCGACCGTCCAGCCCTTCTGGAATGTTTGAGTGGCTCACGGCGCAAAATGTTGCCTGCGAATTTTGGGTCCAACGCCCCGGAACGCCGTGGAAGGTCCCAACCCGTTTTTCCCATTGCATTCGGAACCCGCCAAGCGTATCGTGCGGGCCAACGGGTTCCCGAAAGGGCATATCCCAGACTGAAAGGTGCTAACCTTATGCGCAAGCAGCGACACAATCGGCGGGTATTTTATTGGCTGGCGATTACGATTTCCATTTTGGCTCTCTTTGGGGAGTGCGCAGCCTTCCCACTTCCCGGCGGTTCCGGGGGGCGAGCGGCCGGGCAGGGCAATGCTCAGCGATTTCCCGTGGCCCACGAGCACGCCGTCTCCTGGTGCTTGGGTTTTCTTTACGTTACGCCTACGACGATTCGCTACGAAGTTGTTTCCCCCGCGCGCGACAGTCGTCACGCGTTTGAAATCAAGCGGTCTGAGATAATTTCCTCAGGACCGTGGAACCGTTACGGTCAGCTCTTGAATGCGACGGAGATAAAGTTCGGCAAGATCACGTACCACTTCTGGCTTATGCCAGGCGAAGCGGATGTCCAGAAAGGGAGGGCCTATACGTTCAACCCCCCGGATGCGCGCCCGGCAGCTACATTAATCGCCGCCCTGCAAGGCGGGGCAGATTCTGCCACAGCCGAAAACGCATCAGCCGAGACGCCGGGGGCAGTGGCTGCGGCGAGTGTCTCCGAGCTTGCCTCCAACGGGCTTGCACCCTCCGGCGGCAAGCAGATTCTAGCCGCGGGCAACCCGCCGCTCACCCAGCAGATGGCCGACGAAGCTGCCTGCTACTTCGCGTGGCTGCTCGAAACCCCCCTCACCAATGAGCAACAAGTGCTCTTGCAGCGATATCTGGTAGGCCGCTGGCAAAAGCACGATGAAGAGGAGATTCGGGGCACGGGCGAACTCGCCCAGGCCTATGAGAAGATCAAGCAGATGCCCGAGGCGCAGCAACAACTGGTTCGCCAGGAGGTGCTGCCCGCCAACCTCGCGGAGTTCCGAAAGGGCTCGGCGGACCCGACGGGCAAGGAGATTACGCGCGAACTCGCAGCCATCTACGACGCCTCCCACAAAGCCATCGCCCCCGGCAATCCACCCTTGACGCGCCAGATGACCGATGCGTATGTCGAAGTCACCTACTTCCTACTGACGGAGGCGTCGGGCAGCACGCTGCCTCCCTTAACCGCGCAAATTCGTGACCAGTGGGCTCAAGCGATTGCCCAGACCTATCCCAAACTTCCCGACGCCCAGCGAAAACAGATCACGCAGATGCCCCGACTGGCCGCGGCCCTTCGCGTCTGGTGGCCAACCGTCCCCGAAAATCAAAAAGTCCAATATCGGCAGACCTGGAAGCAGAGCCTGGGCGGCGCGGGAGGCCAGGTGGCGGCTCAAAGCGCGCCGGCGAGCACGGCGCAAAGCGGTGGGGCAAAGACCGTGCAGGAAATGATGCGTCAATCCCAGATGCAACACCAGAGCTTCATGAACATGATGGATTTCTCAATGAAGATGCACTATTCAACCTTCAACTCCATCAACGCCATGGGTGGGAACCCGTACCGGGTTGTGAACGCTTACGGGAATCCGTATTAGCGCCTCAGGCGCCAAGTCTTGCGCCACACCGAAGGAATATTTTGGTTGATCGCCCGCCTGTGCGGGTCGAGCTCAAGGCCGCAAAGGGCGTAGGACCGAGTGCCTCCCGGCAGCGCGGGAGTGTATCGAAAACCTGTTTACGGAATCCGCGTCTTGTGGGAACATAGCAGAGATTACTTTCAGAGCGACTTCCGAAACCCGATGACGAGTTTACGCTGGTTTCGCCGAAAGGCCTCTCTCGGCCCTGAAACGATCTATGAGCGGTAAGCCTACCCCGTCACCCAGCCCTCAGACAGCGCCGTCTCACCTCCCGCGAGTGGTGGTGGCGACTACGGCAATGCTCACCTTCATCACCTTCTGGCGGGCGGCGGCGATCGTGCTGAACGACCTCGCCTCTTCCGCCTATTATGCCGGCGGCATCGCCGAGCAGGCGGTGGGCAAGTCCGCACCCTGGTTCATTCTGGCGGTGATGCTGTTTTCCTACGCGGTGCGCGCCATCTACGTGGAAAGCTGCAGCATGTTCGTGCGCGGCGGCGTCTATCGCGTGGTGAAAGAAGCGATGGGCAGCACCCTCGCCAAGTTTTCAGTCTCCGCGCTGATGTTTGATTACATCCTGACCGGGCCCATCAGCGGCGTCTCCGCGGGCCAGTACCTTGCGGGATTCCTGAACGATCTGGCGGGCTACGTGCACCTCAACGTGGTTTTTCCCGAAAACGTGACCGCCGCGACCTTTGCGATCATAGTGACGCTCTATTTCTGGTGGCAGAACATCAAGGGCATCCCCGAATCCAGCGAAAAGGCGCTGCGCATCATGCAGCTCACCACGGTTGTGGTGTTGGTGATGATCGGCTGGTGCGGTTACACGCTCTGGGTGCGAGGCGCGCATTTGCCGCCATTGCCCCGACTGGCGAGCCTGCAGTTTACCCCTGAGGCGCTGGGTTGGTTGCGCAGCAGCAGCCTGCCCCATACGGTCGCCCTCATCGGTATCCTCGTGGGCCTCGGTCACTCCATTCTGGCCATGAGCGGTGAGGAAACGCTGGCGCAAGTCTACCGGGAAATCGAGCACCCCAAGCTCCCCAACCTCAAGAAGGCCGGGCTGATCATTTTCATCTACAGCATGGTCTTCACGTCCCTGGTCTCCTTCTTCGCTGTCATGATCATTCCCGACGCGACGCGGAAGCATTTCTTCGAGAATCTTATCGGCGGCCTGGCGATGAATGTGGTCGGTCCGCTCACCTTGCGGCTTATTTTCCACGCCTTTGTCGTGCTGGTGGGCACCCTGATTCTGGCGGGAGCGGTGAACACGGCGATCGTCGGCTCCAACGGGGTGCTCAACCGCGTTTCCGAAGACGGAGTGCTGGCCCCTTGGTTTCGCCGCCCGCACCAGACTTACGGCACTTCCTACCGCATCATCAACACCGTCGTGGCGCTCCAGTTGCTCACCATCCTCTTGAGCCGCGGCAACATTTACGTTCTGGGCGAGGCGTATGCGTTCGGCGTGATCTGGAGTTTCGTGATGAAGGGGCTGGCGGTCCTCGTGCTGCGCTACAAGCAGGCCGGCCCCCGCGAGTACCGTGTGCCTCTGAACGTCAAGCTGGGCAGCCTGGAGGTTCCCGTCGGCCTGGCGCTGATTACGCTGACGCTGTTTGCCGTCGCCATCACGAATCTGTTTACCAAACAGGTCGCCACGCTTTCGGGCGCGGGCTTCACGCTGCTCCTCTTCGGAGTCTTCACAGTCTCGGAGCGTATGACCCGCGCGCGCGAGACCGTGCATACGGAGCTCGACCAGTTTCATCTCGCTCCGCAGGAGGAGATCAACCCCAAAACCGTCGGCTGCCGCCCCGGCAACATCCTGGTGATGGTGCGCGATTACAATGCGCTCTATCACCTCAACCAGGTTCTCCAGCGCGTTCGCCCCGCCAAGCAGGACGTGGTGGTCCTGCACATCCGTATCCTGCAGCGCGCGGGCTCGGGTGAGAGCGGCCTTCTCCCCGACCAGTTCTTCAGCACGGTGGAACAGATTCTCTTTACCCGCGCCCTGGCGCTCGCGGAAAAACAGGGAAAAACCGTACACCTCGCCGTCGCGGCCGCCAACGAAATCTGGGACGGCATGCTGCGCGCCGCGCAATCGCTCGAATCTTCCGCGCTGGTTCTGGGTCTTTCTTCCAAGATGGCCGTCACCGAGGAAGCGCGCCGCGCCGGGCTGGCCTGGGAGCTCTTGCCCGATCCCAAACCGCAGCTTGCTCTGGAAATCTTCACACCCGGCGGGCAGGAAGAGCTTTTCTACCTCGGGCCTCATGCTCCCCACCTGTCGGCCCAGGAAATCGATCTCTTGCACCGGCTCTGGCTGCAGTTCAGCAACGAACTGGCGCCCCAAGAAATTCATCACCATGACATCATTCACTTTGCTCTTACCGAGATTGAACATGAGATGAAGGAAGGCAAAGATCGGGAAGTCCGCGAAAGGTTGAAGGAGCACCTCGAAGCCATCAAGGCCCGTCGCGTGCCCCACCTCTGATTCACCATTTCACATTAATAGAACATCACCCATGGTGTTTTGATCCCGCAGAAGAAAGTCAAAGCCTGGGCTTGCCCTGGGTGCGGATCCCGTCATCGGTCATGCCTCTGTGTCCTCGGTGGTTGAAGAAGACGGAACACAGAGGTCACGGAGACCCCCGTGTTTTCCGTGTGAAGGTTTGAGAGGTACGGAGGGCACAGAGAATCTCCCTTTGGCGGCCGCCATGGGCGATGCAATACCGCAGGTCTGAAATCGACTCTCTGTCAGTTGCCACGGCCTGTTCAGGGATTCGGGAAAGAGCCGTCAGGGCGCCTGTTTCTCGTCTTTGGGCCGGAAGATTTGAGTCAACGCAACCCCGACACAAACCAACAGGATCCCTGCCAACATGGGAAGGTTCAGGTATTCATGGAGGAAAAAGCGTGCCAGGAGCGCGGCGACCAGGGGGTTGAGCGCTGAGAAGGCATAGACGCGCGTCACCGCCATCAGGCGGAGCGCGGTAAACATGCAGTAGATTCCCACAATGCCGGAAAGCACTCCGCTCGCCAGCAGCGCAGCCACGTCGCGGGTCGACGTGTGCACGAGCGCGGCGGCGCGCCCGAGCGCGACCAGCCAAAGGAATGCCACGCCCACGCTGGTTACAAACTGCAGCAAGATGGCCGTGGATTGGTGCGCGCCGTGCAGTTGGCCGTCGCGCCACAGTGACCCTGACACTCCGTAGGAAAGGGCCGTGAACAGCGCCAGCGGAATGGCCCAGTACCACAGGGGCGAGATTGGCTGCCCGCGCAATTGGCCGAGAGAAAGCAGGACAAGCCCGCCGGCAATCAGGCCCACACCCAGCAGCACCAACCCATGGAACCTTTCTCCGAGAAAGAACCACGCCACCAGCGTGCCCCAGATCACGTAGGTCTCGAGCACAGGGATGGTGATGATGACCCCGCCGACCCGGATCGCGTAGTAGTAAACGAACAGGCCCGCCGTGGAGAGAACTCCCGCCACCACAAACGGCCAAATGGCGCGCGCGCCGATGTAGCTCCGCGAGCCCGGCCGCATCTGGCCGAAGGTGTGGTTCTTCCAGACCAGGAAAACCCCCAGCAACAGGCTGGGCAGGCCGCGAAAGAAAGGGCCGACGAGCGGGACGAGCGGATTGACGTCGGAAACGGCGACACGATCGAAAATGTTGGCCGAGGAGTAACCGAGGATTTGGCCCACGGCCCAGGGTTCACCGCGACGGCGTCGCGCCTGGGGCGTTGCGGCTTGGGTACTGGTTTCAGTTTGCGGCACGGTGCGACTCAGAACGACCTGCGATTATAACGGATGCCTGCGGCCCGCCAAGCTCTTTCTCATCAAATGACCGATTGTTGACCCCGTTATGACAATTCGCGCCTCGGATCCCTTCAGAATAACCACTTCGCTCTTGTCGGAGCGGCACGCCTGGTGCTAGACTTAGGGCGAATTGAATAGTGACCTTCGGGGCAGGGTGAGGGAAGCATGCGCGTAAGTGGCTTCCCAATTCCCGATCGGCGGTATAGCCCGCGAGGGAACTTAAGGACAGTGACAAGTGACGAGTGACAAGCCGGGAGCGACGCAGTAGATCGAAGGCGGATTTCGCTTCGATGGACGCAAGTTCTTTGGCTCGTCACTTATCACTCTTCATTCGTCACTGTTCTAAAGGCTCCCACGATCCGGTGAAATTCCGGGGCCGACGGTAAAGTCCGGATGGGAGAAGGTCCGGCCGGTCTTCGTCCGCACACGCGGCGGGCGCTTGTATCGCCGCGCGCAAGCTGCGTTGTGTCGGCGCATGCCTGTTTGCTTCTTCCCTGCCCTTTAACGAGATATTGCCTGTGCGCTCGGAGACTCCAAGCATGCTCTGTCCCATACAAACTCTCCCGGCGAGAGTTTTTGCGATCGTTATGCTGCTTTGCTTGCCAGGTGCGACCGGACTGTTCGGACAATCCTGGAATGGCCACCTCGAGGGTATCGTTTTGGACCCGAGCGGCGAGGCGGTGCCCGGGGCCATGCTCCAATTGCGGAATAACGCCACCGAGCAGGTGCGGCAGACCCTCAGCGATGACCAAGGGTATTACACTTTTCCGCTTTTGCCGGTCGGGACCTACGAGCTCAAGGTCGAAAAAACAGGCTTTGCGGCGAAGGTGATGCCCACTCTGATCGTGCACGTGGGCGAGACGTTGCGCTTGGATCTCGCGCTGGAGCTTCCCCGTTCCCAGACCGCGCTGGTCGTGAGCGCCGCGCCGCCCCTGGTGCAGACGGCGACTCCGGCCATCGGCGACGAGATCGCCAATCAGCGTGTAAGCCTTCTGCCCCTCAACGGCCGCCAGTTCTCGCAACTGGCGCTGCTGGCCGCCGGGGCCGTGCCTCCCTACCCGAACGGCGCCAGCCAGCAGTTCAACACCGCGGCACTGGGGCTGGGTTTTTCGGTCGATGGCCAGCGCTCCGAGCGCAACAACTATTCTCTCGACGGCGTCACGCTGATGGAACCTTTCGCGTATAGTCTCACCGTCAACCCTTCGATCGACGCCATTCGAGAATTCCGCGTGGTGGAAAATTCCTATTCTACCGACCAAGGCATTTCCTCCGGCGCGCAGGTCAACATCGCCTCGCGCTCGGGCGCCAACCGCTTCTCGGGGACCGCTTACGAGTTTCTGCGCAACAGCGCGCTGGATGCGCGCAACTTCTTTGACGATCCGACGCGGCCGATCCCGCCTTATCGCCAGAACCAATTCGGGGCCAGCCTGGGCGGGCCGATCCGGCGCGATCGAACGTTCTTCTTCACCAACTATGAAGGCCTTCGCATCCCCCTCTTGCCGAGGCAGGCGCTTCGCAGCGGCGATTTCAGCGGCGCTAATCCGCTTACTGGAAGTCCCTTCCCGGCTATTATCGATCCGCTGACCGGCCTGCCTTTCCCTGGAAACCAGATACCGCCGTCCCGGATCGATCCGCTCTCGCAGGCCATCCTCGCGAGGGTTCCGCTGCCCAACCTGCCGAATGCCCAAGCGCTCGAGAACAACAACATCAACGTCGGGCTTCACCAGGTCAACACAGACCAGTTTCTGGCGCGCCTCGATCATCAACTGACGGCCAACCACCAGCTTTTCGGTCGGTTCCTGCTGTTCAACGGGGCGCAGTTGTTCCCGTTTGTCCCCAATTCCTTTGCCCAGAACCCTTCCGCGCCGCCCGGATTCGGCACTTGGAAGGACGATACCGGACGCAACCTGGCCCTGGGTCTCACCTCGGTCCTCCGACCCACGTTGATCAACGACTTCCGTTTCGGCTACGCGTATTACCTGGGAACCAAGGAAGCGCAGAACATCCGCAGTGGTTTTCTCCAGTCGCTGGACATCACGCGCGCGCCGGGCGCCACGAATGACGGCATCCCTGCGATCAACGTTCCCGGCTACGCCGACTTGGGCGACAGCGACATCTTCCAACCGCAGATCCGCAAGAACCACACCTTCCAGTTCACCGACAACCTGGTTTGGGTCAAGGGCCGCCACACCTGGAAGTTTGGAGCGGACGTCCGCCGCTACCGGCTGTTCTATCTGGTGGAGGACGGTTTCGGCTCGGTTTCGGGAACAGCGTTTTCGGATTTTCTCCTGGGGCGGCCCTTTCTTTCTTTTGCGCAGGCGGGCAATTCCGGGGGCAACGACCGGCTGGATTATTTCGGGGCGTACTTCGCCGACGAATTTCACGCCACCCGTCGCCTGACACTTTCCTATGGACTGCGCGAGGAATTCTATTCTCCGTCCACCAATGCCGACGGCCGCGCGTCCATCCTCGATCCCAGCAACGCCACACGCTTCATTGTCCGCAACGATCAGCGCCAGGCCGCCAGCCTCGTCAGTAACCCCTTCATCCAGGACCTTACCGGGCATTATGGACTTTACTATATCACATCCCAGCAAGCCAGCCTGCCTCCCTCGCTGATCCGGCCGGACTGGGCGGGATGGGCGCCCCGCCTGGGATTCGCCTACGATCTCACCGGGCATGGCACGAGCTCGCTGCGCGGCGGCCTGGGGGTCTTCAATTCCCTGGGAGAACTGGACTACTCCGCGGAAACGCGCCTGAGCGCCCCCATCACCGAATTCCTTTTCGGCCTCGACCTCTGCCGCTTTTTCGGTCCGGGCGCCTGCGGACAATCTTTCGCCCCATCGCCTTTGAGTTACCCGCTCGCCTACCAGCTCGGTAACGCGCCGCCGGTCGCCATCTCGTCGCCTCCGGGTATTCGCAACGGTTACGTTTACGAATGGAGCTTGTCGTACGAGCACGAAGTGACGCCCAATACGGTATTTTCCCTGAGTTATACGGGCTCCGACGCGCACAAGCTGCCCCGGCGCGGGCTGCAGAATCAGGGTGTTCCGAACCTGCCGAACGAACGCCGCGGCTATCACCCGCAACCGGGTGGCAACCAGTTTGTGCGCGCGACGGATGTGAACTCCAATTACAATGCCCTGGTTCTGCGCTTGGAGCGCCGCTTCGTGCGCGGACTCTCTTTTGTGGCCGGGTATACTTACGGCAAGTCTATCGATACGGCTTCGGGCCTGGATGGAACCAACCAGCCCCAGGACAACTACAACCTGAACGGGGAGCGCGGGCTTTCGGACTTTGACGTTCGCCACCGGTTCGTGCTCTCGAGCAATTGGGAGTTGCCCTTCGGCGCCGGTCGTCGCTGGGCCAGGCAGGGCGCAGCGTCGCGGGCTTTCGGGGGATGGAATCTGGCCAATATCCTGACGCTTCAAGCCGGACAGCCGATGACCGCCATCTTGCCTACCGCGCTCAGCGGCACGGAATCCAACGGCACGGATCGGCCGGACCTCGTTGCGAATCCCAACCTGCCGGTCGGCCAGCGCGACCCTGCTCAATGGTTTAACACTAATGCCTTTCGCACTCCGCCGGTCTATTTTGATGCGCTCGGCGCGTTCAGCATTCCCGGCAGCGAAGGCCGGAACGTCATCACCGGTCCCGGACTGGGCGCCTGGGACTTAAGCCTGCAGCGCCATATCCGGCTCAGCGAGCGCATGGGTTTGCTCTTCCGCACGGACTGCTTTAACCTGACCAACCATCCCAACTTCGATCGGCCGGGATTGATTTTTGGAACGTCCAATTTCGGCAAGATCAGTTCCGCCCAGAATTCCCGCCAGATTCAATTCTCGTTACGCCTCGACTGGTAAGCGGCTTGATGCAACGAAGTTGCAGCACGTGGCAACCCTCATGCTCGCGTTGCGCGTCTAAATATTCGTGTGAAGAAGACTCTTAGTAAGAGGAGGAATTAACTATTATGCGAAGTCAAGTTGTGAAGTCCTTCATCGGGCTGGCTGCGGCGGTAATGATCGCTGCTACATGGAGTTACGCCGGCTGGTGGGGATCTCACAAGTCAGCAGATCGATCGACGAAAGTATCCCTGGCCTCAGCGGAAAAACTCGGCAACGGCTCCGTGCTGCCCGCCGGGACCTATCGCATGGAAGTGCCTGAAAACGTGACCGCGCCGGAGGTGATGTTCTACCAGTATGGCAAGCTGGTCGCGCAGGCGAAGGCTAAGGTCGTAACCAAGACGGATAAGAATCCCTATACCGAGGTTGACAGCACCAAGGAAGGCTCGCAAGACGTTATCACGGAAATTCGTCCCGGTGGCTGGACCGAAGACCTCCTTTTCACGAAAGTCAGCAGCTAACCAAGCGAAGCAGGAAGCTCATCTTGCTGCTTCCTCCTGTTCAGGGCGGCCAGAGGGCCGCCCTTTTTTTGTTGCGCCGCAACCGCGATGCCTTGCCGAATTGTATGGCACGCGAAATCCCAAAGCGCCCCGGGGTCCTAGAGCCTGGCGACGCAGTGTTTCTCGCAGGCCAGCGCGCTTCCGGGCAGCAATGAGCATGCCTTGACGTCCACAACACGGAGACAACCGAATTCACTTTCGCGCTGCTCCGCGAGGACCGTCGCGGCAGTGTTTTTCTCCGGACAACGTACCCGGCACTTCCTGAGGCCCGGACCCCACCTCCAGATGGCATAGCCCACGGCCGTCCAGACCGCCAAGGCCAGAATTGCTTCAATCACATAGGGATTCATGGGAGAATCTCCTCTTCCGCGAGGTGGGGGGACAGTGTCCCCCCGGGTCCCGGCTTCTGTCCGGAGCTTACACTCCTTCCTGCTTAGACACCAGCGGGCGCAAGCCGGTCAGGGGAAGATAACAGTGATATTACACATTCCATCCCGGGCGGTATTCAAAATTGACATACCGCTGCGCGGTAGGCGCATTGGTGACCTTGAGGCTCGGTTCGTCCCATTGAAGTTTCCCACCCGCGCGCAACGCCACGTTGCCCAGCAGGATCGTCTCCGTAACCAGGCTTTCAAACTCGAAGTTGGCGCCGCCGGGCTTGCCGCCTTTGCACGCCTCAATCCATTCGCGATTGTTCCCGGCGGAACGCGGCAGGGTTTTGGGCGGCGGGTGGAAGGCACGCATTTTGGATTCCGGAATCAAGCGCGGATTCTCTCCCGCGAAGCCGCACATGATGGTGCCGCGGTCGCCCACGAACAGCAGTCCCTCGTTTTCCTCGCCCATCTCGCGGCCCTCTTCAAGTTCGTCAGGCCGCGGCGGCCTCAGGCCACCGTCGTACCAGGTGAGTTTGACGGGCGGCATGTCCCCGCGCGCCGGGAAATTGAAATGAATAATCGAGGCCAGCGGGAAGGTTTCCTTGAAGACCGGGGTGGAACTGGCTTCCACGCTCGCGGGCGCCCCGAGTTTGAGCGCGCGATAAATCGTATCAAAGCTGTAGCAGCCCATATCACCAATGCAGCCGGTGCCGAAGTCGAACCAGCCGCGCCACACGAAGGGCAAATAAACATGATTGAAAGGCCGCGCGGGCGCCGGCCCCAACCACAGGTCCCAATCGAGCCCGGGGGGAACGGGCTCTTCCTCCTTGGGCCGCTCCAGTCCCTGCGGCCAGAACGGCCGGCTCGACCAGTTATGCACTTCGCGCACCGGGCCGATGGCGCCTGCCCCGATCCATTCGCACAGCAGACGCGTCGCCTCGGACGCCTGATTGCCCACCGCGACTTGTGTCGCGACGCGCGTCTCCCGAGCCACCTCGGCCATGCGCCGCGCCTCGGTGATCGAGTGCGTCATGGGCTTCTGGCAGTAAACGTGTTTGCCCTTCTTCATTGCGGCGATCGACACCAGCGCGTGCCAGTGGTCCGGCGTCCCCACGATGACCGCGTCAAGATCCTTCTCCTTTTCCAATAGCTCGCGGAAGTCGCCGTATGCTGCGCAGCCGCGATACTCACCCGAGGCAGCTTTGCCGGCGTAATAAGCCTCGACAATCCGTTTCGCAGGCTCACGTCCCGCCGTGCAGCCTTTCCAGTCGCTGCCCCAGTCGGCACCGCGCGGGCCGAGCAATCTTCGGACCTTGTCGCGGATTTCGTGCTCTCCCCACTCCGAGTAATCGCTGCTCTCACGGTTCACGTCACACACGGCGACGATTTGCAGGTCGGGCTCTTTCAGGAACTCCATCATGACGCGCGTGCCCTGGGCTCCGACGCCCACGCACGCGGCGTGCAGTTTGTCGTTCGGCGCCACGCGGCCTCGCCCGCCGAGCACGTGCCGCGGCAAAATGGTTATGGCGGCTGCCGACGCCGCGCCGCGCACAAACTCGCGCCGCGAAATCCGGCCCGCCCCCCCCAGTGCGGAATTGACGATTCCCTTCATCTCGACTCCTTTGCGAGGTTGACGATTCGTGGACCTAAGGCAGGCAGAAAAAGCACTGCGAACCTTCCAGCGGCGTGACCACTCGGGAGTTCTGGCCCAGCGCTCAGGCGGCCGGCTCCGCGGCCTTCTTCGCGAGACTGGCCAGCGCCTCTTCCTCGCTGGGGTAAATTTCGAACGCCTGGAGCAGACGATGAGTCAGCAGGATGCTCTGCACCAACCGCGGAACGTTGACCAGCTTGAGGTGCCCGCCCTGCTTGGCGGTGAAAATCGCGGATTCCACCAGCATGCCAATCCCGGTGCTGTCCACGCGCGTGACCTCGCGCATGTTCAGAAAGATTTTTTTGTGACCGGTCGCCAGCAAGTCGCGAATCTGGGAGCGGACGCTGTCCGCTTCCTGGCCGGCCACGATCTTGCCACTCAACTCCAGTACGACGACGTCCTGGACTTCCTTGGGATGAATGGTCAGCAGCATGGGATAATCTCCTTTTGCGCGCCATCTTAGGCCCGTGGCCCAAGCATGTCAACGCAAACTGCTGGTTGGTTGTTCCCTTTTTCTGCGCAGCCGGAAGCCGAGCGGAGATTCCCGGTTCCGTTGACGTCGTCCAGCCTCAGGAGCGGGAGCCAAATGGACGCCGGAGGATGGAGTTGCTTTCTGCCGCCTCCCGGTGTATCTTGGCAATCGGGTTAATCAACGGAAAATTCAATCCCAGGCGGGTGGCATTCCCCTCGTCACACTCCAGGAGGCGCTATGTGGAGGGCTCTTGCGTTGTTGCTGTTTGTTCCCGCGTTGCACGCACAAACTGCTTCGCCCAGCCAGCTCCGCTCCGGGGCAACTCGCGCGGTAGCGATGGTCCAGCACGGCTCGACGGGCTTTTACAAGGCCATGGTTTGCTTCTCGTGCCACAACCACGGCCTGCCGATGCTCACCTTTCGCATGGCGCGCGAGCGTGGCATTCCACTGGACGAGGCTGCGGCGGCCCAGGTGGCGGCAAAAGGGCTGATGACAATGCCCGACTTCACGTCCATCGATCGCGCAGTGCAGGACCCCATGATCGTCGATCCGGCGCCCTCGGACGGCTGGGCGCTCATCGCTGCGCACGCGGCGGGCGTGAAGCCCAATCTGGTCACGGAGGTCTATGCGCGGCGCGTGGCCAATTGGCAGCGCGCCGACGGCCACTGGCCGACCGGGGATGACCGGCCACCTCAGTCTTACAGCAACATCACCGCGACGGCCGTAGCGATTCGCGCCCTCCAATTACACATGCCCGCGCAGCTTCGCAACGAGACTGAAGCCCGCGTGGCGCGTGCTAAGACCTGGCTGCTCGCCGCCCACCCGCAGGATACGGAGGAATTCACCTTCCGCCTCCTGGGCCTGCACTTTGCGGGCGCGACCTCGGAGGACCAGAGCCACGCCGCGCAAGACCTGCTCGCCTTGCAGCGGCCGGACGGAGGCTGGACGGAGCTTCCGCACGTGCAGCCGGATGCGTATTCCACAGGTGAGGCGCTGGTGGCGCTGCACGTCGCCGGAGGAGTTCCGACCACCGACCCTGCCTGGCAAAAGGGACTAAGATACTTGCTTTCCACGCAGGATAAAGCCGGCATGTGGCACGTGCACACGCGCCAGGTTTCCCCCGCCTCCGTCAGCCCGCCGTATATTGAGACCGGCGTGCCCTACGGTCACGATCAGTTCATCTCCACCGACGCCACTTGCTGGGCGGCGATGGCGCTGATGCTGGCCCTCCCCAAAGCCGCAACACCGTCTACCCCGCGGCCGATTCCCGTGCTTGCGCCGCAAGGCCCGAAACCGTGGATGGAAACGGCGTTGTTCGGAACGGCTGCGGAGTTGAAGGCGCAGCTTCACTCCGGCCTCGATCCCAACAGCCAGACGCCGGAGGGTACATCGCTGCTGATGATGGCCGCGCAGGACGCGGACAAGGTGAAGATGCTGATTGAACGCGGCGCCAACGTGCGCGCCCAGGCCAAATCCGGCTACACTGCCCTGATGGTGGCCACAACTTATCTGGGCACGTCGGAGTCCGTCAAGCTGCTGCTCGAGCACGGCGCCGAGGTGAACCCGGGCAAGGGCGTCCTGAACAATGCTTCCCCGCTCTTCCTGGCCGCCATGGCGGGAGATCGCGAGAACATCGCGCTATTGCTCGCCAAAGGCGCCGACCCGAAGCATAGGATGGACATCATTGGAATGTTCCCCACCAGCCCTCTGATCGAGGCCGTAGGGTTCGGTGATCCTGAGGTTGTCCGGGCGCTCCTGGCAGGCGGAGCCGACGTTCACGAGAAGGACGTCGACAGCATGACGCCGCTGCACTGGGCGGTCGTAGGGCATCGCGCGGAGGTGGCAAAAGTCTTGATCGCGGCCGGCGCGGATGTCAACGCCGTGGATCGTTTTGGCTACACGCCGCTGCTCTACGCCGCCACGATCGACTTTGGCGATGCGGACACGGCGGCGGCACTTTTGCAGGCGGGGGCCGACCCCAACGCTAAAGACAAACAGGGCAAAACGGCTTTGTCACAGGCCCGCGAGTTTCCTTACCTCCGCGCCGCCCTGGAAAAAGGAGGAGCGAAGTAGCGGAATTCTAAGTCCTCTTTATCGGCCGGACCGGGCAACGTCAAATGTGGGCGCGCACCGAGCGCTCAACCAACCGCCCAATAGTCCCTAGCTCCCAGAACCTAGCCCCAAGTTCTTCCACAGGGCGTCGATCTTCTCCCGCACATCCTGGTCCATCTTGATTTCGTCGGGCCAGGGGCGGGTAAAGCCTTCGCTGGGGGTTTTGCGGGTGGCATCGACGCCCATCTTGGAGCCGAAGTTGGGCAGGCGCGAGGCGTGCTCGAGCTGGTCCACCGGGCCGAGCACAAACTGGATATCGCGCTCCGGATCAATGTGGTTGAAAGCCTTCCAGGTCACTTCGCGGAGATTGTGAACATCCACGTCGTGGTCGACCACGACAATGCACTTCGTAAACATCGCGCCCGGCAGCCCCCAGATGGCGTTCATTACCTTGCGGGCATGGCCCGGGTAGCTTTTGCGAATCGCGATAATCAGAAGGTTGTGAAAGATGCCCTCGGCGGGCATATGCATGTCGACCACTTCCGGCATCTGCTTGCGCATCAGGGGCAAGAAGAGGCGCTCCACCGCGTAACCCATCCAGTAATCCTCCATAGGTGGCGGACCGACGATCGTTGAGACATAAAGCGGCGCGCGCCGACGCGTGATGCAGGTGATGTGGAAGGCGGGAAACTTGTCTTCGAGCGAGTAGTAGCCCGTATGGTCGCCGAACGGCCCTTCTACGCGAATATCGTCGAGCTCCACGTAGCCCTCCAGAACGATTTCGGCCTGCGCGGGCACCTCCAGGTCGACGGTCTGGCACTTGACCAGCTCGACGGGCTCCTGGCGCAGGAATCCGGCAAACAGGAATTCGTCCACATCCTCGGGCAAAGGCAGCACGCCAGAGAGCATCGTCGCAGGGTCCGCGCCGATGGCCACCGCGACATCCATGCGTCGCCCCTTCCCCTGCCGCTCGAGCCAGCGGAAGTGTTCCGCGCCACCCTTGTGGATCTGCCAGTGCATGCCGGTGGTGCGCTCGTCGAATACCTGCATGCGATAGCACCCGACGTTGCGGCGGCCGTTCTTGGGGCTGCGCGTAATGACGAGAGGAAAAGTGATGAACCGTCCGCCGTCCTGCGGCCAGCACTTCATGATCGGCAGTCGCGCCAGGGAGAAATTCTCGCGTTCGATCACCTCCTGCGCAGGCCCACTCTTCACCGTCTTAGGAAAGAACGCGCCGACTTCCGCCAATTTGGGCAGCAGCTTGACCTTGTCGAATAATCCTTCCGGCGGCTTCATTTCGAGCAAGTCTTCGATTCGCCGCGCCACGTCGTCCAGAGCGTTAACTTCCAGAGCCAGCTCCATGCGCCGCTTCGACCCCAGCATATTGATCAAGACGGGAAACGGATACGTCACGCCATCGCTGGCGGATCGTGGCTTCTCGAACAGCAGCGCCGGGCCACCGGCCTTCGAAACGCGGTCAGTGATCTCCGTGATCTCGAGATCGACATCCACCTCGACAGGAATGCGGCGGAGTTCATTTTCCTTCTCCAGACGTGTTACGAATTCGCGCAGGTCTTTGTATGCCACGGTTGTACCTCGGGGAGAGTGATGTGACCGCCCGCGGGCCGTCGATAGCCAGCGCCGAAGCATTGCAGATTGCGGGTCTCAAATCAAGAACCCTCACGGTTAGCTTGACAAACCCTGCCCTTTCCGTTAGCTTGCCTTTACTTCGCATTACTTCCAAAGGTAGCAAGGGGGAGAGATTGCCTCGCAAACAGGTTATCACCTTAATTACGGACTTTGGCACGACCGACCATTTTGTCGGGACGATGAAAGGAGTGATTCTGAACATCAACCCGGAGGCGCTGATCGTGGACATCAACCACGAGATCGGGTCGTATGACATCTTTGACGCCGCCTACACGCTGGCGCAGAGTTACCGCTTCTTCCCCAGCGACACAATTCACCTGGTGGTGGTTGATCCGGGGGTGGGGACGGCGCGCCGTCCGCTGCTCGCCCGCACCATGGAGTACAAATTTGTGGGACCGGACAACGGCGTGTTCTCCCTCATCTACGAGCGCGAGGAAAACGTGGAGGTGCGCCACGTCACTTCGGACCATTACTTCCTGAACCCGGTCAGCAACACCTTCCATGGGCGAGACATCTTCGCCCCCATTGTGGGCTGGCTCAGCAAGGGGCTGGAGGTGGACAAGTTCGGCGAGCCCATCACGGATTACGCCAAGTTTACCTCGCCAAAACCCAAGAAAACGGGCGACAACCTAGTGAAAGGCGTGACGTTGAGAATCGATAAATTCGGAAATATCATCACGAATATCACCCCTCAAGATATTCCCCAGCTTTTCGCCGAGAATCCCCCGCCTTTCAGGATCATCGTCAATCAGCAGGAAATCACGCGCTTGAACCTCGCCTACTCGATGGGCAAGCCCGGAGAGTTGTTTGCGATCGTGGGCAGTTCCGGCTTTATCGAGATCTGCACCAATCGAGGCTCCGCTGCGAAAGCCCTGAACGCTAGCCGCGGCTCGGAGGTCGGCGTGGTCTTTGGCGCAGACTGATCCGGCCCGGCCTTCAAACCGCAGCCCGCTTGCCAGCGACATTTCCTAGAAAAGATCGAAAAGCTGCTGGGAAAGCCTCGGACATGTCATTCTGAGTGCCAATGGGCCTGCGGCCAACTTATGAATGGGAAAATCGCCAACGCCGTCACCCCCGCGAACGCGGGGGTCCACTTCGGTTAGGAGAGAGTTGGATTCCAGCTTTCGCGGGAATGACCAATACTGGATGATTTTCGAAATAGCGAAGCGAAGAATCCCCGTATTTTGTGGATCGGGCAAATGCCGAGATCCTTCGTCGTCCCGCCCAGCGGGACTCCTCATGATGACATTGTCGGGAATTTCCAATAAACCTGCTATTGCCTACTTTGGACCGCGGGGTTGGCGGGGCGGCTTGTCGCGGCGCCGGCCTGCGCCACCACTGCGGCAGGAAGCTTCTCAATGCGAACTTTAGACACCCGCCGCCCCTCCATTTCCACCACCGTGTAGCGCCGGCCCTCGAATACAAAGGTCTCACCGCCCTTGGGAATGATGCCCAGCCGCGCCAGCATAAAGCCCGCCAGGGTTTCGTACCCGGCATCGCGCGGCAGAGTGATGTCGTAGTCGTTCGCCAGATCGCGCAAGTTGACGGAAGCATCCACCACCAGGACGGTCTCGCTCAGCCTGCGGATGGCGGATTCCTCGCGATCGTACTCATCCTGGATTTCACCCACAATCTGCTCGAGCACGTCTTCGATGGTTACCAGACCCACGTACGTCCCGAATTCGTCGACGACCAGCGCCATCTGCGCGTGCCGGCGACGCGCTTCATCGAGCATCTGGCTGAGCGGCATCGCCTCGGGCACGATCATGGGCGGATGCAGGATGGCGCGAAGATCGAACGACGCCTCCATCGGGACCCGGTCGCGCAGGCGGTCCTGGAGGACACCCAGCAAATCCTTGGTGTAGAGAATGCCGACGATATGGTCCGGCGGGCCTTCGTAGATAGGGATGCGGGAATGCTGGTCTTTGACGATCCGGTCAAGAAGCGTGGGAAAATCCTGGGCGAGAGGAAGGCAGGTGAGGCGCGTCCAGGGCACCATGATCTCGCGCACGCGAACGTGCTGGAGGTCGAACACGCTCTGGATCATTTCCTCCTGGTCCTCGCCGAGCAGGCCACGCCGGCGGATGGAGGAAATAATCAGCTTGACCTCCTCGGGAGTGTGCAGCCCACCATGGCCGCGTCCCGGGCGATGCCCCAAACCCCGCAAAACGGCGCGGGCCAGGCCGTCCAGCGCGCGCACGGGATAGCGGCTCAATTGCAGGAAAAGGAACATGGGCCTGGCAATCAGAAGTGAGCATTGTTCCGCGCGTTCGTAAGCCAGCGCCTTGGGCACCAGTTCACCCAGCACCATCAGCAGAATGGTGATGAGCAGAAAGGCTACGGCCACGGCAATCGAATGCGCCACCGCGGCGCGCGCAAACCGGCTGAGGTATCCCTCGAGCGCGCTGTTGATGGCATCCGCCATGATCGCTTCGCCGATCCAGCCCATCATCAGGCTGGCCACGGTAATGCCAAGCTGGATCCCGGAAAACAGTTCGCCGACATCGCCGAGTAGCGAGAGCGCCAGGCGCGCGCGGGGGCGCCCTTCCCGCGCCAGTTGGTCCAGGCGCGTGCGTCGGACGCTCAGCAGGGCGTACTCCGCCGCCACAAAGAAGGCGTTGAGCGCCACGAGACCGGCGATCAGCAAAGCCTTGAGAAGGATCATGTCCGATTAACCCGCCATGGGACATTGTAGAATGAAAAGGCAGCCTTTCTCAAAACCCTCCTGCGCTTTAGCCCCTTGAGATAGGGAGCGCTGAGCCTTTTTCCCCATAATCGCGGGAATTCCGGAAGGGGAAAAAATCCGCTGGCGGCGCCCAATGCAGCATTGGAAAGAATGAAATGCGCCGCCGCCCTTTGCGAGGCGATCAAGGGAAGGTTTCAGAAAGGCCCGTTAATCAAGCAGCCGTGGGAAGCACCGCGGCGCAGTTGGGGCAGAAATGCTGGCCTGCTTCCACAGCCCCGCCGCAGGATGGGCATTGCCGGGTTCTTCCCAGGCGAGACGCCACCACCAGCACCACGATCGCAACAATGCAAAAGATCAGCCCGACCCCTCCAAATACAACCGGAAGAAGGAAAAATCCGAACGAATACTCCGCGTTGAAATAGATATCGTTGGGATCGACGGGATTGTACTTGATGGCATGGCGCGTCCCGGGAGGGAACTTATCCGCCAGGCGCTTCATTTGCGGATAGCTGGAGGTACTGTAGCCGGCGTCGGAGGGCGTCAGGTATTCCTTGCCGTTGACGGTATAACGGAATTCGACAAAAGTCTGATACATGACGGTGCTCGCGCTGCTCCCGGAACCGCTATCCAGGTGTTGCCTCACTTCGCTCTTCGTCACTTCCGCCTCGACGGTTGGCCAGGACTTCAAGATGGTGTACTGACGCTCTCCCGTCCAGATGCCCACGGCCAGGAATATAAGGCCCATCAGCGCAAAGATACCCGCGAAAATCCGCAGGATTTTTCTTAATATCGGAGGCATGTCAACGCTCCTTCTCCCGCTGCCCAACCGAGCGTGGCGCGGGCCTTAGCCTATCCTTCGGGCGCGCGAAAAAGGCTTCAACGCTTCCCTCCCCTTGCCAGATCGGCCTCTCAAAAGAGTGAGGCAATTGCTGGCGAGATGATACCACCTCAGAACCCATCTTCAAGGGGCAGCCGCACAAATCCGGGGCTGGCAGGAGACCCTGGGGTCATGTGAACTTGTGCTAGAATTTCGGCTTCTCCTGTGGCCACGGATAATGGAGCTGAATTGCGCTCTCTGACAACCGGCGCAACAGCGGACCAAGGAGCTTGAGATCCCGACTTTGGCCTTCTTCAGCCTATGGAGCAACACTTCGTCAGCAGATTTCGTCGCTACTATGAAATCGAAGTGCCTCGCCCGGGCCGACGGCGGAAGCGCTGGCCGCTGCTCATCGCGCTGCACGGATATCAGGGCGACATGACCTCCATGATGCGCGTGGCGCGGCGCATCGCCGATGGGAAGATGATTGTCATCGCGCTGCAAGGACCGTTTCAACTCTTCCTGCGCGATGGAAACGATCCCAAGAATTTCCGTGTGGGGTTCGGGTGGGGCACCACGTGGAAAATGCACGAATCCGTCGAACTCCACCACGACGACGTTCGCGCTCTGATCGATCTGGCGGTGCGGCGTCACCACGCGGAGCGCCGCCAGGTCTTTCTCCTCGCCTTCTCTCAGGCGTGCTCCTACAACTACCGGTTTATATTCACTCACCCTCACGCGGTGCGCGGCGCGATTGCCGTATGCGGTGGCGTGCCGGGCGACTGGGCGGAGAACCCGCACTACAAGCCCGCGAGCACGCACGTCCTCCACATCGCGGCCACGCAGGACGAGTGGTACTCACGCGAGAAGAACCTGCTCTTCCGCCGCCAGCTTGCCGAGCGCGCACACACCCTGGACTTCCGCTTCTATAACTCGCCGCACAAATTCCCTCGCTCGTCCATCCCCCACATCCGGCGCTGGATTCAAAAGCACCTGGCGTAGACTCGCGTAACACGGCCATCTTGGCCGTGCCGCGCCGGTGCGGGATCGCTCTCACGGGCGGGACGCCCGTGCTACGCCCCAGACTGGCGCACTGCTGATAGAATCCCGTCCCTACAAACATCGCGGGAGTTCTGTTAACATGAAGCAGATGTATGATGAAATTGTGGCCGTAACGGAAAACCGTCCCCTCACCGGCGGCCATTTCCTTTTGAGTTTGGATTCCCCACGCCAGGCGGTGGCCACACGCCCCGGGCAGTTCGCCATGGTGCGTATCTTGGGCCGCTCCGACGTCCTGCTGCGCCGCCCCATGAGCATTTACGACATCAGGCCGGTGGCAAATCACCATGGCGGGAAGGCTCGCACCGAACAGGCCCCGCGAGTCATGCAACTCCTCTATAAAGTTGTGGGGCGCGGAACACGGTTGATGTCCGCGCTGAAGCCTGGCGACCGTGTCGGGTTGCTTGCGCCGCTGGGGCACGGCTTTTTCGTGGAGGAATATTTGCCGCGCGCTCACGAGGCGGACGAGATTCTGCTCGTCGCCGGAGGCATCGGCATCGCCGCGCTACTTCTACCGGCGAAAGAGCTGGCGGAAGCGGGATTCTCCGCGCGCCTTTTTTTCGGAGGCCGCACGCAGGCGGATCTGGTGGGCGCGGAGGATTTCAAGCCCTACGTGCGGGCCGCATTGCTTGCCACCGAAAATGGGGCGACGGGCTACAAGGGCTTTGTCACCCGGCCGCTGGAAGATTATCTGGCCCGCCACACCAACAAGAAATGCCTGCTGCTGGTCTGCGGCCCTTGGGCGATGCTCAGGGCAACAGTGGAATTGGCCAGGAAATACGGCCACCCATGCCTCGTCTCGATGGAGAACCGCATGGGCTGCGGGCTAGGGGTGTGCCTGGGCTGCTGCATCCGTGTGCAGGGCACGGGACACGAGGCTTACCAGCGGGTCTGCACGGAGGGGCCGGTTTTCTGGGCGGAGAAAGTGGTGTGGGAGGACGGAATACGGGAGACGGTAGACGGGGAAAACCACCCAGGACAAGTAAGGCAGCAGACAAAGGGCACGAGGTAGAACACGGATGTCGGGCAAAGGAAAATCTACAGCGGCGGGCGTCGCCGAAAAGACCTCGAAGGCCGGGTTCGAACCGATCATCGCGACTGAGGTGGCCGGTGTACGGTTTCAGAACCCTGTGCTTACGGCCAGCGGAACTTTCGGCTACGGCAAGGAAATCGCGCACCTGATCGACTTAAACCAACTCGGCGGGATCTGCGTGAAAGGCATTTCGGCCGAGCCGATGGAAGGCAACGCCCCGCCTCGCATCTACGAGACCGATTCCGGCATGCTGAACGCCATCGGCCTGCAAAACGTGGGGGCCAAGCGCTTCCTTGCCGAGAAACTGCCATTCCTCCGCACGCTGCGAGCGCGCACCGTCGTCAACGTCTTTGGCTATTCCACGGAAGATTACGTCCGCTGCATCGAGACCCTGAATGCGGGCGAGGGCATCGCGGCTTATGAGCTGAATATTTCCTGCCCGAACACACGCTGCGGCGGCATGGTGTACGGCAGCGACCCGAAACTGACCGAAGAGGTGGTAGCAGCGTCAAAGCGCGCGGCGCGATTTCCCCTCTTCGTGAAACTCTCCCCCAACGTCACGGACATTGCCGTCTTCGCGCGCGCGGCGGAGAACGCCGGGGCAGACGCGCTTTCTCTGGTCAACACCTTCGTGGGCATGGCCATCGACATTGAGACGCGCACGCCTCGCCTCTCGAATGTAACCGGCGGCCTCTCGGGACCGTCCATCAAACCGGTGGCGCTTCGGATGGTCTTCCAGGCGGCGCGGGCCGTGCGAATCCCCATCATCGGCATTGGCGGCATCGCCTCGACGGAAGACGCGCTGGAGTTCCTGATTGCCGGCGCTCGGGCCGTGCAAGTGGGCACGGCGAATTTCTATGACCCCGGAACCGCCGTGCGCATCGTCAGGGGTATTGGCGAGTACTGCCGGCAAAAGCAACTGCACCTCTCCGACCTCATCGGCTCATTGAAGGTGCCTGAGAACGCGCCTCCGCCGCCAAGCGAAGGTTAGCGATCTTCCTCCATCCTCACGCGGCAGGCGAACTCTCCGCAGTTGATAGCCGACTTTGGGCAAAGGGCACGGGAATCCTGAGAGCATTGTTGCGCCTGCAAGTTGTTTCTCACGTCCTGGAAGCTGGGCACATGAGCCACCATTTTGGCCCCAGCCGTGCCTGAATTCTCAGTGAAGTCTCGAATATGCGGAATCCGGCATGGTGCTGGCAATGTTTTCAAGTAGTTGCGGGAGTTCTCGGTGCCCGGTGCCTAACAAAGGCGACAGTCCTGGAGGTTTAGGAAGACAACAGATGGAATTGGCGCGGCGTGCAGGTGATCCGGGACCTTTAACCCGTGTAATAGGCTGAAACTACAAGGTTTATCATGAAGAAGCGGTTAATTGACAGTTTTCCGACCGACTGCTAGACTAGGGGATTGGCATCTTGTTGAAACACGTCGCTGTCACTCTCACACACGGTTTGAGCAGCGTGGCGGTGGTCGTCGTAATCCTGACGACCAGCAGTTGCATGGTGCGCCGGGAGACTCGGATTCATCCGCCACAGGCTCCGGCTCCTCTTCAGGAAGCGGCTCTTGCCGATCTCGTTGCACGAATCAATTCCCAAAGCGAAGCGGTTCACACGCTCGTCGCGACCGTGGATTTGGAGCCCACGGCCGGGTCGATCTACTCGGGCGTGATCAAGGAGTATCACGACGTCAAAGGGTTTATCCTGCTGGAAAAGCCGGACCTGATCCGCATTCAGGGACAGGCGCCCGTAATTCGCACGGAAATCTTTGACATGGTCTCCGACGGCAAGGAGTTTCGCCTCTATATTCCTCCCAAGCAGAAGTTCATCGTAGGGAAGACGGAGTTTCACCGCCCCGCGAAGAACTCCCTGGAGAATCTCCGCCCCCAGCACATTCTGGAGGCGCTGCTCGTCCCGCCCATCGACGCGGCGACGGAGAAATACTTTTCGGAGGAAGCGGAGGAGGCAGGGCGGCGTTTTTACGTGGTGAGCGTCGTGTCGCCCGGGGGCAACGGAGAACTCGTGCTCAAGCGGAAGGTCTGGTTCGATCGCTCGAATCTCGAGCTGGTGCGGACGCAATTCTACACCGCGCAGGGAAAATACATTGAGGACGTACGGTATTCCAACTATCAGGATTTTGCGGGCGTCCGCTATGCGGCGCACATTGAGCTGACGCGGCCCGTCGAGGATTATGCCCTCGGCGTCACGGTCCTGAAGGCCACCTTCAACCAGCCCATCGCTTCGGATAAGTTCCTGCTGGAGAAGCCCGCCGGCGCGCAACTGGTGGATTTGAGCGCCGCCTGGCGGCAGGAGAGCCCGCGTGGTCAATAGGATGATTATCTCCAACATCCTGCATCGTCCAGTTCGGACGGCGGTCAGCGCTCTCGCCGTGGCCATTGAAGTGGGCATGGTGATGCTTGTTGTGGGGCTGACGCACGGGATGGTTCACGAGAACGCGCGGCGCGTCGAGGGGGTGGGCGCGGATCTCCTGATACAACCGCCCAACTCATCGTTCCTGTTCGGACTTTCCCAGGCGCCCATGCCGCTCAAAATCGGCGATCGTCTGGCCCAAGTTCCGCACGTGCTGGCCGTGGCGCCGGCGCTGTTCGTCCTCAATTCCGTTGGCGGGATCAACGTTATTTACGGGATCGACCTGCAAAGCTTTACCCGCCTGAGCGGAGGCTTTGTCTACCACGCAGGCGGGCCATTTACCGGCCCCATGGATATTCTGGTGGACGACATCTATGCGAAGGCCAATCGCATTAAGGTCGGACAACAAATTAACATGCTCAACCACCAGTTTCGAGTCGCCGGGATCGTGGAACATGGGAAAGGCGCCCGGCTGTTTATCCCGTTGGCCACCGCGGAGGACCTCCTGGGGGTGCAGGACCGCGCTTCGATCTTTTATGTCAAATGCACCGAGCCCGGATATGTCGAAAGCGTTACCGAGGCGATTCACGACCTGCCGGGCAAGTACCAGGTCCTTCCCATCAAGGAATACATGTCGCTGATGACCTCCAACAACTTGCCGGGGCTCGATGCATTTATTACGGCGATGATTGGCATCGCGGTGGCGATTGGCTTTCTGGTCATTTTTCTTTCGATGTATACCACGATCACGGAACGTACCCGGGAGATCGGCATTTTGAAGTCGCTTGGCGCATCGAAAGGGTATATCATTGCCATAATCCTGCGAGAAGCAGGACTGCTGAGCGTGGTAGGAATCCTCGCAGGCTACGGGGGCGCCGCCGTGGGGCGCAAGGCCATCCTGGCAGCCTTTCCGACCCTGAGCGTCGAATTGACCTTCCTATGGGCCCTGTACGCGGCTTCGCTCGCCCTCCTGGGAAGCCTGCTGGGCGCCTTCTACCCCGCGTTGCGCGCCGCCCAGCTCGACCCCGTAGACGCGCTGGCGTATGAATGAAGTTGTCGGTAGTCAGTTGTCAGTAGTTAGTTGATGGCAGCAGGAACCGACTACTGAACAATGTGAACGGCAATTGGCGCTGATAACTGAGGACTGAGAACTTTTTTATGGACCCCATCATCGCCACTCGCGATCTGAGGAAGGTCTACCGGCTCGGCAGAGTCGAGGTTCCGGCCTTGCGCGGCGTAGACCTCACAGTCCAGGAGGGCGAATTCGTAGCGGTGGTCGGTCCTTCCGGCTGCGGCAAGTCCACCCTCCTGCACGTCCTGGGCGGGCTCACCAGTCCCAGCACTGGCAGCGTGTTGGTAGATGGGAACGACTTTACCCGGATGTCAGACGCGGACCGCACGCGTTTCCGGCGGCACAAGATCGGGTTTGTGTTTCAGCGCTTCAATCTGCTGCCCACGCTCACCGCCCAGCAGAATATCGCTATCGCCCAGCACATTCAGGGCAACGGCTTCAATCCGCACCGCTTTCAAGCCATCGTCGAGATGCTGGGCCTGCAGGAAAAACTTAAGCGCCGGCCCTATGCCCTCTCGGGCGGCGAACAGCAACGAGTGGCCATCGCCCGCGCGGTGATTTGTGAGCCCAAGATTTTGCTGGCGGACGAGCCCACCGGCAACCTGGATAGCGAAAATTCGCAAGTCGTTTTGAATATGATGCGTACCCTCAACCGGACCTTCCGGCAGACTATCCTCATGATCACGCACAATCCTGAGGCTGCGGCGGTCGCCGACCGAATCATCCGCATGCGGGACGGGCGCATTATTTCCGATTGATTCTTCCTGTTTTTCCCGTTATTTTTCTCGTCTCAGATTTATGGCGCCCAGTACTGAATTTAATGATCGGACTCTGCCTCAGACCGCCAGCCGGCCGGGAGAGGGCGCTTTGGCAAAACTCTGGAGCAAAATCAAGCTGGTGGTCACCCGAACGGTTTTCTGGGCGTACGAGCGCGGAAGCTGGCAGTACGATCTGCTGGTTCTGGCGATCCTGATGTTCATATTCCTCTCCCCACGAACTTGGTTCAATGACCGTCCCACGCTGCAGTTGACCGATCTGCGTCACCAGCAGGGCATCGTCGATATGGGTCACGGTAAAGATGGCTGGCGATACTTGATCGATGCGCGCCTGGTCGAGTCCTTCGCCCCCCTCAAGCCCGAAGAGGCCATCCCCGTCATCCTGAAGCGCCGCCTCGACATGCCCTTTGCCGTCAAGGTCATCGTTCCCAATCGGGACAAGAACCACGTGGTGCTGGGATATACGGTGATCGTCGCACGGTAGCGTCGGAATTGGCATCTTAAGAGATGGCCCCGGTGCTCGCGCCGGCGGTCACAAACGAATGAACATCATGCAATTTCGCGGGCGAAATCTCAGAGTGTGTGGCCTCGCAGCGCTTATGCTGTGCGGGATGTGGGCGGCCTCAGCCTCCGCGCGCAAGGGCAAACTTGCGCCGGACCTCAAGGAAATTCTCTCCCGCATGAATGACGCCGCCAAGCGCCTGAAGACCGTCTCTGCCAACCTCGAGTACACCAAGGTCACGGTTCTTGTGAATGACAAGTCCATCGAGGAGGGCCGCCTCTACTATCACAAAAGCAAAAATCCCGAGATCATGATTGAAATGGATAAACCCGAGGCAAAATTCCTCCTCTTCAAGAAAGACAAGGGCCAGATCTATCTCCCCAAGATCAACCAGATTCAGGAATACGACCTCGGGCAACGCGGCGCGCTCGTCCAGCAGTTCCTGCTCCTCGGCTTCGGCTCCGAGACTGGAGAGTTAATGAAGTCCTACAGCGTCAAGTTCCTTCGGGAGGAGGAACTCGAGGGGGATACCACCGCCGTGCTCGAACTCGTCCCGCGCAAGGAGAGCATCGCCGCGCAGCTCGCCAAAGTCGAAATCTGGATCAGCGAAGAGTCCTGGCTGCCCGTGCAACAAAAATTCTATGAGCCCGGTGGTGATTACCTCATCGCGCATTACACGTCGGTAAAAGTCAACCGCAAGCTTCCGTCTTCGACCTTCGAAATCCACCCCGCGCCGGGCGCAAAACGTCTGCAGATGAACTAGCTGTCCCTGCCCCTTAGATTCAACAAGATACAGTGACACGGGAGAGGACGTGAAACTATCTATCCAGGGGGCTCTAGCCGCGTCTATGAACGCCGAAATGCTCGAAAACCGAAGATCCGCGGTCGCAGACAGCCGCTACAGCGCGATTCGCTCAAGCGGGCGGGACGCCCGCGCTCCCCATCGCGCCGTCGTATCGCGAGGAAGGTGGCAGAGTGTAGAATGGATTTTCACGGCCGGAGTGAATACCGGCCAACATAGACATTGTCGCGGCACGGCGAATTCGACTATCAACCCTCGACTCGGAATCATGCCCCAAGATCATGCCCAGCCCGACCCGAACCGCAGCGCAGGGCGGCCTACGGGGAACGAAGCCCAGCGCACGCGGCCGGCTCTCGACTTTGCCACGGTCGGCGCCGCGCTGGGGTTGGCGCTCGGATTCCTCGAGGCAGGCTTGCTACGCCATTTGCCGCGGTTTACCGGGCTTCTCCAACCGGACGTGCGCGGCGCCATCTGGCTGATCGCTCCTCTGGCCGATGCCCCGGCCGGCGCGCTGACCGGCCTGCTGCTAGGCGGGTTTGCAGGACTCAGAAAAACGCACCCGCTTTGGCGTGCAGTTTTCGCGGCCACAGGGTTTGGCGCTGCCGCAGCGTATGTGGGCTGGCTGCTCTTCTGGTTCCGGGCGGGTGTCGGCGTAGTGGTTCCGAAACCGCTCGTAAGTGTCCCGCTCATTGTCAACTTTCTCATCACACCGGCCATTTATTTCGTTGTGGGCTTTACGGCCTCGCTGCTGCTTCTGCGCAGGCTATCGAAGCGTGAGGAAGGGTTCCCCAGCGGAAGATGGCGACGGATGCTGGCGTTGCTAGACCTGATAGTCGTGGCGGCATTGGCGTTGGCGCTGGTAGCTGTAGCCGCGAGCGAGCCGCAGTATTTCCCTTCCCCCCTTGCCGGGCCGCCCGTTGCCACACCCCACAACAACATCGTGTTGATCATGCTGGACACGGTGCGCGCCGACCACCTAAGCTGCTACGGCTACGCGCGGCCCACCACGCCGCGCTTGGACGCCCTGGCCCTCCAAGGCGTGCTCGTCGAGCACGCCGTGGCGCCCACGTCCTGGACGCTGCCTGCCCTTGCCTCCGTGCTCACGGGCTTGCTGCCGCATCAGCACGGTGCCGGCTGGAACCAGGCCATGGCCGCGCAGCCGCTGACGTTGGCGGAAATCCTCAAGGCGCAGGGCTACGAGACGGCGGCTTTCAACGCCAACGAGGAATTCGGGCTGGCGGGCTGGGGGCTCGACCAGGGCTTTGACGTTTACGTTGACGCGCACGACTGGCTTCGCCACAACCTGGCGGCCACCTTCGTCGGACAGTCGCTCTACCAGACGCTCTTTCAAGAGTTCGTCAGCTTCAACGCATTCGACCACCTCGATGCCGAGGAAATCAACCGGCAGGTGTTCGATTGGTACGCCCACCGCTCGCGCCGCCCGTATTTTCTGTTTATCAATTACATGGACGCGCACCGGCCCTACGTGCCACCTGCGCCCTACGATCGCCGCTTCGGCCGGATCCCCAAGCCGATCCTGCGGCACATTTCCGCGGCGCTGCACGATGGGCATTGGCGCCGTCCCATTTCGCCTTCCGAGCGTCAAGACCTGCTCGATGGCTACGACAACAGCCTGAATTATCTCGATGCGCAGGTCTACCGGCTGATCGAAGTGCTGCGAGCCTCTCCGGACTGTGAGCGCACGTTTGTCATCGTCGCCGGAGATCACGGCGAAGGCTTCGGCGAGCACGGCGCGTATGACCACGGCTGGGACCTCTACCGCGAAGTGTTGCATGTGCCGATGCTCGTCAGCGGGCCCGGCATTCCCACCGGAGAGCGCGTCGAGAGCGTTGCGGAATTGCGTGAGATTTTCCCGACGGTTCTCGAACTCGCACTCGGGAAAGTCGGCGCGCCAATTTCGCAAACCAGCCTCAGCCGCTTCTGGACGCCCAGCAGCGCGCCTGCGAAGGACGCGGTTCCGGTGATTTCTGAGCTGACTCCTTCGCAGGCCGACCGGCGCGGGCGAACCGTGCTTAGCCTGTGCGACGCGCGCTGGCATTTCCTGCTGGATTCAGAAGGTCACACGGAACTCTTCGATTGGCAGAAAGATGCGGCCGAGAGTCAGAACCTGGCTGCCTCCCCCGCCCTGCAAGGCGTCATCGACCAAATGCGCGGGCAAATGGAGGCGATCCTGGCGCGCTCGGTTTCACCGTGGTGGCAGGTGGCCTACCTCTCGCCGCTCGACCAGCCGGGAAAACCTTTTGCCCGACGCGCCCTCGCGAACCCAGAAGCTTTTCGGTTGCTCGGACCGCCAGTGGGTAGTTGCCAGGCTTACTTCCAGGGCCGCATGTCGACACCGGCCGCGCACCCGAGTCCTTCTCAAGAAGATCTACTGCGTTCGTTGCCCTACCACTGAGGGGATTTCATGATTGAGTCATTGATTCATTGAATCATTGAAAACATAAATGGGGCTGAAGAATACGGGGGTGGAACGAGTCCCTGAGGCCGCCAGTCAATCTACCAGCGGCAAAATGGGTAAATGACTCACTGGCCCAATGGCTCAATGAAATTCGGGTGTATACTCACCGCCGGGCATGATCACAAAATGACTTTCCCGGCCGCGAGGTGACTTTTGGCGACAGTTGCAGAACCTTCAACCCAGGTGGCGGCGCCGACCCGTAGCGCTCGGCCCGTCGCCCGCAATGTGGCGGTAGACGCCTATCGCGGGTTCGTGATGTTTCTTATGATGGCCGAGGTCCTGCGCCTCTCGCACGTGGCCGAAGCGTTTCCGACTAGCCTGTTCTGGAAAGTCCTCGCTTACAACCAGACCCATGTGGAGTGGGCCGGGTGCTCGCTCCACGACCTCATTCAGCCGTCGTTTTCATTTCTGGTTGGGGTAGCGCTGCCGTACTCGATTGCCAGCCGCCTGGCCAAGGGGGCAACGTTCGGCAGGCTGTTCGCGCACGCAATGTGGCGGGCGCTGCTGCTCATTGCCCTGGGAATCTTTTTGCGGTCCACGCACAGCACGCAAACGTACTTCACCTTCGAAGACACGCTCACCCAGATTGGGTTGGGCTATCCGTTCCTGTTTCTGTTGGGATTCCGCTCGCCCCGCTGGCAATGGGCAGCCCTGGGCGTCGTTCTGGGGGGCTACTGGCTGGCCTGGGCGCTTTATCCCGTGCCGGGCCCGAACTTTAGTTGGCAGTCTGTGGGCGTATCGCTCGACTGGCACCAGCATTACAATTACACTGGCTTTGCCGCGCATTGGAACAAGAACGCCAATCTGGGCAACACCTTCGACCAGTGGTTCCTGAACCTCTTCCCTCGCACGTCGCCTTTCGTTTACAACGGCGGCGGATACTTGACGCTCAGCTTTATCCCCACCCTGGGCACCATGATTCTTGGCCTGGCGGCGGGCCGCTGGCTGCGCGCTGCCGCGCCGCGCATCCCCATGAAGCGCCTTCTTATTGCGGCGGTGATTGGCATTGCGGCCGGATTGCTGCTGCACTTCACGCACCTCTGCCCGGTCGTGAAACGGATCTGGACGCCAAGTTGGACGCTCTTCAGCGGTGGAGCCTGCTTCCTTTTGCTGGCGGGATTTAGCGCGGTAATCGACGTGAAGGGCTACAAGAAATGGGCCTACCCGCTGGTCGTCATTGGAATGAATTCCATCGCGTCTTACCTCATCGCCGACTTACTCGAGGAATTTATTGCCAGATCGTTCAGTATTCAATTGGGGCCGCACTTCTTTAGCTTCTTGGGCGCCGGGCTCGAGCCTTTCATGCAGGGCGTGGCGATCCTCTTCACTTACTGGCTGATCCTTTTCTGGATGTACCGCCGAAAGCTTTTCCTGAAAATTTGACTGGGCTGGCGCAACGGCCTATGGACCCCCGCTGGGGGTGCAGCTCTTCGCGGGCTGGCAGACCTGTCGGGAGCCTCAGAGAGAAGGCAATCCGCCTTTGGAGTCAAGCCAGGCATCGACCAAATGCTTCTGATCGGTCAGCTTCTCTTTCCAAAAGCTGCGAAATTCACCCGTCCCGACCGGCCTCTCCTTGTACGTCTGATAAAACTCATGGCAGGCTTGAAAGAACTTTTCCTCACCCAGAGTCTTTCGCAGATTGTGGAGCATCAGCGCACCTTTGTAATACCGGACTACAAAGCCCACGGCGTCGTTTGAGAACGGAATATTGGAAATGGACGGGGCGTCAACGGGCAATTCACTGACCTGCTTCCGGTAATCGGCGAGGACGCTTTTGAACTCCTCCTCGGAAACATTCTTCTGAACGGCAACGGCAGAGAAGTACTCGGCGAAGGATTCATTGATCCAGTCTCCCTGGCCGGTGCCAAAATGCCACCAGAAGTGGGCGATTTCGTGGGCGATCGGTTGAAACAGTGAGAAATGAGGATCCGTAGCGAGCGCCTCGAGCGTCAGCCCTTCCGAGGTGACGATCAACCCGGGGCGGGCAATTCCGGCCTTTCCCTGGCCTTTCCGTTTGGGAGAGTACACGTGTCTGACCGTCCCTCCCGGAATATACGTTTCTCCCAAGCGGTCCGTGTAGAGCTTGACCACTGCGGCGATTTGGCTGGCTTCACCTTCGATGAATTCTTTTGGCATTTGCGTGTGATAGATGTCGATATCGATACCCGATTGGCGAATCGACTTCTTTTTGTAGTCTGGTGAAGCGACTATCAGGATGTCGAAGTCCTTCGCGGAAGACCAACGGGTGATCGCCTGACCTTGATTGACCTGCTCATCGAGCTTCACTCCCGAGCAGACCGAGACCCAACCTGCGGGAAGGGAGACCTCAAGCTCAACCTGGACTGGCCCCCCGAGTACAAACTGCGGATACCAGGAAGAATAGGCCGCGAGCTCGACCATGTGCGCGTTGATTTGATCATCCATCGCCAGCTTCTGACCCGGAATCGCGCCAAACTCCGGGAGCTTTCTCAGCCGTCCTTCGTATTTGATGTCCATTTGGACTTGGCCTTGAGCAATATCTAGGGGCAGACTGACGACGACAGTCCTTGCGGCAGGAGTCAGGGGCAATGGCTCGGCATCGGCGAAGGAAAAGGAGGCCTCCTTTCCGTTTATCCACAGCTTCTTTATGGTGAATGTGTCGTGAAGGTTGAACCTGAAATTTCGTGCGTGGGGATTCTCCAGTGGCACCTTTGCGCTTCCCTCAACCGCAATGCTTCCCGAATCCGGATTGATGTGGACCCGCAAGTCATATGAAATCGGGGCGACTCCATCCCCGGCCACCAGTGAACTCGAAACAACTAAGCCTAGGACTACGGCGGCAAGCAAGTCTCTCTTCATGCCTTCTAGATGGTTCATCGGAGCCTCCTACCCGCCTCGGCAGGCCAATTGCGGTGGATTGTTGACTACTGGTCTTTTACGCGGGTCCTCCATTCTTTGTTCCAGCAACGTCTGAACTTGCGTCCCCCAGCTTCACTTTAAGGGCCGACGCTGGCGATGAGTGGTTATTGGACGTATTGTCGCCCAATGGTTGACTTGCCCTGCCTGCGAATCCTAATATGTCCGCCAGAGAGAGGTTTCCCAGCCCTTGATTGGTCAACTACTCGGCCATTACCGCATCCTGAAGAGAATCGGTATGGGAGGAATGGGTGAAGTTTACCTGGCACGCGACGAACGGCTAGGTCGAGAGGTGGCCGTAAAGGTCTTACCCCAGAGCGCGCTGACCAATGAGGCGATCCGTAAGCGGCTCCGCAAGGAAGCACGGGCCCTTTCGAAGCTGAGCCATCCCAACATTGAGACTCTTTTGGAATTCGACAGCCAAGGCAACGTGGAATACCTGGTTGTTGAGTATATCGCCGGGACCTCACTCGACGATACGCTGACCAAAGGTCCGCTGCCCGAAAAAGAGATCGCACGTTTAGGCGTCCAGTTGGCCAACGGATTGGCAGCCGCGCATGCGCAGAAAGTCGTGCATTGCGACCTAAAGCCCGCCAATCTGCGCATCACTCCCGACGGCCGGCTGAAGATTCTTGATTTCGGAATAGCCAAGCTTCTGAAGCCCCCGCGCGAAACGATTGGGACGAATGCCACAACCGACTCTGCGAGCGGGGACCAAGCGACTGCCGGCACGTTGCCCTACATGGCGCCCGAGCAGTTGCAGTCTCAGCCGGTTGATGCCCGCAGTGATACCTGGGCGGCGGGAGCGGTTCTTTACGAGATGGCGACCGGTCAGCGGCCATTCCGCGAAGAGACAGGGCCACGTCTGACTGATGCCATTCTGCACCAACCCCTCGTGCCCCCGCGTGCTCTGAACAGCAGGATCTCTCCAGAACTCGAGCGGATCATCATCAAGTGTCTTGAGAAAGAGCCGGAGAACCGCTACCAGTCTGCCCAGGACTTGGAAGTCGACTTGCGCCAGTTGGCGTTGCCCCGGACCGCAGAATCGATCCGAACCTTCGGCCCGACCCGCACCCGATGGCAGATCGCGGCCCTGGCAGCAGCTTGCGCAGTCGTGCTGGGGATGGTGATGGTCCTGATGAATGTCGGCGGCGTGCGCGACTGGCTGTTTCGGGTCGGAGGTCCAGGCCGAATTGAATCCATCGCAGTATTGCCGCTCGAGAACCTTTCAGGGGATACCGAGCAGGATTACTTTGCGGAGGGAATGACCGACGAGTTGACCACCGCCCTGGCCCAAATCAGCTCGCTCCGCGTGATATCGCGGACTTCCGCAATGCTCTACAAGGGAACGCATAAGCCGCTGCCGGAGATTGCGCACGAATTAAACGTGGACGCCGTAGTGGAAGGAACCGTGCTTCGCTCAGGAGACGAGGTACGGATCACGGCACAATTGATCTATGCGCCCACCGACAGGTATCTCTGGGCCAAAAGCTATCAGCGCGACTTGCAGGATGTACTGAAACTACAAGCCGAGGTGGCAAGCGCCATCGCCAATGAAATCGAGATTGCCGTAACCCCGCAAGAACGCGCGCGCCTCGCAAGTGCGCCTGCCGTGGTCCCCACGGCTTACGAAGCTTATCTGAAAGGACGCTTTCACTGGAACCGGAGTGCGGAACGCGACTGGCTGATAGCCCGGCAATACTTCGAGCAGGCGACCCAACTAGATCCTAATTACGCTCCCGCCTACGCGGGCTTGGCGGATTACTACTGGCTGACCGACGAACTGCCTCCACAGATTAGGATGCCCAAAGCGAAGCAGTACGCGCTCAAGGCTCTCGAGATCGATCCCAACTTGGCCGAGGCCCACGCCTCTCTTGCGGAGGTCCGATTCCTCGGGGATTGGAACTGGCCGGAGGCGGAGAAAGAATTCAAGCGCGCCCTCGAGTTGGACCCGGGCAGCGGGGAAGCGCACCGCAGGTACACCGACTACTTATCTGAGATGGGCAGGGCGGACGAAGCAATCGCCGAGGTCCGCCGGACACAGAAACTCGACCCGCTCTCCACCTCGACCCAGGTCGCGATGGGATGGACGTTCTATTTTGCCCGTCGGTACGACGAAGCCATCGAGCAATGCGGGAAGGTGGTCGGCTTGGAGGCTAATTCAGTCAACGCGCACAATTGCCTGGGACTCAGCTACCTGGCGAAAAAAATGTACGAGCAGGCTGTCCAAGAATGCCAAAAAGCGGTTAGCCTTTCCGGCAACGATCCGGCCCGGGCCGTGGATCTAGCGCGGGCCTATGCTCAATCGGGAAACAAGGCCGCCGCGCGAAGTATCTTAAATGCATGGCGCGAGCATGTACAGCAAGGCTACATACCTTCGTTTTTTTTCGCCCAAGTTCATGTCGCCCTCGGGGAGAAGGATGAGGGACTTAACTGGCTTGAAAAAGCCTATACGGAGCGGGATTCCCGTTTGGTTCAACTGATGGTTGATCCGGCTTTTGACTCCGTTCGGCCCGACCCGCGCTTCCAAAACCTCATGCACCGTCTGGATTTTCCACCTTACGCCCATCTCCGGCTCTTGGACGAACCCCGCCGCGCCCAACAGGCGTCTGTGGTTGCCCCGCCCCTCGCGGGGCATGGCCCACCAAACCCTTGGTGGAACTGTTCCCTCATTCGCCCGAGCTGCCTTCATCCTCGCCAGAGGCCCTTCGGCCCGGAATTGTTTCCCGCCAGAGCATCAGGGTGACTCATGGGGATAAGCGGCGCAAGCAGCCTTCGTCGCCCCGCCCTTGAGGATTACTACTGTCCATGACGCAGAATCCGACGCGTTCCTAACTCCCTTAACTTGCGGCGGCTTTGCGCAGGGCGAAATCCACGAGATCGGGCTGTCGTGGATAAGGTGGTACTTCTCATCAAATGCCAGGGTGTCGTGCTCGAACTCCCTGAACCTTTCGGCCGTTAGCTCGAGAATCACGATTCTCGGCCATTCCGGGTTCAATCTTGTTTGGTAAAGCCTCAGAATCTTAATACCAGGGGCCGGTTCTTCCCACTCCGGAGATCTCGAGTCCATGAGGCGCCTCCGTTTTTTGTTTGGAAGTTAGTCAATGCTTGTACATCTTGGGAATGCAATTGTCAAGCGACTTCAGCCGGAGTCGCGAGTGGCAGATTTCCTGGCTTTGGTCAGCCCTACCCGGTCAGGCTACGCGTCCAGCCACATTCTCCGGCAGGCGCGGCCATGCCTCGTTCCAAGCGAAAGCTCCTGACAACCCATCCACTCTTTCGTGGCAGCACATCAGGGGGTAAAATGGCAATTGGATTCATCCCGAGGTTTCACGTCATGAAGATGAAGCTGGGGACGGGGTTCCTGAAGGTCCTCCGGATCGTCTGCGCGCTGGCATTAATAGCCGCGGCAACATTCTTATACTCCAGAATATTTAGTGTTAACTCCACCACCGTGGCCTTGACTTACCTGCTCGTGGTCCTTGCCATCGCGACGGTTTGGGGGCTTTTCGAGGCGGTTGCCGCTTCAGTGTTCGGGGTGATCTGCTTCAATTACTTTTTCCTGCCGCCGGTGGGGACTTTCACAATTTCCGACCCCCAGAACTGGCTGGCGTTGTTCGTGTTCCTCGTGACCGCCGTGATCGCCAGTCACCTCTCTTCGCGAGCCAAGGAAAGAGCGGAGGAAGCCATCCAGCGGCAGCACGAGTTGGAACGACTCTACGCGCTCAGCCGCAGCCTGCTGCTGGTCGATAACCCCTCCGAACTGGCGAGGCAAATCGCTCTTCAAGTCGCGCAAGCATTCGAACCGGAGGGCGTTGCCTTCCTGGACCGCTCGACCGACCGGGTTTACCGAGCCGGGCCCACAGACATCCCGACGGATGAACATAAGCTGCGAGATGTGGCGGTGCAAGGCACCGTCTGGCACGACGCTGCCTCCGCCATCACCGTGATGCCTATCAGCCTGGGGGGGCGGACCATCGGGAGCCTGGCCATCCAGGGAGCGTCGGTCTCTGAAACCGCGCAACACTCGATCGCCAACCTCGCCGCCATTGCGCTCGAGCGCGCCCGCGCGCAGGAGACGGCCAGCCACGCGGAAGCGGTGCGGCAAAGCGAGGAGCTCAAGTCCACGCTGCTTGACGCGCTGGCGCACGAGTTCAAAACGCCGCTTACTCCCATCAAAGCGGCCGTTACGTCAATGCTCGCGGATGGATCGTGTAATCCCACTCACCAGGAACTCCTGCGCATTGTGAACGAGGAGACCGATCTTCTGAACTCGATGTTGACGGAAGCCATTCAAATGGCGCGCATCGAGGCCGGAAAGCTGCAATTGCAGACCAGCCCTCACGCCGTAGCCAGCCTCGTCAGGGCAAGCCTAGAGAAACTCCGCGGCGCGCTCGAGGGGAGAAGAACTGAAGTGCATATTCCGGAAGACCTTCCACCCGTCATGGCTGACCCGGAGCTTGTCGGGATCGTTCTCTGGCAATTGTTGAGCAACGCGATCAGGTACACCGCCCCCGGTTCAGCCTTTGCCCTCCGTGCCCGCGTCCAGGACGACGCGGTAACCATCAGCGTTACCGACTGCGGTCCGGGAATCTCCAAACAGGACCAAGGCCGCATTTTTGAGAAGTTCTATCGGAGCAAGGAGCACCGGGACTTGATTCCGGGCACGGGCATGGGCCTGGCGATCGCTCGGGAAATCATCCGGGCACATGGGGGAAAGATCTGGGTGGAGAGTGAGCCCGGAAAAGGCGCAGAGTTCTCATTCACCCTGCCTTTGGCTGGGAAAGAAGTCACGCGATGAGCGATGCCAGGATACTGGTCGTTGACGATGATCCGCAAATCCGGCGGGTGATGCGCATGACGCTCGTGTCGCATGGCTACATGGTGAGCGACGTGAGGAACGGCGAGGAAGCCCTCGAGGCGGTTCGAAACGAGAAGTACGACCTGGTTCTTCTTGATATCAACATGCCTGGGATTGGCGGATTGGAGGCGTGCCGGCTCATCCGCGCGTCCAGCGAGATTCCGATCATTGTTCTGACGGTGCGCAGTGCTGAAAAGGATAAAGTCGAGGCTCTGGACGCGGGCGCCGACGACTACGTCACGAAGCCGTTCGGCACTCCCGAGCTGTTGGCCAGGATCAGGGCGGCGCTTCGGCGCGCTCCATTACTCGCCGAAGGTCTGCCCGAAGCCCTGTCACTCGGCGACCTGGAAATCAACTTCAGTACCCGCCGGGTCCTGAACGGTAAGGTTGAATTTTCCCTGACACCCAAGGAAGTCGATTTGCTTCGTTGCCTCGCGGCGAATCGGAACAGCCCGGTTCCGCATACCAAGCTCCTGCAAACCATCTGGGGCCCCGACTACGGTGACGAAGTCGAATACCTGCGCGTGTTCGTCAATCACCTCCGCAAGAAAATCGAGCGCGACCCCTCTAACCCGCGTTACCTCCTGACCGTGCCGCGGGTCGGCTATCAATTACAAGTCCCTCCGAAGAGATAAAAAAATCTTTACGGTTTCTTTATGCGTTCTTTATGCGCCACTCGCTAGAGTCATTTTGAGTGAGGCCCATGAGGAATGCTATTCGCTATGAATTGACCGTGCCACTGGGAACCGGAGGTCTGCGACTTGAGCGGGAGAGTCCAGTCGGCCGCGACGCCATCCCCACACTCGCGGTGGACGTAATCTACACTTCGGACGCGGGAACGCAGGGCGCTCTGGGAAAAGCATGGGCGCTCTCGCAGGACCTTGGTGCACACGTTCGCCTGGTATTCATTTATACGGTTCCTTACACGCTCCCGCTGAGCGCACCGGCGGTGTCGCTCCCTTTCCTTCAGAACAAACTCGCCAAGCTGGCGGGCGGTTTTTCGGGAGAAGCTTCCGTTCACATTTTCTTGTGCCGGAATGCCTCGCAAGCTCTCGAAGACGTATTGGCCCCGGCCTCGCTGGTCGTCGTGGGTGGCAAGAGGCGCTGGTGGCAATCGAAGGAGGAGCGCCTGGAAAGTCGGCTCAAGAAATTGGGACACCGGGTGATTTTCGTGGAATCGAGGTGACACGGTTGTGTTTGACCTTTTCTACGTATTGATCGCCGTGTTTTTCTTCATCGGTTGCTGGGCTTTTGCTAAAGCCTGCGACAGGTTGTAGGTGAACGTGAACGCCCTCTCAGCTTTTGGCTTGTTTGCGGTCACCGCAATGCTCCTCTGCTACGCGCTCGAGGATCGCAGTCGGTGGTTCATCCTGGCTTTCGGAATGTCGTGCGCGCTAGGGTCAATTTACGGCTTTCTGCAGGGAGCTTGGCCATTCGGGCTGGTAGAAGCCGTTTGGTCTGTAGTGGCGGCACGGCGCTGGTGGCGGAAGCGACGGGCCCGTATGGAGACATGACCATGGACTACCTCATCTCCGGCATCGCCGCACTGTTTCTGTTCGGTTACCTGGTTTACGCGCTGTTGCGTCCGGAGCGGTTCTGAGGAGGCGGGTATGACCCTAAGTGGCGTCTTGTACATTGTGGTTTTCTTCCTGATCCTGCTCGCACTCACGAAACCTCTTGGCCTCTTCATGGCCAACGTGTTCGAGGGCCGGCGCACCTTCCTGCATCCCCTGTTGCGCCCGTTGGAAAGTCTGATTTACCGCGTGTGTAAAATCCGCGAAGACAGCGAACAGCGCTGGACGCAGTATGCGGCGTCGGTCCTTGCTTTCAGCCTGATCAGCTTCCTGTTCGTGTATGTCATTCAGCGCCTGCAGGGCTTGTTGCCGCTTAACCCCGTGGGATTCAGCACGCACCACGCTCCCGGCAACGCCACGGCGATGACCCCCGACCTGGCGTTCAACACCGCCGTGAGCTTCATGACCAACACCAATTGGCAAGCCTACGGCGGGGAAACGACGCTCAGTTACTTCGTTCAGATGGCGGCGTTGACCGTGCAGAACTTTGTTTCTGCCGCTGCGGGAATCGCCGTCGCCATCGCGCTCATTCGCGGTTTTGCGCGCAAGCAGGCAAACACCATCGGCAACTTCTGGGTGGACCTGACGCGCGGCACCGTCTATGTGCTCCTGCCCCTCTCGTTGGTGTTCGCGCTTTTCCTCTGCGCCGGTTCGGTTCTCGGGGTGAACGGACTGGTTGTTCGCCGTTGGGTTACGGGCGTCAGCCCGCGCTAGGGCGGCGCGCCGCGATCTTTCTGCCGAGTGTCGGAGCGAGCTTGGCGCTTCC
>JAIQGA010000329.1 GCA_020072925.1 Terriglobia bacterium | reverse complement strand
AAAACTTCTGGTGCGACCTTGCCCCAAGTGCGGAGGAGGCTGCAGCGAATCCTGATTAGGCTCGGCGGCTTTTGCCCGTGGTGCCACATGCGATTTCCGAAATTGGACAGCTCTTGAGAAATTTAACCTAGTACTACTAAGAGCGCGTCGAAAAAGGCGTTGACGCCCCCTGCGGGTCATGTTACGCTACCTACCGACTGGTCGGTATCACCGCAGGGGTTGATAAAAAGCGAGTTACTTTATGCCGAGATTAGCTTCGGGTTCGGAAATTTTGCTCCAGAGTCTCAAACGGGAGAAAGTCGATGTGCTGTTCGGCCTGCCGGGCGGCGCCGTCTTGCCCCTTTACGACGCCATGTACAGCGCCGGCATTCGGCATCTCCTGGTGCGTCACGAACAAGCTTCGGCCTTTGCGGCGGACGGCTATGCGCGCGTGACCGGCAAGCCGGGCGTTTGCTTGGGGACTTCCGGGCCCGGCGCGACGAACATGATCACGGGCTTGACTTCGGCGATGATGGATTCGATCCCGGTTGTCGCGCTCACGGGCCAGGTCCCGGCCACCCTGATTGGCAAGGACGCCTTCCAGGAAGCCGACACGATTGGCATCACTTTGCCCTGCACGAAGCAATCGTTCCTGGTGCGCGCGGCGGCGGATATTCCCTCGGTGATTCAGCGCGCTTTCAAGGCGGCGATCTCCGGGCGTCCGGGTCCGGTGCTCGTGGATCTGCCCAAGAGCGTGCTGATGGAGAAGTCGGAGGCAAGTTATCCTCCTGGAACGGGACCTGAGCAGCCCGAGCGTGCGCGCGAGTGGACCGCTGCAGATTTGGAACGCGCTGCAGACATGTTGCTGGAGAGCCGCCGCGCGGTGCTCTATGTGGGCGGCGGTGCCGTCACCGCGGACGCGTCCGCGGAAGTCCGCGAGCTCGCCGAACTGTTGCACGTCCCGGTGACGACCACGCTGATGGGCCTGGGCGCGTTTCCTTCCCGCCATCCGCTTTCGCTGGGTATGCTGGGCATGCACGGTTCCTACGCGACCAACATGGCGATCTCCCAATGCGACTTGCTGGTGGCCATTGGCGCGCGGTTTGATGACCGCGTTACGGGGCGACTGAACGGCTTCGCCCCCAACGCCAAGAAAATCCACTTCGATGTGGATCCTTCGGAGATCAACAAGAACGTGCACGCGGATCTGGCTTTGGTGGGCGATGCGCGGGAAGCGTTGCGGGCATTGATTGCAGTCTTGAAGCGGCGCGAACCCGAGTTCGAGCCGGAGCGTCGCCAATGGTTGCAGCGGATTGAAACCTGGCGCGGCGAGCACCCGCTCACCTACGACAAGTACGCCAACAACGTGAAGCCGCAGTCGGTGGTTGAGGCGCTCTCGCAGTTTGCCGCCGAGGACGCCATCGTGGCGGTGGACGTGGGCCAGCACCAGATGTGGACGGCGCAGTTTTACAACTTCTCGCGGCCGCGCACCTGGCTTTCCTCGAGCGGCCTGGGCTCGATGGGTTACGGTTTTCCCGCGGCTATGGGCGCGCAGATGGCCTTCCCCGAGCGTCAGGTCATTGCCGTCGTCGGCGACGGCGGCTTCCAGATGACCCTGAACGATCTCGCCACCGCCGTGCAATATCACGTGCCCGTCAAGATTGCCATTCTCAACAACCGCGCGCTAGGCATGGTCCGCCAGTGGCAGGAGATTTTCTTCGAAAAACGCTATTGCGATATCGATCTGGATTTCGCTCCCGACTTCGTGAAGCTGGCGGAAGCCTACGGCATTCGCGGGGCGCGCGTCGAGCATCGCACGGACGTGGCCGACGCCGTGCGGGACTTCCTCAGCGACCGCGAACCGCGCCTGATCGATTTCTGGGTGGACCCCTCGGAGAACGTCTACCCCATCGTGCCGCCGGGCGCTGCGTTGTCGGAGATGGTGGTCGAGCCGCCGCGCGTGCTGGTGGAAGAAGAGGCGCTCGACGACCTCTGGGCGGTGTAGTGGCGACTTTGGGAGCGCGGCCATCCTGGCCGCCTGCGGGCGGGACGCCCGCGCTCCGCGGAGCGCAGGGAAGGATCTTGGCAATTCGCACGAGGTAGAAGCATTGGCAATAATACAGGAGTGAGTTATGCAATGGTTGATGACGCTTGAAACCGTGAACGATCTCATCTCGGTGTGCCGGTTGATTAACATCTTCCGGCGCAAGGGTCTGGCCATTGCGACCCTGGCTATGGCGGCGCACCCGGAGGGATTTTCCCTGATGGCCGTGGTGGACTCGACCGAAGCTGATGCCGAGCACATCTTCAATTTCCTCCGGCGCACGGAGGGCGTGCGACACGTCACCTACTATCGCCACGAAACTTCCCGCGACGCTTCCTTCGTTTTTATCGACGCCGAAGCGGATACCCTCGTCATAGGGAAAATTCTCCGGATTTTCCCGGAAGCCAAGCTGGTGTTTGCCAGCCACGGGAAGTACCTGCTGGAAGTTCCGGCCTCCAGCGAGCGCCGACCTGCCGCGGACTTTGGCGAACTGGGGGTTCTGCCTTTCGCCTGTGTGAAAACCACGCGGCCCGCACCCGCAGAAGTCCTGGTGGGGCAAGCGCAGTAAAACCAAATGCTGAATTATGAATGATGAATGGACAAAAGAAGTCTACTTGATGTACTTTGTTCTTCATTCATAATTCAGAATTCATAATTCATCATTTCAGGATCCACATCTCAAAACAAGGATTTCAAAGCCATGGCAAAAGTCTATTACGAGCACGATGGAGATTTGAAACACCTGGCGGGGAAGACGGTGGCGGTGATTGGCTACGGCAGCCAGGGTCACGCGCACGCGCTCAACCTGCGTGACAGCGGGGTCAAGGTGATTGTCGGCCTGCCGCCCACGAGCGCTTCGCGGGCCAAGGTGCAGGCGCAGAAATTAGAGGTCCTATCGCCGGCCGAGGCCACCCAACGCGGCGACGTGGTGGTGGTATTGATTCCCGATCAGGTGCAGCAGGCGGTCTACAAGAGTGATATCGCCCCGAACCTGGCGCCCGGCAAGACGTTGCTGTTCGCCCACGGGTTCAACATTCATTTCAAGTTCGTCGTGCCGCCGCCCGCGGTGGACGTCGTCATGATCGCGCCCAAATGCCCCGGCCACCGCCTGCGCGAACTTTTCCAGGAGGGCATCGGCGTCCCGGCGCTGCTGGCGGTCGAGCAGAACGCCTCCGGACAGGCTGAGCAGACCGCCCTGGCGTATGCCAAGGGTCTGGGCAGCCTCAAGGCGGGCGTGATTCGCACCACCTTCAAAGAAGAAACCGAGACGGATTTGTTTGGCGAACAGACGGTGCTTTGCGGCGGCGTTTCCGCGCTGATTGCGACGGCGTTCGAGACCCTGGTGCAAGCCGGCTACCAGCCGGAAATCGCCTACTTCGAGTGCCTCCACGAATTGAAGCTGATCGTGGACCTCATCTATCAGGGCGGCATCAAGTACATGCGCTATTCGGTGAGCGATACCGCGGAATACGGCGACTACACGCGCGGCCCCGTGGTGATTGATGCGCACGTGCGCGAGACCATGAAGAAAGTCCTGGCCGATATTCAGAGCGGCCTGTTCGCCAAGGAATGGATGGGCGAGAACGCGCAAGGCCGCAAGAGGTTCCTGGAATTGCGCTCCAAGGCCGCGGAGCACCAGATTGAGAAAGTCGGCACGGAACTGCGCAAGATGATGCCCTGGATCCAGACGTCGAAAGAAGAGGCCACCGCGGCTCAGGCGCAGGCTCGGCGGTGAAAAGAGCAATGACGAGTGAAGGGTGGCAAGTGACGAGCCGGGATTCTTGCTGTTGCGGCGGTCTATGACCGCCGCCCGGTGACCACCGTTTTGGAGTGCGGCGGCTTGTCCCGACCCCGGCCGGGAAGGGGGCCGCCGCTTTCTGCGACGATGCTCGCCTGGCAAAAATCAAAGCGGGAGCAAGCTCCCGCACTCCATAGTCGCGGCGGTCTATGAGCGTCGCAATCTAGTTGTTGCGCCTTCGACTTTCAACTTTTGACTTTCGACTTTTGCTCATCTATCGGGCTCAGGCCAGGCAAGATTAGGGGGACCATGAAGATCGGAACGGACGGAGCAAAAAGCACGCGCGCGGCGAAGGATTTTCAAGCTCGCGTCAGGAAGCTGGCGCTGATCGGCTCAGGGAAACTCGGAGAAGGGTTGCTGGCGGGGATGCTGGGCTCGCAGCTCATTCCCGTGGGCCGCGTCGAGGTGACCGTGGCGCACCAGCCGCGCGCCGATTACCTTGCGGAGAAGTACGGGATCAAGGCGCATCTCAGCAACGCGCGCGCCGTCGTGGGCGCCGACCTGGTTTTGATCAGCCTCAAGCCGCAGCAGGTGAAAGGTGTCCTGCAGGAAATCAAGCGCGAGCTGCGCAAAGATGCCGTGATCATCTCCGCCGCGGCTTCCGTGACCACGGGGCTGATCGAACGCGAACTGGGGCATCCCGCGCACGTGGTGCGGGCGATGCCCAACACGCCCTGTCTGATTCGGCAAGGCATGACGGCCCTGGCCGCCGGCAAGCACGCCACGCCCGAGGACGTTGCCCTCGCTCAGGAAATTTTCGGCTCCATGGGCCGCACCGTGGTGGTGGATGAGAAGCACATGGACGCCATCACCGGCCTCTCGGCGTCCGGCCCCGCTTATGTGTATACGATTATCGAATCGCTGGCGGAGGGTGGCGTGAAGCTCGGCCTGCCCCGCGAGCTTTCCACGGAACTCTCCGCGCAAACGCTCCTCGGCGCTTCCGCGCTCGTCCTGCACACGGGCGAGCATCCCGCCAAATTGAAAGACATGGTCACCACGCCCGCGGGCTGCACAATTGATGGCCTGCTGGAACTCGAGGAAGGCGGCCTGCGCGTCACCCTGATTAAGGCCGTGGTGCGCGCCGCCGAGCGCGCCAAGCAACTTGTCGAAAGCCAAAACTCCTGACTGGGGAGCGCGGGCGTCCCGCCCGCTCGGTGCCGGCGAGCGCGCCTTCTGCCCGGTGTCGGCGCATTCGTCCCGCCCGCAAGCGTTATTGGTACGCTGCGCTGCCGAAGGGCCAGTCCTCTTTTTTCTTACACAGGCCCGCCATCACCGGATTCGATTCAATATACTCGACCGCCCGCCGGTAATGTTCTTCCGTCCGGATGTAACGATCGAAATACTCCTCCTGCCAGAATTGTCCATTGCGGTGTAAGAGGCGGTTGGCCTCCTTCGCAGTGTACGACTTCCATGAGTGCAGGATTGTCGACAGTGTGAACCCTTCGAAGGGGGTAATCAAGACGTGCACGTGGTTTGGCATTACCACCCAGGCATGGAGCCGGTAGCGCGCTTCGTCGAAATGGAGCAAGGCTCGCTCGGTCATGCGAGCAACTCGAGGTTCCCCAAGCCACGCGATCCCGGCTCCTGAGTCAAGAAATTCTTCGATCTTCTTGTGTTTTTCACGCGACGCGACCTCCTGTGGCAAGCCTGCAAGCTCACTTTCCAAGCGAAGAAGGAATTCCTTCGGCAGCGACCCGGCCAGGCGAAAAGTTATCGCCTGAGGTATTTCGCCGCCCTCGAAATGGGGAAGATAACCTCGTGAGTGCCATCCGGATTCTCCACTGGTCCATCATTTCTTCAGAGTTGGTTTCCTCCTGGGCCACAGCGAAGGGATCGTGCCTTGCCATCTGGCCTGAACCGGTCAATCATGACGAATGCTTCAAGAAGGCTGGGTTCGACGTCGTCGCCACCACCGTCGTGGAACAGGCGTGTTCGCTGGCCCACACCCAAGCCTTCGACGCGCTGGTGATTGGCCACCACTTCCGCGACGATCAGACCTGCGCACTGATCCAGGAGGCGCGCCACCGCTGGCGCGCTCCCGTCATCGTCGTCACCGGCCTGGGCGCCGACGCGGACTCCCGCGCCGACATTTCCGTACCCATCTTGTCGGGGGTCGTGGGGCTGGTGCGGGCGGTTTCCCAAATCGTGCCCCGCATCAAGGTTGCGTAGTCTCCACCACCTGCTCAACGCGTCGTCCGCGCTGCCGCGAGATTCATGTCTTCGCCAGCAGCCGGACGTAGAGATCGCGGACCGCCATCCACAGCAGGTAATAGAAGGCCAGTACGGGCGCGGCCAGCAGCGCACGCGGCAGGTATCCGAGCGAGAGGCCCAGCAGGCGCGCGGGCAGGTCCAGAACCATCAGCGCCATCAGCCAGGCAAGGATCCCGAGCAGCGCTCCCCACAGCGGCAGCTTGCCCGGCACCCAGGAGGGCGGCGCCAGCATCGCCCAGACTCCCCACGCCAGCGGGACAAAGCACCAGAGCGCCGCCACCGGCCGGAGTTGCGGCAACGCCCAGGCAGCGCATCCACCCAGCGCGATCGCCAGCGCTGCGACCGCGACCGCCGCGACCGCCTGCAACAGCCTGTCTCGCGACATGCCGACCTCCCGCGCGCAACGCGCGCTGCGGCCACGCCTACAGCAGGCCGCCCGTTTTGACCGCCAGCAGGCTCAGCGCCGCTTCCAGTTTCCGCAGAGCGTCGTCGAGGGCCTCGCGATGC
>JAIQGA010000328.1 GCA_020072925.1 Terriglobia bacterium | reverse complement strand
GGTTGCGCGGCCCTTTGCGCGATTGGGCGGAAGAACTGCTCGACGAGGCGCGGCTCCGGCGCGAGGGCTATCTCCGTCCTGAGCCGGTCCGGGCGCTCTGGCGCGAGCACCTCTCCGGGCAGCGGAATCGGCAGGACTATCTGTGGAACGTCCTCATGTTTCAGGCTTGGCGCGAGCGGTGGGCGTGAAGAAGAGTTTCTGCAGCGGCGCTTGTAGGGGCACGCCATGGCGTGCCCCTACCGGCGGTCACCCCCGCGCATGCGGGGACACCGCCGCTACAACGCTCGCGTAAACTTCCACAACCCTGCGGGCGACGCAATCAATGGAGAGCGCTCCCACGCCCTCGCGGCCGAGGGTACGTTGCCCTGCCTGGCAGATTTTCACAATCTTGTCGGCGATGGCGGCGGCATCGCGCGGCACGATGTAGCATCCCTCCGTCGAGCCGAGCACCTCGCGAACGTCGCCGACCTCCACCGAGACGACGGGCAGATTCACCGCCATGGCTTCTTTGACGGCGTTCGGCGAGCCTTCGAAAATTGAGGCCACTACAAGCACGTCGGCGGCGTTCATATAAAGCGGAATGCGATCGTGCGGGACGCCCTGCGCGTGCAAGATTTCAAGCTCCGGCACGGCGGCCCGGGCCTGCGCCACGGCAGCTTGGATCAAGTCGAACCGCTTGCGCGCTTCGGTGGGGTTGTAGGGGAAAAGCACGTACTTCTTCCGCGGGTCAAGACCCAACTCGCGTCGCGCCTCCTGCGGGTCCATCGGCCGGAACAGGTTGAGATCCACGCCGTTGGGGATCACGCAGGCCGCATCAAGTTTCAGCCGCGACTTCATCTCGCGGCTCTTGACGATGACTGCCGACACCCAGCGGGCGAGCACGAAGCTCGAGGCACGCAGCAGGTGCCCGTAAAGTGTGATGCGGCCCGAGCGCGCGGGCCGTCCCAGAACGTCGTCGCCCATGAACGACACCACCACGGCCACGCGACGCTGGCAACGCGCCACCCACCCCGAGAGGCCGAAGTGGGCATGAATCAGATCGTAGCGTTGCGCCCTGAGCCGTCGCCGCATCTCGAAAATGGCGCGCAGGTAGTTCCACCGTGACTCGCGCCCGTGGATGTAAAGGACGTCATACTCCACGCCCAGCGGGCGGAGCGATTCCATCTGCTCCTTAACGAACGCCCCGTAGCCCGGGTCGGTTTCATCAGGCCAGAGGTTTGTCGCGACGAGGACGCGGTATTGGGCCATGACGGCGTTGGGTGACGAGTAAGAAGTAAGGAATCAGGACCAGACTAACCTAAACAAACATGGAAGAGTGAGAAACGACCCCTCACCCCTGCCCCTCCCCCCAAGGGAGAGGGCTGTGCTTCTGGTCTCTAACCCTCCCCCCAAGGGAGAGGGCTGTGCTTCTGGTCTCTAACCCTCTCCCCTGGGGAGAGGGTGGCCCGCAAGGGCCGGGTGAGGGGTCTGCGGTCCGTAACATATGTACGCTGTAACTTTAGTTTCGACGCCTAATACAGATTAAGATAATCCCGGCAGCTTGAAGCCCGCGGCGCGCTCGTGGGGGGGCGCCCTCCGGCTCGCAGTCATCCCTCACGGCTCGCTGGACATCGCCTTCGTTCACCGCACGCGCTTCAAATAGCCGCGGGGATTGAAAGTCATCACGAAGTATTCCCGGTCCGGATCAATCTGAAAGCGAGTGTCCTCCCTGACGAATTGCTCGACCGCGCCGAGGGGGCCATTCACGCTCCCCAGGCCATCCCCGGCGCGGAACAGGTCGATGGCCGTGTCCTCCACGATGAAGTAGCTACCCGGCGAAACGAATTTCGCGTAAGCCCGTAAATCGCCCAGAACATGCTCGCGGCTGTGGTCACCGTCGTGGATGACCATGCCCCGGCGGCCGTGCGCAATTTCTTCGACGCGAGCCAAAGTTTCCGGAGCCAGGCTGTCGCCGGTCACGAGGTGGACGCGCGGGTGATGGCCGCGGAACGTCGAGTGGTCGATATCCACGGCGATGACCTCGCCCTGGCCGACGATGTCCAGAAGATGAGCCAGATACTTGGTGCTGCCGCCCTCCGCGTTCCCGATCTCAATGATGATTTCCGGCCGGGTCTCGTGGATGATCTGCTGGTAAACCCATGCGTCCAGGACCATCTTGCGCGCCGGTACGCCCATCCAGGAGACTTTGTCGAAGAGCAGGTCGGTGTGGTAGCGGATCATCCACCGCCGCAGGCCGCGATCCCAGCGACGGCGATAGTCGGCGCGCATCGGCTTCAGCCAAGTCGCCACTTTTTGGAGGAACAGGCGCGGGTCCCTGAGCAGAAGCCGGGAATTTCGAACCAGCCAGGGCTCAGCAGATGGAACGACCGGGTTAGGAGAGTTTCCAGTTTGCACGAAAAGTATTCCAGGCTCCGGAAGATGGTTCCGATGTCATTCTAGCATTGGTGCGTGCAGACCTGAATCTTCGGCCCTTGTGCGGCGCAAGCCGGCGAGACGTAGCGCCGCCCTTTAGGACGGCATGCCGGGCTAAAGCCCGCCGCTACGAGACGGGTGGGCCTTGCCACACTTCGGCCAGCTTGGAAATCGGGAAGGCGCGCAAGCCGGCGAGCGCGCCGAGGAAGACGACGCTTCCCGCGCCGCAGACAATCGTGAGCGCCACGAAATTCCCGCGGCTGCTTTGCGGCGAGCCGATCCAGGTCGATAATCCCCACACCACTGCTGCGGTCAGCAAGCTCGCGCAAGAGGTTTTGAGCGCGAAACCTGCCAGGACCCTGTCGCAGCAGGCGCGGAGCCCCGAGATGTCCCACACGTAAGTCAGGAATGAGATCACCATCGAACTGGTCAGCAAGGCGAGCGGAATTCCTTTGGCACCGGCTCCTAATCCGACCACATAAAGCACATCAAAGCCGATGGTCATCCCGAAATACAGCGTGACCACGCGGAGGTACATAACGCTTTCCCCGCGGGCGAACAGAGCAAAACTAAGCAGGCGAATGAAGGAAAAGGACACCAGGCTGAGACTGTAAAAGAAGAATATCCCGGAGAGGAGCGCGGTGGCGTCCGGCGTGAAATTTCCGCGCTGGAAGATCAGGCGAATGATGGGCTCGTGCAACAGCAGGCAGAAGACTGTCATGGGGGAAACGAGGGTCAGGCTGATTTCCAGCGTATTCCGGTAGATGCGGCTTTCCTCTTCGCGGTTCCGCCGGGCCACGGCGCGCGAGAGGGCGGGCAGCGAGGCGGTGCCGACGCTTCCACTGAGCAATTCCGCGATCGTGCTCATGATCTTGAAGCCATAATTCAGCGCCGTCAACGTGCCGGGTGGGAGGAAGGAGGCGATGATGCGTTCCACAATCACCACACCCTGCCACTCCGCCGCGCCGAGCAACTGGGCCGTGCCGGCGCCATGCAACTGTCGGAAGGCCTCGCCCGAGGCCACCAGGCTGAGTGAATAGCGAGGGCGGAAGCTCCACAGAATCTGGCCGCCCAGCGCCAGAAACTGGAGCAGGTATCCAAGGAAATATCCCATCACGATGCTGTACATGCCGTAGCGGTTGAAGGTGAAAAGGATCAGGAGAATGACTGTGACGTTGCGTATGAAGCCGGAGGCCGAAGGCAGGACGAAACGCTGCTGGCTGAGCAGGAACGAGCGGAAGACTTCCACGACGCCGGCGGGCAGGATCACCAGGAAAAGCCACCCGGCGAGTTTCGTGGCGAGGGCCGTCTGCGGAGGCGTCAGGCCCGGAGCGATGCCGCGAATCAGCCAGGGCGCCAGCGCCGCTCCCATCGCGGCGATCACCCCCAGACCCAGGAAAAGCAGGTTGACCGCGTAGCTGAAGCCCCTCCAGAGTTCCTCGCGCGAATGCCGCGTCTCCAGCGAGGAGAAAAAAGGCACCAGCGAGAACTGCCCGGTCGCCCCCAGCAGATTGGTGATGACGTAAGGAACCGTATAGGCGACGTAAAACGTGTCGGAACTTTTGGAGAGACCCAGATGCGCGGCGATGCTGGTTTCGACCAGGATTCCCGTCAGCCCGCCCAGCAGGGAGAAGAATCCCACCACCATGGAGCTGCGCAGCATTTGGGGCTTGGAAGTCATGGAATAAGTCGAAAGTCGAAAGTTGAAAGTCGAAAGTAAACCGTCTCGTCATTGTTCGACTTTCGACTTTCGACTTTCGACTCCCGAAGTTTCATGCGTTCTCCTGCCTGCGCTCGATCCGGCCCGCGACGAAAGGGGCTGCCGTTGCGAAGAGAAACACCATCAGTACCGGCGACGTGCCGAAATTGAATTCGAAGCAGCCCTCGGCGAGGATGGCCAGCCAGGCGGCAAAGGCGCCATCCGCCACCCAGCGCTGGGCGCGAATTCTCCGGCGAGCGCGCCAGATGTGCCAGCCCAGCGCGGCCATCAACCACACCCAGGCCGCCAGGCAAGGCAATCCGCGCTCGGCCCCGAACTGCATAAAGTCGTTGTGCATGTGCTCGTGGAATCCCGCCTCCGGGGATCTTCCGGGAGGCAGGTAGAGCGCGTAAACTTCCACGATGTTGTTGGGGCCGACCCCGACAAGCGGATGCGCGCGCATCATCCGCAGGCCCACACCCCACATTTCGAGACGAATCGAGAGCGCCGGATCCTGCGTCGGATGGAACGCCAGCCATACGCGATGGCGCACCAGCGAGGGCGAAGCGAGATAACTGATGGCCACCAGCACAGGCAGCGCCCAGAGCCAGCGCGCCTTCCAGCGCGCCACCAGGTAAAATGTCGCGACGAAACATCCCAGCCACACGCCGCGTGTAAAGTTCAGGGCGATGGCGAGAGCCACCACGGCCATCACGATCCACCAGAGACGGGACTCGGGACTCGGGACTCGGGATTCGGGAGGCAGCACCGCCTCCTTAGCGGATCGTTCCACAATCTCCGGCTCCCCACTTCCTACACCCGATACCCCACTCCCGACACCCGACCCCCGATTCCCGATTCCCGAGTCTCGAGTCCCGCTTCTCGGAGACAAGAGCAAGAACGCCAGCAGCACGGCAAACACCAGCATTTCCTGGCCGCCAAAGTTCATCCAGTGGCCCATCAAGCCATGAATGCGTGTCGATATCATGTAAAGATAAAAACGGCCCGGATGGAGCGCGCGGACTTCCCGGAATTGCAGTATGAATTGGACGATCCCGACCGTGCCCGCCACGGCGGCTTCGAGAAAAAGCGCCTGCATCAGCATCCGCAGATGCCGCACGCTGGCAATCAGGTTGACGGCCAGCAACCAAATCAGGAAAAGCGCCAGCTTGCGTACGGCGAACCAACCCACCACGGGATTGGTGGCCCAATAGATCGAGAGGACCGTAAAGAAAATGAAAAGCGCCAGCGGGAGCTTGACCGGCAGGAAGCGCATGGTGGGCCGGTCTCGCAACAGGTGGAGCGCGTAGACCGCCGCGGCCAGAAACAGCAGCGCCTGCGAGGCGGCCAGCGAAAGCAGCATCGTCAGGACGGAGAGGCTGAAAAGGATGGAAGCCCGCCGGGCAAGAATCGGTGCCGGCAATTCCGCGCGCGCCGAGTCCACGAACTTACGAAGGCTGATCACTCAGGTCTGGCAATTTATGCGTTCCCGCGCGGGAATTCAAGTTGGAAAGGCGCAGTAACCGGCGAGCGAGATGATACAAATCCAGGCCAAGAAGCGATAAGAGCAGCGGCGCCGTCACCACGATATTGCGGTTGAAGGCCAAGGCCTCCGCAAAGCGGCCGTGAAAGAAAGCCGCCAGGGCGCGCGTCGAGCCGCAGGCGGGGCACGCGGCGAGGTGAAACAGGTGCCGCCAGAGGCATACGTCGGGCCCCCGCGCGAAGAATTCCGGAGGGATGGCGCAGAAGGCGGCGATAGCCACCAGCAGCAGGGCCCAGCGCGGGATGCCTTGTGAGAATTGGGGGGTCATCTAAACCTGCCGCAGCGGCCTTCCCTGCGCGTCGGGAAGCCTGTTGAGCGTAATCAGGATCACATCCACGATGCTCCAGATCCCGCAGCCGCCCAACGTTACCAGTTTAAGGATGCCTAGTCCAGTATACCCCAGATAGAAACGATCCACGCCGACAAAGCCCAGGAAAATTGAAAGCAATTCCGCGGTCGTCCAGTCCTTGTCCCCAACGCCGGGCACGGGCTGCCAGCGCAGCGGGCGGCCCTCCGCATCGGGAAGCTTCTTGAGCACGATGAGCACCAGGTCGACCACTGCCCAGATGCCACAACCGCCCCCGGTCAGGAGCTTGAGGACACCCCAGCCGATATAGCCGAGGTAAAAGCGGTCGACGCCGAGTCCGCCCAGAAACATCGAGAGCAGGATGGCCGTCACCAGATCTTTGTCGCTGGTCCCGCCGACCCGCACGCCGCATTTCGTGCAGACCTCGGCGTTGGGCAACGTTTCCGCCCCGCACGCCGAGCAGAATTTCACGCCCATCAGAGGACGCTGCCCGCAGGCCACGCAGAATTCGGCGTTGTCTGCGAGCTGTCGAGCACAATTCCGGCAGTACATGAGCTACCTCTCATCAACTGAAACGAGGGCCAGTAACTGCCGGAAGTTAT
>JAIQGA010000327.1 GCA_020072925.1 Terriglobia bacterium | reverse complement strand
GAGGGCCTCGGGCTCGAGGCGATCGGGGTGCAGCTCGACAAGCGGAAGGGGATCGCGGCCGACGAGCACCGGCGCACGTCGGTGCCGCACATCTACGCGGTCGGCGATTGCGCCGGCTACTGGCAGCTCGCCCACACCGCATTCCGCGAGGGCGAGGTCGCCGCCGAGAACGCCTGCGGCCACGACGCGATCGTCGACAACCGCGCGGTGCCGCGGCCGATCTACACCGATCCGGAGATCGCCGGCGTCGGGCTCACCGAGGCCCCAGGCGCATTGAAATTCTCGAGAATCACAACAGGGTGTTTAGGGAATTTGACTTCGTGGCAGGAGCGATTTTCTTCGATTACAACGACTACCGCACAATTTATGGAGACAAAGGCGTCGGGGTGCTAAAGCAGCGCGTGCATGGCGTCGTGGATGTGTACGGTGGGCGCAAGCCTTCCTTCGAGGTGCTTCGGCGGGAATGCAGCCCCGTCGAGAACCTCCAAATCACCAGTCAGGGTGGCGCCCTTTCAGCGACGGTCAGGTCGCGACGCCAATTGCCGATGTACCCGCTGGACGGATACACGTTGCGCTGGATCGTTTACGGATTCGATGATCTCCCCATGGAGAAATACGAAGCGCCTCTGCCCCGCCTCGACCCCAGGCAGACGACGACCGTGCGATTGAGTTACAGGGAGAAAAAGCCGACGCGTGTACAGGTGGATGTTCTCCGCCCGACAGGCTTCTCGGCGGTGACCGTGTGGTGGAAACCCTAGAACGGTTGGACTCAATGTGAAGTGAAAGTCGCCTAGGCTGTTAGGTTGCACCGGTCGTAGCACGGCCATCCTGGCCGTGCGCACGGGATGCCCGTGCTATGAGTCCGGTCTGCCGGGCAAGCGAGTGCGAGATAAGGCGGCGAACTTCTGACTCAGGACTCCAGGGAAAAATACGATTCGCTCTTTGAGACTTCGCTGGGAAATCAAGCGACTTCAAACCCGCCGGCTTTCTCGAAGGCTTGGGCGACTTGCAGAAGCCGCGCTTCGTCGAAGTGTTTGGCGAGGAGTTGCATGCCGACGGGCAGGTGCGGCTCGCACTTCGTCCTGCCGCAGGGAACGGAGATGCCCGGAATGCCCGCCAGGCTCGCCGTGACCGTGTAGATGTCGGCGAGGTACATCTGGAGCGGGTCGTCGACCTTCTCTCCGATTTTGAAGGCGGGAAGGGGCGAGGTCGGCGTAACGATCACGTCCACGTCGTCAAAGGCTTCTAGAAAATCCCTGGTAATGAGCGTGCGCACTTTCTGAGCCTTCAAATAGTAAGCATCATAATAACCGGAACTGAGCACGTGGGTCCCGAGCATGATGCGGCGTTTGACCTCGGGTCCAAAACCGCGGTCGCGCGTTTTCTTGTACATGTCGCGCAGGTCATCGTGCTCGGGAGAGCGGAAACCGTAGCGCACGCCGTCGTAGCGCGCCAGGTTGGAGCTCGCCTCGGCGGTGCAGATGATGTAATAGCAGGCGATGGCATAATCCGTGTGGGGCAGGCTGATGGGCACCACCGAGCACCCGAGTTTCCCAAACAGGTCAATGCCCTTCTGAATATTGTCCCCGGTTTCCGGGTTGAGGCCCTTGAAATACTCGCTGGGTACGCCCACCTTGAGGCCGGGCGCGCCCGCGTCGAGAGCCTGCACATAATCGGGCACGGGAATGTCGGCGGAAGTCGAATCTTTCGGGTCGCGCCCCGCAATGACTTGCAGGACGCGCGCCACATCGCGCACCGAGCGCCCGAACGGCCCAATGTGATCGAGCGAGGACGCGAACGCCACCAGGCCGAAGCGCGAGACTCTCCCGTACGTTCCCATCATCCCCGCGATGCCACACAGCGCGGCAGGCTGGCGAATCGACCCTCCCGTGTCCGAGCCCAGCGAAACGATCGCCAGGTTGGCCGCCACGGCGGCCGCCGAGCCGCCGCTCGAGCCGCCGGGAACGCGCGTCAGGTCGTTAGGATTATGAGTCGGATAGAAACCGGAGTTTTCCGTAGACGAACCCATGGCGAATTCGTCGCAATTCGTCTTACCTAGGATGATGGCCCCCGCCTCCTCCAGCCGGCGTACGGCCGTGGCGTCGTAAGGCGCCACGTAGTTCTCCAGAATCCGCGAGGCGCAGGTGGCGCGCGTGCCTCGGGCGAGTATCACGTCTTTCACCGCGACGGGAACTCCCGCCAGCAGCCCCAGGGGTTCGCCCGCCGCCACTTTCCGGTCAATGTTCCGGGCCTGCTCGCGCGCGCGTTCGGAACAGAGACTAAGGTAAGCGCGCACGTCTTTGTCCTTCTGCTCGATGCGGGCGAAGTGCGCCTCGGTCAGCTCCAGGGCGGTCGCCTTCCGGCTGGCCAGCAGGTCCCGAATTTGATCGATCGTTAAGGCGGTCAAGTCCATGGCAATCTTCGAGTCCACAGGGGATGCTGCGCCTCGAGGTTTCAGTTTGGGAGATTCAAGCCTTGGTTGCGAACCTGTTGATTTCGCAATGCAGGTTATTCTCGCTCGATGACGCGCGGCACCCGGAAATATCCCGCGCCCTGCTCCGGGGCGTTCATCAGCGCTTCATCCTGCTGGAAGGTTGGCTGCGGCCGGTCGGAACGCAAGGCAGGATTCTCCGCGGCCGGGTACGTCACCTGGGCCATCGGCTCCACCTGCGTCGTGTCCAGCTCGTTCAGCTTCTGGATATATTCCAGAATCGCGTCGAGTTGAGGCAAAAACTCCGTCACCTCGTCGGCGGTCAGTTCCAGGTGCGCGAGTTCCGCCACGTAGCGGACGTCCTTTTCCGTCAGTGCCATCAATCTACCTTTCGAAAGGAGCGCGTAAACCGCTTCTGAATGGCGCGGTGGGCAAGGCGCGCAATGCCGGACTTCGGATTTGCCGCGCGGTCGGCCCACTCGCGCGGACTTTTGTCGGGCCGTGGGAACCCCGCCTGAGGAGCGCCCGTGTTCACAGCGTCAAGACCGATGACTTGTCGCACGACCAATCGCCTCACCACCGGCCCGCCCAGGAAAGCGTTAATTTCCGCGCGAACTTCATCTTCCATCTGCTGGAGCTGCAGACTCCAGGACTCCGATTCCGCGACCACGGTCAGCGTCCCGCGACTGAACGTGGCCGGACGGCATTGCCGTGCCATGGCCTTCCCCACCACACGAGGCCAGAGGGGCGCCAGAATTTCCGCCACGGGTGGCTCCCCATGCTGCACGTGGGACTTGAAAACCGTGGGCAGGATTTTCCCAACTTCGTCCATGCCGGAGACTCCGTCCTTATCGTCGAGCGTTGGAAAAGGAGCAGGAAGTGTAGCACACCGCGCCGCAGGAGAAAACCACTTGTGACGGGCCGCAGCCGTCTCTATAATCCCCCTCACATGCGCTTCATTCTCGCGTCCAACTCACCGCGCCGGCAGGAACTCCTGCGGAACGCAGGGTTTGACTTCGAGGTGCGCTCCTGCCCTCTGCCCGAGCCGTCGCCGGAGCGCGGAGCCGACCCCACGCAATATGCCATGGCCGCGGGGCAGAGCAAAGCGTTGTGCATCGCCGCGGAGGCCCCGCCCGGCACCCTGGTGCTTGCAGCCGACACGGTCGTGGTTCTGAACGGCCTGATCCTCGGCAAACCCGTTGGACCTCACGACGCCACACAAATGCTGCGCCTCCTCTCCGGAAAAACCCACGAGGTCATTACCGGCGTCTGCCTGGCGCGCGCTCCCGACACGATTGAGACCCGCGTCCACGAAATCACCTTCGTCACCTTCCGCGATCTCGACGACGAGGAAATCCGCGACTACGTGAAGAGCCGTGAACCATACGACAAAGCGGGCGCCTACGCCATCCAGGGATATGCCTCGCGCTTCGTGACGCGCATTTCAGGCTGCTACTTTAATGTCGTCGGATTGCCGGTGGCGCTCGTGGCGGAAATACTCAAATCCTTCACAGCGGAAGTAGGAAGTCGGAAGTAGGGAAAAAACGATTCTCGGCCCTCAACAACCGGCCTCGTAGAAAAATCTCAAAGAATAATCCGGTCGTCGCCCTCACGGCGCGTGACGCGTTCCCGGTCCAGATATTCGAGCAGGGGGATGGCGTACTTGCGGCTCAAACCGGTGAGCTCCTTGAAAGCCGCAACGTTGATGCGGTTGTTCTGCGTCTTGCGGCGCGCCAGCACTTCGCGGAGCCGCGTCAGGGCGGAATGATGGAAAATCAAATCCTCCGTCACTTTAGTGAGGACGTTTTCCTTCAGCAAAATTTGAACCAGTTTGGAAGCCCGCCCGCGGTCGATGGCCAGCGCGGCAATCACTTCCTGGGCGCTGGGAACAGCCAGCGCTGCCTTCTCGAAGGCGGCGCTGATCTGCTCCTTGGCTGCCGCTTCCTGGGACGTCAGTTGGACTTCTCGCCCCGCCAGGCGCACCGTTTCGCCTTGCACGTTCACCTTGCGTTGCTCCGTCAACACCAGGAGCAGAGCATTGAAGAGCAGCGGCGAAGGAATCACGCCGTTTGCGCCCGCCCGGGCGCGCAGGTCCTCTTTTGAGAGGCCGGGCACAAGGGGATTCGCCGCGTGGAATTTTTCGAGTTGCTCGACCACCTGTTTCGCCAATCCCTGGAAATGCTCCGCGTGGACCAGCACGCTTGCGGGTTGCCCCAGCAGCAGGACGCGGCGGTCGACTTCCAGCATTCTGGCGACCCGCAGGATCTCCGCGGGTTGCCAGCCCAGCCGCGCTCCGAGCGAGGGAATGGGATACTCGCCCTTCTCGCGCAGCAGCCCTTCCAGGCGAGCTTTCGAATCGCCTGCTTCCATCACCCCCAGAAATTCGCTAACCCTGGCATCCCCCACGCGATGCTTGGAAGGTTGATTGTCCAGCACGATTCCGCCTCCCATCGTGGTGACGGGAGAAAACTGGCGGATGATGAATCGGTCGCCGGGCAGAAACAGGCCCGCCTCGCTCAGGCGCATTTGCGCCAGCGCGGTCTGGCCGGGTTTCAGGTCCTTTCCTTCCAGGAGTACGACCTCGGCCAGCATTTCAGCGGTGCCGCAATGGAAATGCACTCGCGAATGGTTTTTCAGCGGCCGCGCCGTGGGAAGCAGATTGAGCCGGGCATCGAGACGCGTGGTCGCCTCAAAGGTCTCGGGCGGCGCCAGCACCATGCCGCGAGCAATCTCTTTGGCCTCGATGCCCACGACATTCAAAGCTGTGCGCTGCCCGGCCAACGCAACCTGCGCCGGCGCGTTGTGCACTTCCATCCCCCGCACGCGCAGGCGGCGGCCGAGCGGGAAGATCTCGACCTGCGCCTCCTTCTCGATTCGGCCGGCAACCAGCGTGCCTGTGACCACGGCGCCGAATCCCTTCATGACAAAGGCACGGTCAATGGGCAGGCGAAAGGGTAACTCCACGGGACGAGGTGGAATCGCCTGACTCAGGCGGCGCAGCTCGGCCTTGAGTGCGTCCAAGCCTTCTCCCGTCCGCGCGCTCACCGGGATGACCGGCGCGCCTTCGAGGAACGAGCCACCGACGAATTCCTGAATTTCCAGGCGCACTAAATCGAGGATATCAGCCTCGACCAGATCGGATTTGGTAATGGCCACCAGTCCTCTCTGGATTCCCAAGAGTCGGCAAATATCGAAGTGCTCGCGCGTTTGGGGCTTGATCGACTCGTCTGCCGCGACGACCAGCAACACAAGGTCGATGCCCCCGACTCCGGCCAGCATGTTCTTGACGAAGCGCTCGTGACCGGGGACATCAATGAACCCGATCCGCAGATCCTCGCCCAAATCGAAGTGGGCGAAACCCAGGTCGATGGTAATTCCCCGCCGCTTCTCTTCTTCCAGGCGGTCCGGGTCGGTGCCGGTCAGAGCCCGCACCAGCGCGGACTTGCCGTGATCGATATGCCCGGCCGTCCCCACAATGACGTGTTTCATGGAATTACGATTATGCTGGAATACGCGCGCGCTGACAATCACCCTGCGCGCCCGATATGTGAGAACTCCGTCCCGGGGGAGTAAGGAGCCCCCGACAAAGCCAGGGGCTTTAAGATTCCGGGCCCATCAAAGGGGGCTGATGGTAATCATCGGGAGGAGTAGCGACCCAAACCCGCAAGTAACCCCTCACCCGGCCTCCTTCGTCGGCCACCCTCTCCCCAAGGGAGAGGGTTGTATAAGCTAATGATTCCCGCCCTCTCCTGGGGGAGAGGGTGGCGAGCAGAGCGAGCCGGGTGAGGGGTTCTCGTCGAAACTCCCGACCCAGCCAAACTCCTGCTGCCTTCTTAGCAGAGTCGGGGGAACTCCCTCGGAGGATTAGGTCCGCGGCACAGCTACGGAGTCGCCGCGGGCTTCTCTTCCTCTTCGCCCAGCCAGACGCTGGCCAGCGTCCAGTCTCCGGCGCGCTTCTGCAGGACCATATCGTAATACGCGACGGCGCTGGGATCTTCGAACGTCACTCGCGCTAGAGCACGCGTCTTATCCGGCGAAAACGTGAGCTGGCGAATATCAACCTTAACGGCGGGCTTTTCGGGCGCGCGCCCCGGCGCGGCAGGCGGAGGCTCGAGCGCCGCAATGAAATACGTGCGGACCGCCGCCTCCAGCGAGCCGCCG
>JAIQGA010000326.1 GCA_020072925.1 Terriglobia bacterium | reverse complement strand
CCGGCCTCGCAGAAGGCGAACGTGTGGTGACGTCGCCGGACGACCGCCTGCGCGACGGCGTGCGCGTGGAGGGGTTATGACGAAGGGTAAGCTGGGCACGGCGGGACGCGTCGCCCACTATTTCATCAACTCGAAGCTGACGCCCCTGATTATGGTCTTCGCCATTCTGCTGGGGGCTTTCGCGGTCCTTGAGACGCCGCGCGAAGAAGAACCCCAAATCATCGTCCCCATGATGGACGTCTTCGTAGAGATGCCGGGCTCGACCGCTAAGGAAGTGGAAGAGCGCGTCACCACCCCCATGGAAAAGCTCATCTGGGAAATTCCCGGCGTCGAGTATGTGTACTCGATTACGCGTCCGGGGCTCAGCATGGCCATCGTGCGCTACAAGGTGGGCGAGAACCAGGAAGAGTCGATCGTCAAGCTCTACAACAAACTCTATTCCCACTTCGATCTGATCCCTCCAGGGGCCTCGAAGCCGCTCATCAAGCCTCGCTCGATTGACGACGTGCCGGTGCTGGCGCTCACCTTCTGGAGCGACCGCTACGACAGCTACACATTGCGCCGGGTGGGCGCGGAAGTCGAGCGGCAGGTCACAAGTATTGATGACGTCTCGACGACGCAACTGATTGGCGGCGAGAAACGGCAGATTCGCGTGCTGCTCGACCCGGCGAAGATGGCCGGATACGGCGTGGCTCCGGGCGCCATTCTCCAGACGGTCGAGCGCTCCAACCAGCGGCTCCAGGTGGGAGAGTTCGCCGCGGCAAATCAGGAATACAACGTCGAGACCGGCGATTTCCTGCGCAATGCGGAGGAAGTTGGCCATGTGGTGGTCGGCGTCTCCGCAGGACGCCCGGTTTATCTTCGCGATGTCGCGGAAATCAAGGACGGTCCTGCGGAGCCATCCAACTACGTGCTTTTCGGTTACGGCCGCGGCGCCAAGGTTCGCCCGGCGAGCGCCATGGGCGAATACCCCGCCGTCACGCTGACCGTGGCCAAACGCAAGGGCAAGAACGCCGTGATCGTCGCCGACCGCGCGCTCGAAATGGTCGAGAAGCTGAAAGGTACGGTCATCCCGAGCGACGTGCAAGTCACGGTGACGCGCAATTATGGCGACACGGCACAGGAAAAATCCAATGAGCTGTTGAAGCACCTGCTGCTCGCCACGCTCTCGGTGACCGCGCTCATCGCGCTGGCGCTCGGCTGGCGCTCCTCGATGGTGGTGCTGGCGGCGGTGCCCGTGACGCTGGCGCTGACCTTGTTCATCTACTTCATTTACGGCTACACGCTGAACCGCGTCACACTCTTCGCGCTGATCTTCTCGATCGGCATTCTGGTGGACGACGCCATCGTGGTGGTGGAAAACATCACGCGACACTTCCATCTGCCCGAAAACAAAGGCCGGCCGTTCGCGGAGGTAGCCGTCGAGGCGGTGGACGAAGTTGGCAATCCCACCACGCTGGCCACCTGGACGGTGATCGCGGCGATTCTGCCCATGGCGTTCGTGGGCGGCCTGATGGGGCCGTATATGCGCCCCATTCCCGTGGGCGCATCGCTCGCCATGCTGTTCTCGCTCTTCATCGCCTTCGTGATTTCGCCCTGGGCGGCGCTGCGCATGCTTTCCCGCTCCAAGACTCACGGGAACGAGGGAGAAGAAGCGGAGGAGGGCTGGACCACGCGCCTCTACCGCCGGGTGATGATGCCGCTGCTCGTGAACACGAAGCGGCGGCGGATGTTTCTCGTTGGCGTGGTGCTCCTGCTGTTGTTGGCGGTGATGTTGCCTGTTTTGAAGATTGTGCGCGTTAAAATGTTGCCTTTCGATAACAAGAGCGAGTTCCAGGTGATCGTGGACATGCCGGAAGGGACGACACTCGAGCAGACGGCACACGTCACGCGCGAAGTGGCGCGGCGCCTGGCGGAGGAGCCAGAGGTCGTCAATTACCAGATTTACGCGGGGGCCGCAGGGCCATATAACTTTAACGGGCTGGTGCGGCATTACTTCCTCCGGCAGGGGCCGAACGAGGCCGACATCCAAGTCAATCTGTTGCCCAAAGGCGAGCGCTCCGCGCAGAGCCACGACATCGCCAAGCGCGTGCGACTGGCCATCGATCCGATCGGCGAGAAGTACGGCGCGCGGCTTAAGGTGGCGGAAATCCCGCCCGGACCGCCCGTCATCCAGACGCTAGTGGCGGAGGTCTACGGGCCGAATTACAACCAGCAGATCGAGGTCGCCCGGCAAGTCCGAGACGAGTTCAAGAAAACGCCGGGCGTCGTGGACGTGGACTGGATGGTGGACGATCCGCAGCCGCAATACCGCTTCGTGGTGGACAAGGAGAAGGCGGCGCTCAATGGCGTCACGGCGGAACAGATCGCGCAGACACTGCGGCTGGCGCTCAGCGGCGCGGCCGTTGGCTTGGCGCACCAGCCGCAGGAAAAAGAAGACGTCGATATCATGCTGGAGGTCCCGCGCGCGGAGCGCACGAACCTGACCGACCTGGGCGAAATCCGCGTGGCCTCGACAAACGGCACGCTCGTCCCGCTCAGCGAGTTGACCCACGTCGAGCGGGACACTATCGAGCAGAGCATCTACCACAAGAACCTGAAGCGCGTGGTGTACGTGACCGGAGACGTGGCGGGCAAGGAAGAGAGCCCGGTGTACGCGATCCTGAAACTCTCCAAGGAACTCGAGCACCTGAAGACACCGGCGGGCACGACCCTCGAGCGCTACATGACGCAGCAGCCTTTCCTCACCGACACGTACTCGATGAAGTGGGATGGTGAGTGGCAGATCACCTACGAGGTCTTTCGCGACCTGGGCTTCGCCTTCGCCGTAGTGCTGGTGCTGATTTACGTGATCGTGGTGGCGTGGTTCCAGTCGTTCCGCGTGCCGCTGGTGATTATGGCGCCGATTCCGCTCACGCTGGTGGGCATCCTGCCGGCGCACGCCCTGTTCGGCGCGTTCTTCACGGCCACGTCGATTATCGGCTTCATCGCCGGCGCGGGCATTATCGTGAGGAATTCCATCATCCTGGTGGACTTCATCGAATTGCGCCGCCAGCAGGGCATGCCCCTCGAAGAAGCGGTGGTAGACGCGGGCGCCGTGCGCTTTCGCCCCATGCTGCTCACCGCGGCGGCGGTGGTGGTCGGCGCCTTTGTGATTTTGTTCGACCCGATCTTTCAGGGCCTCGCCATCTCGCTGATGGCGGGCGAAGTGGCGTCAACACTGCTTTCGCGCATGGCCGTCCCGGTGCTGTATTACCTGCACGCACGACGAGAGCGGAAGGAAGCACCTGCGACGGTGACGGAGGCAGCATAAGAGCAGCGATCAGCCGTCAGCCATCAGCTATCAGCAAACTGGCTGACAGCCGCCGATCCTGGGTTGCTGATAGCTGAGGGCTGAAAGCTGACAGCATTGTCAAAATGTGGCGTGAAGAGATCTCAATTTTCGGAGGAAACAATGGATCTAAATCGACTGTTGCGACTGATTGCCGGAGCGTTTGTGATGGCTTCGCTCGCGCTTGGCTACTGGGTCAATCCCAAGTGGTACCTGTTTACGGCGTTTGTGGGGCTGAATCTGTTCCAGTCGGCGTTCACGAACTGGTGCCCGATGATGACCTTCCTGCGTAAGCTGGGCGTGCGTCCGTGAAGGCAGCGGGTCCCTCGGTATCGGGTGCCAGGGAAAAGCCTCTTTATTGTCCAAAATGGCGGTTTACTCAGCGAGCGCTCACGGGCGCGGCGCGCGACTGCGGGTGATGCACCCCCCACACGATGAACGCCGCGCCCAACATGAAGAGGGCAAGGCATCCGAGCAGCCAAGCCGAGAGGTTGATGGGCCGGCGGCTGGGTTCGATGTCCCGTAACCAAAAGGGCCACGGCCGTGGGAGAAAGAAGACCTCGAATCCGCGCACCCATCGGTCGGCCATGTAGAGAGTATTCCCCGGGGGCCCGAATACGCAGTACGTTAGTAAGCCGGGATAGGGCGTCGGCGAAAACCTGCTCGCCGTGGACGGGACGCCCTCTTTCAACGAGAGGATCTCGGAAGGGCGAGCCAGCAAAGCACTATGCTTGAAGTAATACCAGGGATCCTGGACAAAAAAGAAAATTGAAAGCCGCCGCTCGAAGAAGAAGCGCTGGAAATCCATACTTACAGCCATCAGTTGAACCACGAGTCCCAGTCCGACGATGGCTATAGCCAGGCGGCGAAGGAATTTCCCCGGGCGAAGGAAGGGAAACGGCAATGCCCACAAGGGCATGACATTGACGAAATAACGCGGTCCCCAGCACCAGTCGCCGCCTGTAGAGAATGTGCCGCACATCAAGGCGACCCAGATTAGAGTCGCGCCAAGGATTGCGTAGGTCAGCCATCGTTCTCGCCGCCAGAGATAACCGATACCCAGGAATCCCAGAATGAGTGGAGGGCTGTAAAGGAAGACACTTTTTCCTGGGCTGACAAAGAGCGTTAGGAATCCCACCAAGGGATTCGCAACAACCACAGGGATGATGATCGTCTGCCCGCTATGGAAAAGTGAATTGAAGCGCTCCAGGTTGTAAGCCACCATTCCGACCAAACCAATTGTGGTGCCTTCGAGAAAGGCCACGACGCGCCTTCGGTTCTCCGAAGCCGCCTCTCCCCGTACCATTGCGGTCCACAGATCATCAAAAATATTATCCAGTAGCTGTATCGCTTTCGTGAGCAAAGGTGAGGGCGTCCATGGCCTGCGCAGTTGCCCGGCCAGGGACGGGTCTTTGGTGGCGGCTGGCGGAGAGAGGACTGAAAGAGCCAGCAGAGGGAGCATGAACCCCATGTACCAACGGTACAAAAGCAGAAGCCCCGCGCTCATACCCCCTGCTAAAGCAAGCGCCTTGGAGCGCTGTTTCGCGCTCCGATACCCCAGGTAGACGGCAAGGAATGCCAGGAAGCCGCGCTCGACGTTTTCAAAGCTGGACGCTGAGAGCGGCCAAAGCAAGGTCGCGAAGGAAGAAACGGCCGTCCAGAGAACAGCGGATTGTCGGGAGACTCGAAGCTCGCGATAAAAAAAGTAGAGGACCAAAGCACAGAGCGCGCCAAAAATGCAAGAGGTGAGCGAAAAGAGAAACCGAGTTGTTTCGCCTTTTCCGGCGTCACACAGGTTGCCGAGCCAAACCAAAGGCAAGCTGAACCCTGTCCCTGCGAACCCGAAGTTACTGTAGAAGGAGCCATCCGGTCCCAAGACCCTGAAGGTAGGGCTGGACAACGCCGGGTCAGTAACGTAGGGACGCCCGTAGCGTAGCAAGTTCTGCGCGACTTCGTAACGGTATTGGGCATCAATGATGTCGATCCGGCCGGGGCTGGTCAATACATAGACCGAGAGGGTGACGAGGAAGATCCCGCAGGCAATCCAATAATCGCGCGAAGAGAAGTCGCCCGCCCTCTGTTCCAGTCCACCGAGCTGTGGCCGCTGACCTCCGGCACCCATGCTCCCTCCATCCTTATTCTTGGCCCAGCGAATGCTATCACAAGAGGCGCAGCCGCACGCCGCACCAGTAGAGAAAGCCGAGGAGTACGAGAGTGCTCAGCGAGATTACCAGCCCCGCTTTCAGGCCGCGTTGCCGGTAGTAGAAGCGGACGTCATGCCGGCCGACGGGCGCGTAAACTGCGCGAAAGATTTGATTGGCGCGCAGGACCGGAACTTCGCGGCCGTCCAGTTTGGCGTGCCAGTTTGGATCGTAGCGGTCGAGGAGCACCACGTAGCCCGGCCTTGACAAATCCGCGCGCAGAACGACTGCGTTGGATGGGCGCGCCACAATCTCCGCCTGCCCCGCGGCCCCGGCGCCTTGCACGTCGGGGGCGGAGTGGGCGTCGGCCGCCAGAATGACGTGGTCGTGCATATTGAAATCCGCCGAGGCCATCCGACGCAGAGTGTCGAGAGAACTGTTCGAGAAGATCGACGATCCGGCGACATAAACGCGCGGCATCGCGTAGAGATCCTGGTAGAGACAACTCGGTTGAGGAGAGCCATTCTGAATTCTCTCCACCAGGCGCCGCGTGCGGACCTCGAACGGAGAGGCCCGGATAATGTATTTCACATTTGTTCGGCCCAGGATTAAATCCGCCCAGTACGGGCCGGGCGCTTGATACATCAAGTAGAACCACAGGTCGTAGAGGTAAGGTGGCAGAGAACGCTCCACGTCAATGTTGATGCCTTCCTCGACCCCGCTGAGCATGGAGCCGGTGCTGAGCAGTAGTCGGTCCTGAAAAGCGTGGAGCGCCGCGGTGGGCAAATCCGTTGCCGCCGGTAACGACTGGAAATTAATGTAGGTCTGAAGATCAGCATTGTTATCGCCGGAAGTTTTGAAACGGACCAGTGAGACGACTCGAAACGTGCCCGGCGAGCCTTCGAAATGCGAGAGCACGGGGGGATGGAAAGTGTAAAAGCTGCGGGGAACTGTCGGGTTAACGGAGTAATTCGCAGCGAGAAGGCGCGCGACTCCCAATAATGCCAAGACGATTACGCTGGGACGCGCCCAACGTTTCTCCAAGCGAAGACCCAGGACGCAGACGATTCCACCCAAAACGAATCCTGCCAGACCAGGGAAGTTCACGCTGATTCCAGTC
>JAIQGA010000325.1 GCA_020072925.1 Terriglobia bacterium | reverse complement strand
GGCGTAAATCCGCACCCATTGCCCCCGCCGCTCAAATTGGCGCAGTAGCTCAAGGTGGTATCGGGTTACCAGAGCGTCATCGGGCGCCTGCGGTCGATAGTCAAAGTACTGGCCCTGGAGCTTTTCCCAAGTGGGGAAGAGCGACATCCAATTGGTTGGAGGATTCCATTGACGGGAATATAGGTAGACGAGTTCGAATGACTCCGCGCGGACACCCCGAAAATCATCCGCCGCAAAGCCACTCAATGGGACCACGTGCAAGGGGCGCTGAACGTAGCCAAGGGAGGGGCGGACCAATTCTTCGGTGGCAGGCCAAGCGGTCAAAATGCGAGGTCGCCCGGGATGCGCCTCTAGGATTCGAGCGGCTTCCTGGTGAAGGCGCACGAAATCGGCATAACCGAGGTTGTCTTCGAAAGGGAAAGGATAGGGAGGGTTAATAAACCAGCCGGCAATGAACCCTGCCGCCGTTGCAAGGCAAAGTGCCCTGGCCAGCCTGCGCGGCAGTCGCCAGAGTAGCATGACGGCTGCCAGGATCAGCACCGGGAAGACCGGCAGTAAATAGCGTGGCAGGATCGCGCCACCTACCGCACTCAGCATGAGCACGTAGATTGTCCCCAGGCCGATGACGAGCCAGAGGAACTTGTGGGCCGCGCCCCCGGTGCTGTTCGGTTGATGCCTTACTACTAATTCGTCGTTAAGAGCCTCTGCGCTTGCCTTCTGGCGTGCGGATTGCATTCGTCCCCACCACACGCCCATGACCGCTCCTGCACTCAACAGCCAGTTGAAGCCGCCGATCAAGACCTCGTAGAGCCGACGGAGCAGGCTCCAGAAGATGCGTGCGGGATTCAGCGTTGAATACAGGTTGTAGGCAAGGTAGGAGCGATTGCCCGTCCAATATCCTGTCACGTGATGGTAGTAGATGGTCCAGGCCGCCAAAGGCAAAAGGGGCAGAGCCCATGCGACCCAGTGCAGGTTGGCATGGCGCCGGTGCGCCTCCTGCCTCCGCCAGATGTAGACCCATGCCGGCAACAGGAGTACCACCGCCGTTTCCTTGCTCAATACCGCCAGGGCCGCTGCCAACGCAAACATCCATGGCCTGTCCTCGACCAGGAAGAGAACGGCGAGCGTGGTAAACAGCGCCGCGGCTAAATCCACATGTGCGAGCGAACCCTGCGCGAAAAAGAGTGGCATCAGCCCCAGTAGTACGGCGCTCCAAATGGCGACCTCGCGCCTCGTGAGACGGCAGCCGAGTGCGTAGAGACCTGCCAATGTCGCGGCTGCCAGGAGCAGCATTGCCGAGCGCGCGACGAGCGGAGAGAACCCGAACGCATGCCACACCGTCGCCAGGTAAACCGGCACGAGTGGCGTGTGGCCCGTCGGCAGCGTGCTCTGAGGAATCAACTGCCAGGAATGATAGAAGTCCAGCGAAGCCGGAATATAGTACCCGGCTTCGTCCCAGAAATAGGGCAAGCGCAGCAGCGGAGCATGAAGGAGCAGCAGTGCGGCAAACGCGCCGATGAGCGCGGCCAAACCGCGCCGGAGAGATCCCATGGCGTGTTCACTTTAACAAAACGCCAGGCAATGGGCCATTTGATGATGGGGACTGGAGTGACTTGGCATCTGGTCGAGCAACATATGTTCTTGCACGCTTGGCTGTAGCGGCGGTCTGTGACCGCCGTGCTCATGTGGCGCCGGTACCCTCACCGGCGCGTTTCGGCGATGAGGACATCGCCGCAACAAGGCATCTCGGGTCGGCGCCTCAGGCGTTGATTTCCAGAGGCCAAGATCCACCCGCCGACGCGCGCAGCCTTGTGGCCAGTTTTTCGCACACTCGGAAGGGAATCGCGAGCTCTCGTCCCAAACGAAACTCCACGACCCGTGACCACAGGATTCTCCCTCTTCTGACGGAAATCTCAGACCAGGGAACGAATAGGGGTGGGTGAAAGATGCGGAAGATTGCGAATACTGAAACATACAAGCCCGCCGAGTCCGCGCCGACGGTCAGGCAGGAACCGTAATTGGCGTACCAGCGCATCGCGGCGCTCTGAAAAGACCAACGCTGCGCGGGGAACTCTCCTGTGAGTCGGTAGGCTTGGGCCAGCGATGCCCACCCACTCATGTGGCTGGCGAGGAGGGCAGACCCAGCCCACCCCAACGCGGCGACGGCACCGATCAGAAGAACCTCGGGATGTCTCGGCGTGGACGCCATGGCGCAAACTCTACCCTCTTCTATCAGAAGGTAAAACGTGTTTCCAGTTCGATGCGCCGGTTCGCGGTGGCTCCTCCATGGAAGCCGCCGGCGATGGCGTTGGAGCGCCCGAACAGCGGCGAGCTCAGGTTGCCGACCGGCGTGGCCAGGTTGACGTTATTGAAAACATTATGCGCGTCGATGGTGAACTCGAGGCTGTAGCGCTTATTTCCTCTCTCCCCGTGGAAAAGGCCATGCATCGAGCCTCCTCCGCTGCTCAACCCGCCCGGACCGAGTCCGCCTCCCGGCGGCCCTCCGCGGTGGCCGCCATGGCCCCCCTGCCCACCCGAGGAGCTGTCCGAAGCGGCACCGGCCTCCCTGCCAAAACTGAACGTCTTGCTCAGGTGCATGTTCAGGCTGAATTGCCCCGGGCCCACGGCATAGTTGCGCGGGAGGAGTGCCGCGTCGGGGAAGGGAAGAGTATCAAACGCTCCGTACGCTGTCTGGACCACGCTCGGGCGAGAGAGATCGGTGACCAAGGCGGGCCGATCGTTGAACAACGAGTCGCCGTTCAGATCCTCTCCCAGAACGATGTCAAAGGGCCGGCCGGACGACGCCGTGAGGAACGGGGCAATCCGGAAACCCAGAGGCAGGGGGATGGAGCCGCCCAGAAAGAAGCGATGCCGGACATTGAACGAAGCAGAACCGTACTCCGAGCTCAAGTCGTAGGGGTTGGCGGGGAAACTCCCTGCCCCATCGCTGTTGCTGCGCGCACTGTTGAGCATGTAGAAACCGACTAGTGTGAATCGCGGAGAGATGCGAGCGTTGAAGTTGGTGATGAGCTGATTCTGATTATAGAGGCCGCTGGACTCGTACTCGTAAATGTTTTCAGTGCCGCCGAATGGCCTGAGGCTGTCCGCCGGGTTCAGCGGATTGTACGTGCCGGGCAGCGGCGCATTGATGTTTCGCGAGCGCAGGAGATGGACACCGTGAGAGTTGGTGTAGGTGACGGCGAGTGTCACGTTCCTAAGCAACTGTCGCTCGAGCCCTGCGGCCGCCTGCGTGACGTAGGGCGCGCGCAGGTCCGCCGCGATCTGGCGAAGGGTCTGCGGCTGCCGGTTGGCTGCCAGAGTTTCCGAGGAGGGAATCGTGGGATAAAAGTCGGGATTGGGCACGAGATATTGCTGTTGCGTGAAGCCGTTCAGGCGGAGCGCCTGCAGCCTCAAATCAGCGGACACGCGTTGATAGAAAACCCCCGCCCCGGCGCGCAGGACGGTCCTGGGTGAACCCGTTTTGCCTCGCCCGATTCCCCAGGCGAGGCCCAAGCGCGGCGCGAAGTCGTGCTGGTGGCTGATGCCGTTCTGCGTTTCATAACGAAGTCCCGTGCTCAGACTGAAGTTTGGCCGCACGCGCCAGTCGTCCTGCAAATAGAGGCCGACATCAAGCTGATTGAGATCCGCCACCGGATTCCCCGCGACAATCAGGAATTGGCTGGCGCCTCCCCCCTGCCCGCGAATCTGTTCGGGAGACAGGCCGTTCTCGAGGCCCAAAAGCGTCAAGCGATAGGCATCCAGAGAAGTAAAGGTGAACATGCCGTTGTAGCTTTGCAGGGAGCGGTCCCACCAATGCAGATCCCGCAGGCGGCCGCCGAACTTCACCAGGTGTTTGTTGATCGTCATGGAGGTCAGGTTGTGGACCTCGTAGTGATCGTGGTTGGTCGAACCCAGACTCCCGCCAACGCCACCCGTGGTGAAGGCCCCCATCACCTCGAGCGTGGGCAAGGAATTGTCGCCGGCCTGGTTGTTTCGCTGCCGGACGTATTGGAAGCGCGTCTCATTCACCGCCCGATCATTCAGGACAGCGGTTTCGGTGGCCTGGCCGACCTGCTCCGCCCTGCGCAGATCGTAGGCCTGTGTGGGCATTGCGAACTGCCCGATGCCGTTGTTGTCCGAGCCTTCGCGCGAGTAGCTATAGCGCGCCACCAACGTGTTTTTCGGAGTCAACTGGTAATCGACGCGGGGGCTAATCGTAGTGCGCCAGGTGGGATTTAAGACCGACTCGCTGAAGGGAACCACATTGTAGGCGGAATCCAAGGTGAGGGCGCTCACCACGGAGACTTCGCCCACGTCGCGGCGTTCGGCATCCACAAAGAAGGAACTCTTCTTGCTCAACCGCCCACCCACGTTGCCTCCGAATTGCCGGGACTGGTAAGGCGGCCGCGTGAGTGCAAATGGGTTCCGCGAATTGAAAACCGAATCTCCAAAATCGAAGAAAGTCTGGCCGTGAAGTGTCTCGGACCCGGGCTTGGTGAATATCTCAATACGGCCGAAACCCAGCCGGTCGTATTCCGCCGCAAAGGGGCTCTGGTTGACGCGGATTTCGCGGATAGATTCCTTTGGTGGCAGGCGGCCTTCGCTGAAGCCGTCGATGTAAATCTGGCCGCCGTCCGGTCCCGCCGCGGGCCCCGCCAGCGCCTGCAACTCATCCTGCAAATCGTCGGGGTTGTCCGAAAGGGCGTTGAGGTCGTCTCCCTTCAGCACCACTGCCCCCACATTGGCGGTGGGATTGACGCTCACCTCCACTGCATCACCCTTCACCGTGACCCGCTGCTTCTCCAGCGTTACGACCAGTTGCACATCCGCTACTTGGGGCTGGCCACGCGTGATCACGATACCGGTCTTTTCGATATCGGCGAAGCCCTTGACGCTGATCCGCGCCGTGTAGGTGCCGGGAGGAAGATTACGAAAGGCGTACCGGCCTTCCTCATTCGTCTGGGCCTCCTTCGTCACACCATCGGGGCCAACGAGGACGACGGTGACGGCCGGCACGACCGCGCCGGAGGGGTCCGTGATTTGGCCGCGCAAACTGACATCATCAACCTGCGCAAAGAGCATGCCCGAAAAAAATACTGAGGTAAGGATGGTGCGAAACGCTCCTCCCAAGAGTTTAAGAGAGCGAAACATTGTTACTTCCTCCCGAGGTTCTTTATGAAAGCAGTCGATTCGTAGCTTGAAGCAGAAAACTGGAGTTTCGCGAGGGTCGCCGGGCAGCGCCGTAACAATCGTCACTTCGGGTGCGAGGTTAACACGGTCTCCGGAGATCGACGACCGCGTTCAAGCTCATAGACGGGCCTGAAGAAATGATGGTTACGGCGACCACAACTTTCTCCTTTTTCCTCGGTCTTCCAAGCACCTTTATCGCCACAATGGGCCGTCTTGCGTTTTCCTGATCTCGGCGGCTCGACGCTTTCGGACAAGACGTCGTGCGAGACATGTCGGAAAGTCAGGAATCTCATCTGCGAGGGTCCTCCGTTTGGCGGTTGAAGGCTGCAAGGTGGCACGCTTTCCGCGGAACTCCGGCCGTCAACGTTGGCTCGCATCACGCACCTGGTTAATCTGCCCGGCGATTTCATCCGCCGCTTCGGGGAAAGCCCGCATGCACAAGTCGAGTAGGTTTTTCAGCGAGTCCTGAGTGTGCCCCTCCAACCGCAGCGTGACCACGGGCTCGGTCACGGACTCACGGGCCAGAATAAACCCCTGCTCGGTCTCCCAACGGATTCCGTCAATCGTCGTCGCGCGCCCCGACGGTAGGCGCGACCGTAGCCGTTTCGCAACCTCGGCGAAGGTGAGAAGCTCGGATGGAATGCGCAGGTCGGGTGTGATGAAAAAGGGCGGAAGTGTCCGGCGCAATTTCCTCAGGGAAAGGCCGCGCCGGTGCACCAAATCGCTCAAATATAGCGCCGCGAACAACCCGTCGTCCCCGCCATTAAGTTCCCGGAAGAAATAATGACCGCTGGCCTCGCACCCAAACAAGGCCTTTTCCTCAATCATGGTGCGCTTGATGAAGGCATGCCCGCTGCGTTGCATGACGGGCCGCCCACCGCTATCAAGGATGGCTTGACGCACGATCTCGGAAAGTTTGATGTCGTAGACTACTGGCGCCGAAAGTTCGCGCGGGACCAGATCGCGAATCATCAGGGCTGAAATCTCATCCGTGGAAACAATCGATCCGGCATTATCGACGATGGCAACTCGGTCGCCGTCTCCATCCCAGGCAATGCCCAGTTCGGCATCCGTTTGGCTCACCTTGTTTCTAAGCGCGGTCAAGCTGCTTGGACGGGCGCAGTCGGGCGAGCGATTGGGGAAGGCGCCATCAATCGCGCAAAAAAGCCGATGAACTCGGAATCCCAAAGCCTCGAATAGTGACGGCCCAAGCTCCGACCACGCTCCGTTCCCTGCATCGAGCACGATGACCCTGCCGGTTGGTCGCAGAACGTGCTGCCAGCGTTGCGTCAGCCAATTCTCGTAGGCCAGAACAGGATTAATGACCTCAAGTTTGCCGCTCCCTTTCCGCCAAAGTCCCTCTTCGACGCTCTTGCAAAGCTGGATGAGATCTCCAGGTGTCGGCGGCAA
>JAIQGA010000324.1 GCA_020072925.1 Terriglobia bacterium | reverse complement strand
ACCTCGGCATCGACGGCATCAGCTTCCTGCTCATCATGCTGACCACGGTCCTGGGCTTCCTCTCCGTTCTGTCTTCCTGGAGCGCGATTCAGGACCGCATGAAAGAGTATTACGCGATGTTCATGCTGCTTCAGGTCGGCATGCTCGGCGTGTTCATGTCACTGGACTTCTTTCTCTTTTACGTGTTCTGGGAAGTCATGCTGGTGCCGATGTATTTCATCATCGGCGTGTGGGGCGGCCCGCGCAAACTTTACGCGGCGATCAAGTTTTTCCTATACACGTTGGCGGGCTCGGTGCTGATGCTGCTCGGCATCCTGACCCTCTATTTCCGCTACCACGCGGACACCGGCGTGTACACGTTCAACCTGATGGATTTGATGCAGCACGCGAACCTCTGGCCGCTCAACGTGCAGATCTGGGTGTTCATCGCCTTCGCCATTGGATTCGCCATTAAGGTGCCGATGTTCCCGTTCCACACCTGGCTGCCCGACGCGCACGTCGAGGCGCCGACGGCGGGCTCGGTGATTCTGGCGGGCGTTTTGCTGAAGATGGGGACGTACGGTTTCATCCGCTTCTCGCTGCCGCTGCTCCCTCAGGCGAGCGCCGACCCACGCGTTGTGAAGTGGATGGTGTTCCTCTCGATCGTGGCCATCATCTACGGAGCGCTGGTCTCCATGATGCAGCGCGACATGAAAAAGCTAATCGCCTATTCTTCCGTCAGCCACCTGGGCTTCTGCACGCTGGGCATCTTCGCGCTGAATCCGCACGGCCTGCAGGGCAGCGTGATCCAGCAGATCAACCATGGTATTTCCACCGGCGCGCTCTTCTTGATTGTCGGACTGATTTACGAGCGCCGGCACACCCGCGAGATCAAGGAACTCGGCGGACTCTCCAACGTCATGCCGGTTTACGCCACGCTGTTTATGATCGTGATGCTCTCGTCGATCGGATTGCCGCTGCTGAACGGCTTCATCGGGGAGTTCACCATCCTGCAAGGGGCATTCGAGGTGAAGTGGCAGTGGGCGGCCTGGGCGGTGGTGGGGATTGTGCTGGGCGCCGCCTACATGCTCTGGCTCTACCAGCGCACCATGTTCGGGACGTGCGACAATCCCAAGAACCAGGTGCTCAAGGATTTGAATCTTCGGGAAATCATGACGCTGGTGCCGCTGGTGATCTGGGCGTTCTGGATTGGTCTGTACCCCAAGCCGTTCTTCAAAGTCCTGGACGCGCCGGTCCAGGCGATCGTCGAGCGAGTGAATCCTTCTTTCTACAAGGCTCAGCCTTTCAATGCTGCGTCCGGGCAAGGGGTGCAGGGCCGGCCCGTGGACTTGGGCGGACCGCCTGTGCCGGACCCCGCAACCTCGGGGGGAGGAGTTTCGCGTTGATGTACGCCTTCTTTCAAAGAGCGGATTACCTGGCCATCAAGCCGGAAATACTGGTGACGATGTTTGCCCTGGCCATTCTGCTCTTTGATTTCCTGCTCGAGAAGCGCGACAAGTGGATGAACGCGTTGGTGGCGCTCATCGGCCTGGGATTTGGCGCCGCGCAGTTGACGATGTTCTGGAGCAGGCTCGGCGAGGGGGCGGGATATAAGGGTTTTGGCGGGGCGTTCACACTGGACACCTTCGCAGTTTATGCCAAATTGATTATTATTATCGCCACGGGCTTGGTGGTGTTGCTCTCGGCAAAGTACCTGGAAGTGGAAGGCGCGAATTTCGGCGAGTATTACGCGCTGCTGCTTTTTGCTGCGGTCGGCATGATGTTCCTTGCCTCCGGGACCGACCTGATCGTCCTCTTTATCGCTCTGGAGCTGATGGCGCTCTGTGAATATGTTCTGACCGGCTTCCTGCGCGGCAGCCGGCGGTCGAACGAAGCCGCAGTCAAGTTTTTTCTGCTGGGCGCGTTTTCTTCAGGACTGCTTCTTTACGGGATGTCGCTGCTTTATGGGATTGCCGGCTCGACGAATCTGGCGGTCATTTCGCGACGCTTGGCCGAGCGGCCTTCGCCCGACCCACTTTCCTGGGTTGCCATGATCACGCTGCTGGCGGGGATTTACTTCAAGGTGGCCGCCGTGCCGTTCCACCAATGGACTCCGGATGCTTACGAGGGCGCGCCCACGTCCATCACCGCGTTCATCTCGGTGGCGCCGAAGGTAGCATCCTTCGCCTTCTTCATTCGTATCCTGATTGAGGGGTTGTGGCCGATGCGCGCCGAATGGCAGTTGCTGACGATCGGTGTCGCCGTCGCCACCATGACGTTGGGCAACCTCGCCGCGATCACGCAAACCAACATCAAGCGGTTTTTTGGCTACTCCACCATCTCGCACGTCGGATATCTGCTCCTTGGCTTTGTCGCCGCCGCCGATGGAAACCGGGAAGGTGTGACCGCAATTGTTATTTACTTATTGGTTTATGCCTTTATGAATTTGGGCGCATTTGGCGTGATCATACTGATGCGCCGGAGAGACCTGATTGGTGACGAAATCGATGACCTGTCCGGCCTGATGACGCGCGCGCCCGGCATGGCGATCCTGATGCTGATTTTCCTGCTTTCCCTGGCCGGCATTCCGCCCACGGCGGGATTCATCGGGAAGTACTTCATCTTCCTCTCGCTCATCGAGACCGGCCATTACACCCTGGCGGTGCTGGCCGTAGGGTACGCCGTTGTGGCGCTGTACTATTATTTCCGCATCGTGGTGGCCATGTTTATGAAGAAGGTCCCCGATACCGTTCCCATAGCGATGGGAATGGGCGTGCGCGTGGCGCTGGGCGTGACGCTGGTGATGACCTTGTTGATCGGGATCTACCCGCAGCCCTTCATTGCCATGGCACGTGAGGCGGTGCGCCCGCTGTTTTTGTAGCGGGGAGGTCGCGTGCCCCGGACACCTCGCAAGCCGCTGAGCGTCTGGGCGCAGGTAGGCTTTTATACCAGCCTGGGATTCATCCTGCCCGCAGGGGTCGTTGGCGGATATATCTTGGGGTGGGCGCTGGACCGATGGTTGCACACGGAACCCCTCCTGGCGCTGGTGGTGGCGGGGCTGGGCGCAGCGGGCGCGTTGATCGAGATATTGCGCATTCTGATGCGCGCGGAGAAAGATGCATCGGGAGACGACAATTCCGGATCCGGCTCTAGCGCGAGCTGAGGCGCGATTACCTCGATGGATGGTGATGTGCGCAGTCGCGGCGATGCTTAGCGCGTTGCTTTGGGGACAGCCGAAGTTTGCGGGCGGCCTGGCGCTCGGCTCCGCGCTGGGGATCTTGAGCTACTTGTGGCTTCATCAGGCCGTCGAAGCGCTCATGAATACCGGCAAACCTCGCGTCTCGCGGCTCCTGATCGCAAAGATTTTGGCGCGTTATCCGCTGGCCCTTGGTGCAGTTATGGTTTTCTGCTGGACCGGCTGGCTACCGTTCCTGGCCATTCTGGCGGGCCTTTTCGTGCCGGCCGCCGGAGTGCTCATTGAAGCAGTCGTGCAACTCCGCGAGGGATTTCGGACGGATTGAAGTTGCGTCATCATTGACTGAGAACTGATAACTGACTACTGATAACTTCTCATGGAACACCAACTTTGGTTTACCGCCATACTCAATAAGTTGCTCGCCGGAATTATTGCGCCGTTGCTGGTCAGGGTTGGCGAGCCCCCGGCGGACCCGGCGCATCCGATCCCCAACTACATCGCCATGGAAATCCTGGTAATCCTCATCCTCCTGGCAGGCGCGCTGTTGCTGCGCCGAGGTCTTTCCATGGAGGCGCCGGGCAAATTCCAGCACGCCATGGAAGTGGTCGTAGAATTCACCCAGGACATGACCGACGAAATTATCGGCCATGGTGGCCGCACTTACGTGGCGATGCTCGGCACGCTGGGGCTTTTTGTGGTTCTCTGCAACCTGCTGGGGTTGGTTCCCACGCTCGAAACGCCCACTGCGCACATCCAGGTCACACTCGGTTGCGCCGTGGCCGCGTTCCTCTATTACAACTTCCATGGATTCCGGCAACACGGCGTCGTCGGGTACCTCAAGCACCTTTGCGGGCCGATGCTGATCATCGCCTGGCTGATGTTTCCCATCGAGGTGTTCAGCAACGTTTTCCGCATGCTTTCACTGAGCGTCCGTCTCTATGCCAACATGATGGTCGGCGACCTGCTCGATCAGGTCTTCGGCGGGCTCGTGCCAATTGTTGTGCCGGTGGCCTTCGGGGCACTGCATATTTTTGTGTCACTGCTGCAAGCTTATATCTTCATGCTGCTGCCGGCGATTTACATCAGCATGGCGGTGTCGGAAGAGCATTGACGATTTTCGATTGGCGATTTTCGATTTTGGATTATGGAACGTATTTGTTTCCATTCCTTGCTTTTACTGTCGACTGTCAACTGTTGACTGTCAACTCTTGACTGTCGACTTCCTTTCACCCCGTCAGCGTGAGCCCCGCCTGCAAGAGGGATGGCGGGGAACCACCCCCTGACGGTATTTCATGCGCGGCTCGTCTCGCTCCGATGGGACGGGTCCAAGGAGGAAGAAAATGAAACGTACGCTGGCATTGTTGTTAACGGCATTGGGAGCATTTCTGGTGGCGGCGCCTGTGTTCGCGCAGACCCCCGCCGGTGGAGGCGGGGGAGGCGACGCGACCAAGTGGGTGATCATCACCGCGGGATTCGCGATGGCGATTGCTTCGGCGGTCTGCGGCTACGCCCAGTCCAAGGCCACCGCCGCGGCCTGCGAGGGACTGGCGCGCAATCCCGGCGCCCGGCCGGGCATTCAGTTCGCGCTGATTTTGGCGCTGATCCTGATCGAATCGATGGCGCTCTACACCTTCGCCATCATCTTTGCCAAAGTAAAATTGGTATAGCAGGTCATTACCGAAAAGACTCAACGGGGGAGGCTTCGGCCTCCCCCAATCTTTCTGCACATATAGGGGCCCTATCACGCGGTATCCACCGACTCTTTCGACCTTCGACTTTTGACTTTCGACGGGCTCTACGGCAGGGGACTCGCCCCCACCCTCGCGAGTCCTACGAACCAGTTGGGCAGGATTCCCAGGTAGAAGATTCCAAACACACTGATAGCCAGCGCCGCTTTGACGGGCCAGGGAAGGGTAACCTGCGCCGCCTGCGACTTACCTTCACGCATATACATCGCGATGATGATGCGGAAGTAATAATACACTGAGACGACGCTGTTCAGGACGCCCACGATGGTCAGCGCGATCAAATTGGAATGGATGGCGGCTCGGAAGATATAGAACTTGCCGAGGAACCCGGCGGTGGTCGGAATCCCCGCCAGGGAAAGCAGGATGACCGTCAGGCACGCTGCGACGCCCGGCCGCTCGTACGCCAGTCCGGTGTAATCATCAACGTTCGTCCAGCGCTCGCCCGGCCCGGCGAGGTAGGCGATCAGGATGAACGCTCCCACATTCATCAGGGCATAAGCGGTTAGGTAATAGAGGACCGCGGCGGTTCCCTCGACTCCGCCTGCCGCCACGCCCACCAGGACGTAGCCGGCGTGAGCGATGGAAGAGTAGGCCAGCAGGCGCTTCACATTGGATTGCCAGATCGCCGCCAGATTTCCGAGGCACATCGTCAGGACGGCAGAGAGCCAGATCACCCAGAAACTTATCGATCCGCCGGAGCCGAAGCCTCCCAGGAAAATGCGGATCAACACGGCAAACGCCGCCGCCTTCGGGCCGACGGAAAGGAACGCCGTCACCGGCGCGGGAGCGCCCTGGTACACATCGGGCGTCCAAATCTGAAACGGCACGGTGGAGAGCTTGAAGGCTAGGCCGACGAACATCAGGATCATGGCGACGCGAGCCAGCGCCGACCAATGCGCGCCTCGCGCCATGTATTGGCTCAGCGTCATCAGGTTGGTGGTCCCCGTCAGGCCGTACACAAAGGCAATTCCATACAGGAAAAATGCCGTGGCGAACGAGCCCAGCAGAAAATATTTGAACGAGGCTTCGTTCGAGAAGCGATCCCGCCTTTTGAACCCGGCAAGGATGTAGGTGGAGATGGAGGAAATCTCCAGGCCGATGAAGATCATGATCAGCTCGGTCGAGGCCGCCATGAAGCACATGCCGACCGTCCCCAACAGGACGAGGGCGTAGAATTCCCCATGGGGAATGTGATCGCGTTCGAGGTAAGCCATGGAACCCAGCAACGTGAGCCCCGCGACCAGCAGAAAGATGTATATGAAGTAAACGCTGAACCCGTCCGCCGCGACGCTGCCGCCAAAGGCGAGTCCGCCTGCCAAGGAGGTCCGCACCGCGGAGCCGCCCGCCGCCAGGACGCCCACCAGCGCCAGCCAGCCCAAAAGAGTCTTTCGCTCTTTAGGCAGGAACGGGTCAAGGATCATGACCAGGATTCCAAACCCGGTCAGCAGGAGTTCGGGGTAGATGCGGACGAGATCGGCGGTCCGGAAGAGGGTCATCGCGTGCGCTCCACCTGCCTTGCCGGCAACTTGGCGGCGACGTTGGGCGCCTTCAGCTCCAGGCGGCGGACCACGGCCGTCACGCTGCGGTCCATGCGCCTCAGGAAAGGTTGCGGATAAACTCCCATCCCGATGATCACCAGCACTGCCACCACCAGGATGAGCTTCTCGCGGGCATTGAGGTCCG
>JAIQGA010000015.1 GCA_020072925.1 Terriglobia bacterium | reverse complement strand
TGTAAACGAATTCAAAAAAGTGACAAACGACCCCTCACCCCTGCCCCTCTCCCCAGGGGAGAGGGTTGAGGTTCTACTGTCGAACCCTCTCCCTTGGGGCAAGGACCGAGGTTCTGGTCTCTAACCCTCTCCCTTGGGGCAAGGGTCGAGGTTCTGGCCTCTAACCCTCTCCCTTGGGGAGAGGCCGGCCCGCAAGGGCCGGGTGAGGGGTCAGTGGTCCGTAAAGCATGCACTCTGTAACTTTGCTTTCGCCGTTTACAATAGATAGAAGAAAGCAATCTGTGTGCAAAATCATGAGTGGCCTTGTATTGCGAACGTGCCTGTACCTCTCCCGGTGGACCTCCCTCCGGTAGGCCGGGAGCACGCGCTCGCTGCTCGGGAATTGGTCAAGCAGTTGCTGCTCGCGCCTGCGGATTCTTCTTGATTAGTGCCTCCCGCGCCGCCTTCGCCGAATGCACTGGAGACCCTCTTGCGCGTATAATCCAGCTTGAGGATTAACCATGAAATACAAAGTCGTTTTGCAGGCTTCTGGAGAGGGCTACAGTGTCTCGTGTCCCGGCTTGCCCGGATGTTGGTCACAAGGGAAAACGGAGGAGGAAGCGCTGGAGAATATTCGGTACGCAATTCAGGAGTACTTGGAGGCAATGAAAGAAACTGTTCAAGACGCGGAAGTGCGGGAGGTCGAAGTATCCGTCTAACCCATGCCCAAGCTCCCAGGTATCAATCCTTTGAATGCAGTCAAGGCCTTTGAGAAGGCGGGGTTCCGAATCATCCGGCAAGGGAAGCATATCGTTATGTCCGATGGTATTCGTTTTATAACCATTCCTCGACGCAATCCCGTCAACAACAGGAGTTAGGGCCTGACCGTGGAGCAGCGTATGGCTGAATACGAATTCCGACTGAGGTTTAATCTCGCCAACGCATATAGGATCGGCTCCGACGCGGAGGAACTTGAGCTCTTGTGCGTGCCCACCGGGGAGCGCTTCCGACTGCGGACGGCAGTGAGCGGGATGCCAATTAAGGACCATGCGCGCGCCGCCATCCTTGCAGGACCTTACGCTTCTTGCGACGAAGCCCGAGCTGCCGCAGAGAGAGCGAAGGTCGCGCTCCTGTACTGGGCGGTCGAGCAGCGACTCGGTATCGACTTCGGCGACGGTCGTCAGCGAAGCATCGCAACAGAAGCGGGTATGGCGTTGTTACGTGAGCAGCTGGGGTGTCCGATCCGGAATGACGTCCACGGGATCGATGTCTACGAACGGGTCGAGAACCTTAAGTTCGTCGCCGTCAGTGCGAATTTGGAAGTCGGAAAGAACCCAACGAACCTGGTTCAGACGTTCGCTCGCGAATTCTTGGGCGCTCGACATCTCACTGAAAAGCAGGTCTTAGCGAGCGAGATCTATTCAGCATCGTTCTTCGACGTTTCACCTCGAAGTCGGTTCATCACGCTTGTGACGGCAGTCGAGGCCCTTCTCGATCCCGCGCCCCGTCCGGAGTCCGTACAGACGTTGGTCACAGAAATGGAGGTCCTGACACGCACTTCAGGCGTCGATGATTCTACGAAGGAAGCAATCGTCAGCAGTCTACAATGGCTTAGAGAGGAGTCGATTGGCCGGTCCGGTCGGGCAATGGCCCGTCGATTGCTTCCTCACCAGCGATACAACGGCCGTTCGTCCTGGGCCTTTTTCACGCAGTGTTACCACCTGCGCAGTCAAATCGTGCACCAAGGCACTGTAGGGGATCCATCGATCGACATGTTGTCGCTTGCCAACACCATGGAAACCTTCGTTTCCGAACTTTTACTTGCGTCGCTACGCGACTAGGCCTAACAAGGCGACGGAGTGCGGGTGGCGCCGACATCACCTTTTACGCGACTGACGGATAAGGAGTCAGGACAGGCTGGGAATGGGGCGCGGTGATAGAAGAGATGTTGGGCGTCTTCGCGGGGCGCATACATGAGTCATGACATATCCGCCGTCCGCGGTCGCCCGCTGAGCCAAAGCAATAAGCTGGAGGAAAAGCCTATGAGAATCCCTGAAAACCTTAGGTGGAAGTCGACAGGGAGGACTCTCGGCGAAGGGGGGCAGGGGGCAGTTTGTGAAGTGGTGGACAAAGACAAACCAGACGGGCCAAGATGGGCTCTGAAGGCGTTGGCGAAAGACAAACCGCAGAGGGCCTATGAGAGATTCTACAGGGAAATCGCCGTAGTGAAGGAACTGAACCACAAAAACATAATTAGAGTAGTGGACCATTCGCAGAAGGGGGCCGCGTTTCACTACTATGTGATGGAAGCCCCTCAGGGAGGCAATTCTCTTAGGAAATTGATGGATTCGGGAACAAGTCCATATGACGGAGAACCTCAAAAATCTTTGGATCTATTCACTCAGATTGTCGGGGTCATTGAGTATTGTGGGGGCCAGCCCCAGCCCGTTGTTCATCGCGACCTTAGCCCTGCGAACATACTCGTGCTTCCAGATGAGACAATAAAAGTCATAGATTTCGGCTTGTGCCAGGTCGAAGGCGGTACAACGATAACGCTGGCTGATGAAGGAGTAGGAACCGTAAACTACATGGCTCCAGAATGCGAATCGGGCGCCGAGGAGCAGATCTCCTCCCGTTCGGATGTTTATTCTGCGGGTAAGATTCTGTGGTCTGCCTTTACGAACCAAAGAGCTTTTTCAAGAGAGACGCCCGCTTTCAATTCAAAATCGATGAAAGTGCTGTTCCCTGATTTTCGCGAAGCGTGGCATCTGCAGTATATTTTCGAAGCGACGATTCGACGACTCCCCAGCAATCGGGCCAACCCCGCGTACCTATTACTCCTCGCCAGACGTACGAAAGAGTCGATAAGATCGGGGCGGCCGCCCTTAGAGCGCATGTTACAGGAGTGCCCCTTATGTTGCCAGGGCGATCTTCGGCCATTCGATCAAAGTTACGTGGTCTTTGGGAACCCGCCACCTAAAGGGATAGTTGCGCTTCAGTGTGAAAATTGCGGCTATTGCTTCGCCATCAATCGAGAAAAAATAGAGGAGCGGCTGAATCGCGCGACAAATTTGGATTGACGCGCGTGACGCATACATTGCCTTCTATGCATGCGCCCATCAGCAGGCCGGTCTACACTGCTCGCGTGTCCCGCACCACTCTGCTGGAGTCGTGGTTGCGCCGATAGGCCGATCGCAATCCTTGTAGCGCCGACTGGCACCACATGACGGTTACGGCGAAGTCCTCATTGCCGCCCGTTTGATGTGACCGCCTGCTGCGTGACCCAATCTGTCCAGAGAGCGGTTGCGCCGCTTGAAAGCAAGGGCGCGCCGTCCAGGACCGCGTCCACGAAATTCTTGATGCAAGGGAAGTGCACGTTGGTGTGCGGTGGCAGAAGTTCGCGGCCGCCCGGAAAAACGAGTTCGGGGCCATTCAGGGGTGTCAGGTCCATCTCTCCATCAGTGCCGATGATGCGGCATTCGTCGCGCTTGACGTGCGAGTTCCAGCGAACGTCCACAATCCCGCGCACCTTCGAGCGATATTCGATCAGCAGCGTGGCGGAATCTTCGACCGCCAGGGCGTGGACAGCGTTCGCGAGCTGCGCAGTGACCCGCTGTGGCTCGCCGAACAAGAAGTTGAGAACATCAATGCGATGCGAGCCGATATCATAGAGCGGCCCGCCGCCTGCCATCGCAGGATCCTGCAACCAGGACCGCAGACCGTGATCGGTTGGCAACCAACTGTGACAGCTTGCGTAGGCCAGCACGGGCTGGCCGATGGCGCCCGCGCGTAGCAATTCCGAGGCGCGCTGGACTTTGGGATACAAGCGGCGATAATAGGCAACCCCCAACGTCATCCCGGTCGCCTGCGCCGCCTCGACCATGGCCTGCGCCTGGGGATAGTCCATGGCCATGGGCTTCTCGCACAGAACATGCTTCCCCGCATCGAGCGATTCCAGCGTCTGGGGTGCGTGCAGGAAAACAGGCGAGGCCACGTAGACGGCGTTCGCGTCGACGGTTTTCAAGGCTTGGGTGAGGTTCGTGAAGGCTTTGACCCGGTACGGCTCGGCCTTCGCCGGGTCTCGCGTAACGATCCCGGTCAGTAGGCTGCGCTTTTCTTCCAGGATAGCTGGAATTACCCGTTTCGTGGTGATGTCGCCAATTCCGATTACGAGCCAGTTCACCATTGGGATATCTTACAGCGGATTCGAGGGGGGACTCAGGGATTAGAAATCAGGGCACAAGCACCCTGCATTCTGTGCAAGAAAATGACAGCATGCGCATTTTTGCTTGTCATCATGGGGTTGGTATGTTACCGTGCGAATTAGCCTAGGGGCGGGGGCTGTAAGCTGACGCGGGCCTTTGTGCCGCGTCCAGCGCCGAGCTGGCCGGCCCAATTTCCTCGACCCCGTCCACGTCCGCTCCTGGGAGATTGCAGGCGAATGGAAGTCCGGTTTCCAGGGGATGAACGCCCGCCGGCTTGGAAGATAGTTTTCCTCCAGTACGTCATCGCGTTAGCCTTCCTCGGATTGCTGATTGGATACTGGCGGCTGCAGGTGGGGCGCCATCGCTACTTTGCCGAGCAGGCGGAACGCAACCGCATCCGCAATTTGCCCGTCATCGCGCCGCGTGGCCGCATTTTGGACCGCGAAGGGCGGCTCCTGGCTGACAATTTCCCGGCCTTCAGCGTCCTCCTGATGCGCGAAACGGCCGCCACGCTTTCGCCCGCGCGGACTGCTGCCATCGCGCGTGGCCTGGGATTGGATCCCGCCGAGCTCCAGGCCCTGGTTGACCGGACCGCGAAGCTACCCAGCTTCCAACCGATCGTCCTCAAGCAAGGCGCGACGATGGATGATATTGCCTTCGTCGAGTCCCATCGCACGGAATATCCCGAACTCGATCTGATCCAGGTGCAGCAGCGCCTCTACCCCAAGCGAGCGATTGCTGCGGCGATGCTGGGTTACGTGGGGGAAGTCTCCGAAGAAGACATTGCCAAAGCCGGTTCACCCTACCGGCCCGGCGATGTGGTGGGGAAATCAGGCATCGAGAAGGAATACAACTCGATCCTGATGGGCCGCGACGGCATGCGGAGAGTGGTGGTGAACAGCCGAGGGCAGGAAATGGGCGAGCTGACCACGGTCAACGCGCACCCCGGCAATGACCTCCGCTTGACCATCGACTTGGATTTGCAGATGGCTGCCGAAGCCTCTCTGGGCGATCGCCCGGGAGCGGTGGTAGCTCTCGATCCGCGGACGGGGGAAGTGCTGGCGATGGTCAGCCACCCGACCTTCGATCCCAACGAATTCGCTCACCACATCGACCCCGCCGAGTGGCAACAATTGATGACCGACCCGCTCCATCCGTTGATGAATAAGAGCATCCAGGCCCAACTCGCGCCAGGGTCGGTCTTTAAGATTTTTACCGCGGCGGCCGCCCTGGAAACTGGTACCATCCAGCCTGACTTTTCGATCCATTGTCCCGGCTTCGTCACTATCTACGGACATACGTTTCATGACTGGGTGTGGGAAAAACACCGCGGGCACGGCGCTGTGGACCTTCGCCGCGCAATCGCCCAATCCTGCGACATTTACTTCTACACGTTGGGCAAGATGCTCGGGATAGACAAGATCGCCTATTTCGCGAAACACTTGGGGCTTGGGGCGCGCACGGGAATCGATTTGCCCGGCGAAGCCTCAGGGCTCATACCCACGCCGGAGTGGGTGGAGCGCGTGTTCAAGCACCGCTGGTGGCCGGGAGAGACCATCTCGGTTGCCATCGGTCAAGGCGCCGTTTCGGTGACACCGATCCAGTTGGCCTATGGCATTGGCGGGATTGTCATGGATGGTGCCTTCCAGCGCCCCCACTTGACATTCCCTAACCAACTGGCAGCCTTAGGCGCTGACCCGCCTGAGAAAAATGACCGTGCGTTTCCCCTGAGCGCTAATACGCTCGAAGCGTTGACAGGGGGAATGTATGCCGTGGTCAATGACGGCGGGACAGGCGCGGGTGCGCGTTGCCCGGGAATTGAAATCGCCGGGAAGACAGGAACGGCCCAGGTGGTCAGCTCTGAACTGCAACAGTCCGCCAAGGGAAAGCGCGAGTTTGCGAGCAATGCCTGGTTCGTCGGCTATGCTCCCTTTGACCACCCCGAGATCGTCGTCACAGCACTGGTGATGCAGGGGGAGCACTCGGCGGTGGCGGCGCCCGTCGCGCGGGATGTGATCAAGGTCTACATGGACAAGAAGGCGGGGAGAAACAACGCAGCGCCTCAAATGCAAGTGAAGCTGGAGCCCAAAGCTGCCCCAGCGGGGATTGTGCCCTTGGAGCAGAACGGCAAGACCCCCTAAGAAAGTTTGGCTGAGATGCAAAAATCGTTCAGCTTACGGGATATTGACTGGCTGCTCTTGATGCTGGCCCTGGGAATCGCAATTATCGGCGTGGTAGAGATCTACAGCACGACCGCTCACACCGCCTTGGCCGGCCAATACAAAAAACAAATCTACTGGCTGATCCTGAGCCTGGTTTTGGCGCTTGTGGTCAGCCGGATCGACTACCATATCCTGCTGGAGCAGACCCCTTGGCTTTACGGGGTTTGCGTCCTGGCTTTGGTGGGCTTGCTGGTTGGAGGGCGGTCCCATGCCAATACCCGGCGCTGGCTACACTTAGGCAGCATGACTTTCCAAGTGTCAGAAATCGTCAAGTTGGTTATAATACTGGCAGTGGCGGCGTACTTCGCCGAGCGGGGAAGTCGAACCGTCACTTGGGGTGATTTGGCCAAGCTGGGGGTCCTGGCTGGCCTGCCGGCAGCCTTAGTGGCACTGGAACCCGATTTGGGGACAGCGCTGACATTTGTGCCGATCGCCGCCGCGGGAGTTTTTCTGGCGGGAATCCGTTGGCCGCGAGTGGCGGTGCTGGTTCTGGCGGGTCTGTTGGCTTTACCCGTCGGGTGGCATTTCCTGCGGCCTTATCAGCGCGACAGGCTTTTGACCTACGTGAATCCTACCCAGGATACGCAAGGTTCCAGCTACCAGGTTACCCAAACCAAGATTGCTATCGGCTCGGGCGGCCTTTGGGGAAAGGGCATTGGGAACGGAACGCAGAGTCGGCTGGGTTTCATCCCAGTTTCCCACGCCGACTCCATATTTGCCGCCTTCGCCGAAGAACAAGGATTCGTCGGCACGCTATTCGTCCTGCTTCTCTATTTCGCGTTGCTCTTGCGCCTGTTGGACGGAGCCCAAATGGCAGCCGATCGTGCCGGTGCCTTTTTGCTGGTCGGGTTTGCAGCCGTACTGTTTTTCCAGGTTGCCATCAACACTGGGATGATGATTGGGCTCTTCCCAGTGACTGGCATTCCCTTACCGTTCATGAGCCAAGGCGGGTCGGCACTGCTCTTTGCTTTTCTCGGCCTGGGCTTGGCAATGAGCGTGAGGTCCAGACGTTTTATCAATTGAGCGCGGTCTTTGTGTTGGGCGCGAGAGGAGCATGCGCCTGACATCGGCACACTCCCCAGCCTGTGAGCCGGCGTCTATTGCGCGGTTCACACGGACAAGGTGGGTCCGGACGGCCTTGCACCACGATTGGTCGCGAATACCACCTGAGATCGAGCCCCGGAACGCTGACGAAGTGAGGCAGTCTTGGGTTCTCAGTCCATCGAAGGCTAAGCCTCTTTGACGACTGATTACTGACCACTGCCGAGCATTCACAGCAGGTCCGGGCCGGGAGCACCGAGGGTTGATCCCCATGAAGCGAGAGGGTTCCCCGGGTTCCTCCTGACAAAGGAGTTTCCATGGCCAAGGAGATGTTTATTTCCTCGTCTCCTCATGAGACGAAGGTCGCAGTGTTGGAAGACGATCAACTGGTGGAAGTTTACTACGAACGGGATACCGATGTTGGCCTGGTCGGCGGGATTTACAAAGGCCGGGTGAATCGCGTGCTGCCCGGCATGCAGTCAGCCTTCGTCGATATAGGTCTGGAGCGCGATGCGTTTCTCTATGTCTCGGATTTCTTCTTTGAGGACCAGGAAGAGTACGACAAGGTCTTCGAGGAAGCTGAGGCGCGTGCGACGAAATATACGGCGGAGAATCCCGTCGCTGTTGCAGTCGCCGAACCTCCAAAGCCGACGGAGTCTGCGGTCGCGCCGCCAGCGAGTGCCGAGCCTGCTCCTCCGCTCCCACCCCCTGTTGCGGAAGCCCGACCCAACGAAGTTCCTACTCCCGCCCCTGGCCCCACCGCACCCCCCGAACAAGGGACTGCGCCCCCTCAGGAGTCCCGCGAATACCGGCGCTTCGATCCACGAGCCCGTCGGCGACATCGGCGGGGACGCGGCGGCTTTGGTGATCGGGATCGAGACCGCGACCGTGAACGCGAGCACCGTTTCACGCCTCGCCCAGAGGCTCCGGCAAATGCATCCTTTGAGATTCTGCCGGGAGAGTCCTTGGCGAAGTATAGCCACGCGACCCCGGAGGCTGAGACATCCGCGACGCCGCCCTCGGAGATAACCGCGGAACCTGAAAACGCCTCACCGATCGAACCGATAGTCGCCTCCGAGGCCCCTTCTGCTGAGGCTCAAGCGGGTGAAGGGAGCGAAGCCACCGCGGCGCCAAGTCTCGCGTCAGAATCCGTGCCTGAGGTTCCGAACGAACCTCCTTCTACGGAGTCTGCTCCCACAGCCAGTTCCGAGGTAATCCCTCCGACCAGCTTTGCTGTGGCGATGGCGGCAACGCCGGAGGCAAACGAATCCCCCGCTACGGCAGAGCCGCCGGTTATTCAGGTCCAGGCCGAACTTGAGGATGCTGCTCCAGCGCTCGAAGTGACGCCGGTTGCACCGCAAGACCTGGTGGCTGAGCCGAGCGCTCCTACAGAATCGCCCTCGCTGGATGCCACGACGGCGCCTTCGGTCATCGAACCGCTCCCAACAATCACTGAATATTCTCCGGCTTCAGCGGAGCCTTTGGTCTCCGAGGCCATTCCCAATGCCGAGCCAGCCAGCACGGAGGAACCTTCCGGGGAACCCGTCAGCGAAGCTACCGCAACCCCGGAGGGTGTTGCCACTCCCCAGCCTCCGGCAGCCACGGAGGAAGCGCCGGCGCAATCCACGACCGTTCCAGCATCGTCGCCGGATGCTTCGAGCGGGCCCGGCGAACGGACCTATACTTTGCGCGAGCCGCACCAGCGGCCGCGTTTTGCGCCTCGTCGCCGCCGCGGGCGTCGCGGCATGGGCCACCAGCGTCCGGAGGGCCGGCGCGAGCCCACGTCGCGTCCTGGAAACAACCAGCCCCTGCAAATCTCCGAATTGCTCAAGGAGGGCCAGGAGATTCTGGTCCAGATCGCCAAGGAGCCTCTGGGCACCAAGGGCGCGCGCATCACCTCGCACATCGCCTTGCCGGGCCGCTACCTGGTTTACATGCCCACCATCGTTCACATCGGCGTCTCACGCAAGATCGCCTCCGAGGAGGAACGCCTGCGCCTGCGCAATATCATCCTGGAAAACAAAGGCTCGCTGACGGGTGGGTTCATTGTCAGGACTGCGGGGGAAGGCCGGTCGGCCGAAGAGTTCAAGGCCGACCTGAAATTCCTCTCCACGCTGTGGAGCGACATTCGCGCCAAGGCCGACCGCACCCGAGCTCCGGCAATGATTCACCGCGATCTGGACCTTGTCCAGCGCCTGCTGCGCGATACGCTCACGCCGGATTTCAAGTCCATCCGCGTGGATAACGAAATCGACTACGAACGTGTGCTCGATTTCGTCAGCCGCAGCCAGCCTTCGCTGGTCGACAAGGTGAAACTCTATACGCGCAACACGCCGCTGTTCGAGGAATTCGGCGTGCAATCGGAGATTGAAAAAGCCCTGAAGCCCAAGGTGTGGCTGAGGTCCGGCGGATACATTGTCATCAACCAGACCGAAGCGCTCGTGGCCGTGGACGTGAACACGGGCAAGTTCGTGGGTAAGACGAACCGCCTCGAAGATACCATCGTCAAGACCAACATCGACGCGGTCAACGAGATCGTCCGCCAAATCCGTTTGCGCGACCTGGGCGGGATCATCGTGATCGATTTCATCGACATGGACGAGCGTAAGAACCGCGCCAAGGTCGTGCAAGCGCTCGAAGAGGCCCTGCGCCACGATCGCGCGCCCACCAAGGTCATCTCCTTCCACGATTTCGGCCTCGTGGCGATCACCCGCAAGCGCGTCAAGCAGTCGCTCGAGCGGACCCTCTGCGAGCCGTGCAACTACTGCACGGGGTCGGGTTGGATCAAGTCCGTCCACACCGTCTGCAACGAAATCCTGGCGGAAGCCAAGAAGATGGCGCGCCAGATCGAGGGCGACTCCCTCACCCTGCGCGTGAATCCGGAGGTCGCCAAGGCGCTCAAGTCGCGCGAGGGCGTCCTGGTTACCGAACTCGAGTCGCTCACCAAGAAAGACGTCATCATCAAGAGCGACCCGAACATCCACCAGGAACGGTTTGAGATATTTTAGATTTTCGATTTTGGATTTTGGATTGGGTTTTCAATTTTGACCTTGAATCTTGAATCCTGGATTTGGAATTGAGGGGAGGGTGGGCACTTGCCTCCCGACTGACAACCCTCCTTCTCTCGAGGGAACCGGTCTCCCGCTTCGAGCAAGACATCGTGCCCAGCTACCCTGCCATCAGCCCCAGCAAGCCTGCCAGGCGGAACTTCGCATGCCCGTTATGCGTAAACCTGTCTGGGGGGAAGCACATGGACAAGTGGATCACCAAGCTGAGCGTGGGGGCAGTGCTGGCGCTGGCTGCGGCAGCCTGCACCAACTTCAACGGGCCCACGGGCCCGCTACGTACCGAGTCTCAAACGGTCAAGCTGGGCGACGCCAAGTCCGTCGACGTCAAACTAAATATGGGTGCAGGCGAGTTGAAGATAGATGGCAGCGCGCCGAATCTGCTGGACGCCGAATTTAGCTACAACGTCGACCGGGCAAAGCCCCATGTGGACTACACGGTCTCCGGCAGCCAAGGCACGCTCACGATTGAGCAGCCTTCCGGCAGTGGGTCAGGCGGGCACAACGTGCATTACTCCTGGGATCTGCACTTCAGCGACAAGGTTCCAATGAGCATCAGCGTGGAGCAAGGCGCAGGACGCACGGAACTCAATCTGGCCTCACTTTCGCTAAACAGCCTGGATGTCCAGGTTGGCGCCGGCGAGAGCCTCGTAGACCTGACCGGCGATTACAAAAACGACGTTGTAGCCCGCATCCACGGAGGCGTGGGCAAGGCCACCATCAAGCTGCCTCGCGACGTGGGAGTGCACGTCATCGCGCGCGGCGGAATCGGCGCCATCAACGCCCACGACCTGATGAAGCAGGGCGACGCCTACGTGAACGACCGATATGGGAAATCTCCCGTGACCGTTCGCGTGGAAGTCGAAGGGGGCGTCGGAGAAATCAACCTTGAACTCGGCGGGCCCCCTTCCGGAGTCTGATCGCCTGCCACCGGACCTGGAGATTTTGAGCCGACTGCTGTCCAGTAGAATTGCCACTATGCTATTCTCAGGACTGCTACTGTAAATTGAATGCAAAACCCGTCCGGCCGTCGCCTTCAAGACATCGCCGCTCTTCCCTCCCGCATCACAATAAGTTGTCCGGCATCTGGATTCTGTCGAAAGGAACCCCTTCCTAACCCGCGCCAACGCCGACCTGCAGGAATCCCCGCAGACGGTTGACGGGTTGAGGCATTTCCAAAGCGGGCAGGGGGGTGTAAACTGACAAATATCCGAGATTCCTGTGCGGAATTACCGCCGATAACCCTGGCGGGTTGGTCTGGTTCTCGCGATTAAGGACGTAATTCCTGGAAATCGAACTTGTGGTCGGAGGCGGCATGCGACTCTCAGGCTCACGAGCCGTGCAAACTGCGCTTGTAATCCTCTTGGCGCTTTTCTCCTCTCGGGATGCTCTCACGCAAGTGCGCGAAGTTCGCGCCCGCGTCACGCAGGCAGTCGATCTGCAGAAACTCGTCACGCTTCGCGGGAACACACATCCCCTGGCACGTGCTGCCTACGATCGTGGCGCCGCGCCCGATGACCTGCCCGCGCCTCGCATGTTGCTTGTGCTGCAGCGCTCGCCCGAACAGGAAGCCGCATTGCGGAAATTGCTCGACGAACAGCAGATCAAGTCCTCGCCGAACTATCACAAATGGGTCACGCCGGAGGAATTCGGCCAGCAGTTTGGGCCGGCGGACACCGATATTCAAGCGGTCACCGACTGGCTAGCCGGCCAGGGATTTCAGGTCAACCGGGTGGCCGCAGGCCGCACCGTCATCGAGTTTTCCGGAACAGCCGGACTGGTGCGGCAGGCCCTGCACACGGAAATCCACAAGTATGTCGTCAATGGCGAGCAGCGTTGGGCCAACGCGAGTGATCCACAAATCCCTGCTGCCGTGGCGCCGGTGGTGGCGGGCGTTGCTTCCCTGAATAATTTTCCGCGCAAGCCGCAGCACCACGAGTTGGGGACCTTCATGCGTTCGAAGGCGACCGGAGAAGTCACACCGCTGTTTACTTTCACCACTGGCGGTAGCCCCAACTTCGCTGTGGGGCCAGGCGACTTTGCCACCATTTACAACGTGCTGCCGCTTTGGAATTCCGGAATCGACGGCACCGGGCAGACCATCGCCGTCTCCGCCCAGACGAATATCAACATCCAGGACGTGCGCGACTTCCGCACGATGTTCGGCCTGCCGGCAAACGACCCGCAGATCATCCTGGATGGACCGGATCCAGGGATCCTCACCTCGGACGAAGGTGAAGCGGACCTCGACGTCCAGTGGGCAGGGGCGGTGGCCAGGAATGCGACCATCGATCTGGTGGTTTCTGAGTCCACCGAAACCACGGCAGGCATCGACCTCTCCGCGCTTTACGTCGTTGACAACAACCTCGCCCCCATCTTGAGCGAGAGTTACGGAACCTGCGAAGCATTCCTGGGCGCTGCGGGAAACGCCTTCTATGGCACTCTCTGGGAGCAGGCCGCGGCTCAGGGGATCACCGTCCTCATCGCTGCGGGCGACAGCGGCTCTGCGGGATGCGACGGGCTCCCGGGCCAAACGGCGGCTGCGAATGGACTGGCCGTAAGTGGTCTTGCGTCGACGCCGTTCAATGTCGCCGTCGGTGGGACGGATTTCGACGATGCCTCCACGCAGAGCACTTATTGGAATTCCACGAATAATTCCACCACCCAATCCTCCGCGAAGTCTTACATCCCCGAGAGCACCTGGAACGACACTTGCGCGGCAAGCGGGTCGACGAGTGGCTGCGCGACAGTCTCGCCGACCGGCATAGACCTCGCCGCGGGCGGTGGCGGGGCCAGCAACTGCGCCCTGTCGAGCACCTGCGGCGCGGGATATCCCAAACCGGCCTGGCAGACTGGTTCCGGCGTCCCGAATGATTCCGTGCGCGACCTCCCCGATGTTTCGCTTTTCTCCGGCTTGGCGACGAGCTTTTACATTTTTTGTGAGGCGGATGCCAACACAGGCACGAGCACATCCTGCAATCTCAATTCTCCTTATACGAACTTCCAGGGCGCGGGTGGGACCTCCTTCGCGACGCCCGCTTTTGCAGGCATCATGGCGCTGGTCAATCAGAAAACCGGCGCGCGCCAGGGGAATGCCAACTACGTTCTCTATAAGCTCGCCGCGCAGAGTGGCGCGAGTTGCGCGTCGAACGCCACCATGGCTCCCAACGCCAGCGGTTCAGCCTGCGTTTTCTACGACACGGTGAAGGGCAACATTTCCGTAGCCTGCCAGGGGGGCTCACCCAATTGCAGCAAAACCACCTCCGGCGGCTTTGGCATCCTGGTGGTGAATCCCGGGAGCGCCAGTCCCACGCCCGCCTTCCCAACCACCGCCGGGTACGACCTCGCGACCGGGCTGGGCTCCGTCAACGCCGCGAACCTGGTGAACAAGTGGAGTTCCGTCAGCTTCGCGGCTACCACGACTTCATTGACCCTCTCTCCGACCACCCTCACCCACGGCCAATTGGTGAATGTAACCATCGGAGTAACTTCGACCTCCGGCACACCAACGGGGGCTGTTTCCCTTATGGGCGGCCCGACCTCGAAACTCGGCATTACCGGCTTTACCCTGACCAGCGGCGGCGTCAGTTCCACAACCAACATGCTGCCCGGCGGCTCCTACAACGTGACGGCGCACTACGCTGGCGACGGAACTTTCGGCGCGAGTGATTCGGGCCCCACCGCCGTCACGGTCAGCCCGGAGCCCAGCTCGACAAACATCGCCATGGTCACTTTCGATGCCTTCGGAAACGCGATTGTCTCCACGACGGCTGCCTACGGATCTCCGTACGTCCTGCGCTCGGACGTCACCAACAGTTCGGGTAACACGTGCTATTCGCACACGACAGGGTTGCTCCTCTATCCTTGTCCAACCGGAACGGTGACGGTAACCAACAATGGCCAGCCGATTCCCGAGCAGGGCTCGCCGCCCGGATACACCGCGGGAAGCTACAAGTTGAACAGCTCGGGTTATCTCGAGGACATCTACGTGCAGTTCCCGGTGGGCACGAACAACGTGGTCGCCGCATACGGCGGCGACAGTAGCTATAACCCAAGCACTTCGCCCACGAATGCCATTACCATCACGGCTGCCACGACCACGACCAGCCTTTCGGCCAGCCCCTCCACGGCCTCGGCGGGCACACAGGTCACTCTTACGGCCGTGGTCAATACGCAGAGCAGCGGAGTGGCTCCCACCGGCACGGTACAGTTCACGAACTCCGGAACCGCTATCGCGGGAAGCCCGGTGAGTTGCTCGGGCACGGCGGGCTCATTCACCGCCTTTGCGACTTGCCAGGCAAGCCTCACCACAACCTTCTCAAGCACCGCGCAGGTCACGGCCCAGTACAACGGTGATACCAACTACGTGGGCTCTACCTCCGCGCCGGTCACCGTCAACGTGCCTCCCGACTTTACTCTATCCGCCGATCCCACCAGCATCACGAGCTTGTCGCCTGGCCAATCCGCCACCTCGAAGATCACGCTGGCCGCCAGCAACGGATTCACGGGCTCGGTCACCTTCACGTGCGCCGTTCCGTTCGCCATGACGGCGGCCGCTTGCTCCATGAGCCCAACCTCCGTAACGACTAGTGGCTCTACTACGCTCACTGTCACTACCGCGGCGCCCACTTCGGCCCCGCCCCCCTTCTCGATGCCTCGATGGTTCGTGGGGCCTGCGGTTCTCGCGGGATTTCTCCTCTTCCTGCTGGCTGTGGCAAGGAAACGCCGCCTAGCGATGACAATCGGGTTACTTGCCTTGCTTCTGATGGCGGCTGGATTCGTCGCTTGCGGAGGAGGAGGCGGTGGCGGAGTAACTCACAATCCCGGCACACCCGCGGGCACGTATTCCGTTACGGTGACCGGCACGAGCGGGACCCTCACGCACACGGTGACGGTTACCGTCACAGTGCTGTAGAGAGAACGCGGCCAATGGCAGTCGGGAATGCGCATCCGAGATGACCGTTTTGTCCGACGGTTTGCGAGCGCCGGCGCATGCGCCCCGCGAAACAACCAAGATGTCCTTGTTTTCTCAGAAACTGAATAAATGTCACTCTTAACGACAAGATAGACTCATCTCAATTGACGAAAATGCTTGTTGACGGCTGAGTAAAGGTATAGAATCCGCCGCCATAAAAGTCCTGAACGGCGGCCCATGACCTTACATCAGTCAAGCGTTCCCTTTCCGGTTGTTCCTTCGCGTCATCCTCAATTAGTTATCCTAGTCTCCTTGCTGGTTATCTTCATTGTTAACTCCCACCCGGCTTACACGCAGTTTCTCTATCGCCAGCAGAACGTGGTGGAACTAACCCGACGCGCGGAGTTCATCGTGGAAGGACGGGTCCTGGAGGCACGTTACGAGCCGCTGCCCGGCTACCCGAACCTTCCCACCATCCGCGTGACGCTGGCCGTCGAGCAGGTTCTGCGCGGCGCCATCGGCCCGCGCTACACGTTCCGTCAACTGCTTCTGTTTGAGCCGCGCAGGAGCGGGAAACGTCGGTACGTGGCGGGCGACCGCCTGCTCCTTTTTCTGCCCGCGCCATCGCGTTACGGCTTGAGCAGCCCGCTGGGAGGAGACCAGGGGCGGTTTCACATTTTTGCCGACCGCCAGGGGCACGAGCAGATCGTCAACGATCTGGGTAACGCGGGACTTTTCAACAATGCGGGCGAAGAAGCATCCGGCGAAGGGCTCAGTCTGACTGCGCGGCAGCAACGCGTGGTGGCCGGACGCAGCGGCGCGGTGCCACTGGAGGATTTTGTTTCCCTCGTCAAGAATCTCGCGACGCTTCCGAGGAGCAAATGAGGCGGAAATCCTTCCCCATCCGGTTGCGGGTCGCCCTGGCGGGACTCTTATTTCTAGCCGGGACCGTAGTGATGCGCAGCGAAGGGCCCCAGATGGTCGGCGGCCCGCCCATTCCCGGCGGCACGCAGTTCGTTCCCGGTCAACCGTTCGTATGGACCATCAATCCCATCACCTACTGGACAGATAAGGGGACGCTCGGGCCGCTTTCGAATTCCTCCGCAACCTCGCTGGTTCAAAGCTCGTTGCAGGTCTGGCTGTCCGTACCCACCGCGAGCATCAACTTCAGCCAGGCGGGACAACTTCCCCAGGACGTCACGTCGTACAACATCCTCGCAGTGCTGAATGATATGGCAGCGTGCTCGACGCCCCTCGATCCCAACAGCGCGACGGTGATTGCACGCGATCGCACCGTGATCTTCGACACCGACGGCTCCGCGATTGAGGCCCTGGGCGGTGACCCCTCGGGCGTCCTGGGCGTCACCATACCCCTCTGCTGGTCAAGCGACGGCACGACCAATTTTTTCCAGCGCACCGCAGCCGTGTTCAACGGTCAGTTTGCCACGACGTTCGATAACACCATGGAAGCCACGATGATCCACGAGTTTGGTCACATGATCGGGCTCGATCATTCCCAGATCAACCTGGAATGCCTGGCGGATCTCTGTGTAGGGGCCGAACTTCGAGGCGTACCCATCATGTTCCCAGTGGCCATCTCCGACCGTATCACGCTCAGCACGGACGATGAGGCGGGCATTTCCGTCCTTTATCCGGAAACGGTGAACAACCCGCCCAACCGAGTCCCGTTTAGCACGCTGGGACGGATTCAGGGCCACGTATATTTCTCCGACGGCATAACGCCCGCGCAAGGCTTCAACGTCATCGCGCGCAACACGACCGACCCGCTGAGGATAGCTGTTTCTAATGTTTCGGGATTTCTCTTCACGGCCTGCGTGGGGGTTCCCAGCACGGTCCTGCCGCCGCCGTGGGGTGATTGCGGAGCCATCTTCGGGTCCACCGATACGACGCTGATCGGCGTTTACGACCTTCCGGGATTACCCTCCGGAACCTACACAGTCGAGGTTGAGGCCATCAACGACTCCTGGCCGATGCCGTTCATCCTCGGTTCGAGCGTCGGCCCTATCGGACAGATGGGATTTCAGTTCCCCTTGTACGCTGACTGCACCCCACTCTACTTAGGGAGCAACTCATCGGCTGGGTGCGGCAGCCCGACCCACCTCACAGTTACGGCCGGAGCAGTCGTGAACGCGGGAACGGATGTGATCCTGAACGGGCCCACGGGAACTTTGCCCCGCTACGATGCGTGGGAAGACGGGCCCTAGAATTGAATCGCCAATCCTGGATCGACAATTCGAAACTGTGTTGAAGATCAGCAATGAATTGAGAATGCACTCAGTCATCGGCAAGACGCGTCCACTTACTTCCACCGCGCAAGCCCGCTTTAGCGCGCTTATGGTTAGCGCCATGACTCTCCTGTTGATCGCAGGATTTTCGGCCTGCGGCGGTGGGGGCAGCGCGCCCCCTCCGCCCGCGTCCAATCCCCTTCCAGGGCTGTCCTCGATCTCTCCGGAAAGCACGGCGGCGGGAGGAGATGCATTCACGCTGACGATAAACGGCCAAAACTTTGTTTCCAGTTCGGGCGTGCAGTGGAACGGCGTCGGACTCACCACGACCTTTATCAGCAGCACGCATCTGAGCGCCTTCGTTCCTGCCTCAAGAATTGCCGCCAGTGGCCTTGAGCAAATCACTGTCTTCAATCCCGCCCCCGGCGGCGGAACGTCCACCGCCCTCGTCTTCACAGTAAACAACCCTGTCCCTACAATCACAGCAACCTCGCCCAGCGGTACCGTAGCCGGCGGACCGGGATTCACGCTCACGCTGCTTGGCGCAAACTTCGTTCCAACCTCCAGCGTTCTCTGGAATGGCTCCGGTCGCTCCGTGAACTTCGTCAGCAGTATGCAGTTGAACGTCGAAATTTCAGAGAGCGATATCACGAGCGCCGGAATTGCACAGCTTACGGTGTCCAACCCGGGGCCGGGAGGTGGGACTTCGAGAGCCTTCGCCTTCCCAATCGAATCGCCGATGCCTCTTGCGATTCTCACTTCGCGCCTTCCCGATTCTGCGGGCGGGAAAGATTATTACTTCATTCCCCTGGCCACGGGCGGCGTTCCACCACTGAGCTGGAGTCTTGCTTCCGGCAGCTCTCTGCCCCTTGCACTCTCCATCGACACGACAACACAGGACAGCGCGGGCCTTATCTCGGGGACTCTGGGCGCCGTGGGGACGGACACGACGTACAATCTCACTTTGCAAGTGACTGACTCGGCAACCTCACCGCACGTCGTGACCCGTGACTTGAGCCTAACCGTCCACGGTGTCTCGCTCGGGCGCAACGATGCGTGCACAGCCGGTACCACCGCCGGCACCACGCAGATTTCGAACGGGCGCCTGCGTGCGTCAATCAGCCCTTACGGGGATATCGATGTCTACTCGTTTCACGGGACGGCGGGGAGTCAGGTGACCATCGAAACATTTGCCGGGCGGCTTTTCTTACCCAGTCAGGATTGGCAGGGCTCTTTTCTCGACTCGGTGCTGGAACTGCTGGACAGTAACTGCAATCAACTCACCGTCAACGATGACATCGAATTCGGCTACACGCTGGACTCGCTGATCCAGAACTTTTCGCTTCCTTACACGGGGACCTACTTCATCCGCGTCCGCGATTGGCGCGGCGACGGCCGGCCCGACCTCATCTATGACCTCGCCCTGACCGGCGCGGATTAGCCTTTATCCGAGTAGGTGCGCCACACCTGGTTGAAGTGATAAGTGGCGAGTGAAGAATGACCAGCCGGAAGAAGTCCACAGTCAACAATTCTCGGTCAAAAGCCCAGGAGCAGTGTGGCTTTGCCATTTGACTTTTGACTTTTGACTCTACTCTCCCACAACCAGCTTCCCCTTCATTTTTCCGTGTCCCAGCCCGCAGAATTCCGAGCACTGGAATGGGAACGTGCCGGTCTTATCGGCGGTGAATTCGATGGTTTCCGTCTCGCCCTTCTTCAACTTCTGATTGATGTTGAAGGCTTCCAGCTTGAAGCCGTGGTCGCGATCGAGTGCCGTAATCAACAGCTTCACGTGCTGACCTTTCTTCACGGTAATCTCGTTCGGGTCAAATCGATACTTCTTGGCCGTCATCTTGATTTCGACCGTATTCGCATCTTCCTGAGCGCGAGGAACAGGACTCGCCAAGATCGCCAGCGCACCAAATGCCAGGGCAGCCAGCACAATTCGCGTCACTAAACGTCGGTTCATAAACTTCTCCTTTCTCGATGTTCCGGCGGCGCTACGCCGCTTCGGAAGAAAAAACCTTTCCCACCCCCACCGCGGCCGCGAAGCGAAGCCAAGTCACCACTTCAGCAAGGCGGCTTCGGCGGCCATACCGGGTCCCAGCGCCAGCATCATGCCCCAGTCGCCGGGTTGCGGTGCGCCGTTGCGCACGACCTCGTCAAGGACGAACAGCACGGTGGCGGAGGACATGTTCCCGTAGTTGCGCATCACCATCTTCGAGAAGCGCATTTGTTCATCCGTGAGTCCGAAATGCTTCTGGACGTTATCCACCACCTTGCGCCCTCCGGGATGGGCCACCCAAAAGCGAATGTCCTCGCGCCTCAACCCGTGGCGCGCCAGCAGCGGCGTCGCGGCTTTCTCGAGCATTGGCGCGGCAATGTCGCGAATCTCCGCTGCGAGGATGATGCGCAGCTTGCCTTCCTTCTGCTCGAAGCCAACCTTGTCGAGATATTCCGGGTTGACAAAGGATTGAAAGTCGACGATCTCCGGAAAACTTCCGGATAAAGCGCCGTCGGTACTCATCAGCACCGCGGCGGCGCCGTCCGCGCAAATCGCGTTCCCGACTACCGTCTCGAGGGTATTATCAAGGTAGTAGCTCGCCGAGCAGATCTCGACCGTCAGCAGCAAGGCTTTGCGGCCAGGACGCGCGCTGGCGTAGTCCCACGCGCGCTGGAGCGTGGGCACAGCGCCCGCGCAACCCAGGCCCACCAGCGGGCCGCGTTCGATATCGGGACGGAAGCGCAGGTGGCCAATCAACCGGGTCCCCACGTCGGGGCAGACGTAACCGGTGCAGGAGCATACCAGGAAAAGGTCTGCATCCTGCGGCGTCATGCCGGCGGATTCCAGGCACCGATGGATGGCGCGCCAACCCGTCTCCATCGCGCCGCGCAGGTAGCGCGCGTTGAGCTCGTCCGGAGTCTCATCGTTGCGGGGGTGCTGAGGGTCCACATACAGGTGACGGTAGTCGATGTCACTGTTCTGGAAGACTTCCAGGATGCGCTGGCTGTGATAGCCCGCCATGCGAAAGATCTGCTCCTGCGTGAAGCGGTGAGGCGGGTTCGCGGTCCCCAGCGCCAGAATGCGCGGATGTGCCACCTTTGTCTCCTGTGACTTCTGTCCTGGCCCTGCCCTTGATTGGACGCTTAGTATATGCGGAAAGGTGCTCGAAATAATAGGGATGGAGTCATGAAATTGTAATAAATTAGTTTCTTCCTCGGCGCCTGCGGGAACGGCACCCCGCCGAGGTTACTGAATTTTATCGAGGTGGTGTATGGTAACGCGCGAGCAAATTTACGAAGAACTCCACAACTGCTACGATCCGGAAATTCCCATCAATATCGTAGACCTGGGACTGGTGTACGACGTCCAGGTCGACGACGACCGCGTCAGTGTGGTCATGACCCTGACGGCGCGAGGCTGCCCGGCGCACGGCTTCATCAGCGATGAAGTGCGCGCTCGGGTTTCAAGCCTTCCCGGCGTCAAGTCCGCCAGCATCCAGGTGGTTTGGGACCCGCCCTGGGACCCCAGCCGCATGAGCGAAGCCGCCAAGAAACAGCTTGGGTTCATGTAGCCGCGATGTCTGCGGGCGGCGAAGGCAGATTTGGGTTGCACAAATCCGTTTGGACCCTGTCATCCTGAGCGAAGCGAAGAATCCCTGCATTTGTCGGCTCATGCAAATATCGAGCTCCTTCGTCGCCCTGCAGGGCGGGACTCCTCAGGATGACAGCACCGCCCGCTTCCCCCCAAGCTGCTATCCCCAATCGCGCTTTCTCGGTACAATACGATTTCGGTTCGTTTGCAGGGCTGATTCCCATACAACGAGGTCCACGCTCATGCCTGGAATTCTGGAACCGCAGGTTGAAGAGTACGTCAACGCGCTCCTGCCCCGACGCGACGCCGTCTTGCGCGAGATGGAACGCTACGCCGCGAAACACCGCGTGCCGATCGTTGGCCCGGCCTGCGGGCGGCTGCTCTACCAGTTGGCGCGCCTGGCGCGCGTCCGGCGGGTTTTTGAAATGGGCTCGGCGATTGGCTACTCGACGCTCTGGCTGGCGCGCGCCGTGGGTCCGCAAGGCATCGTGTATTACACGGACAGCGATCCCGCCAATACTCGACGCGCGGAAGCCTCCCTGCGCCGTGCTGGCGTCGCCAAGCGCGTCAAGTTCCTGATCGGCGACGCGCTCGAAATGCTCGCCGCAACCCCAGGAAAATTTGATTTGATCTTTAACGATGTGAACAAGCCCCAGTACCCGAAAGTGCTTCGCATGGCCTTGCCGCGCCTTCGCCCCGGCGGCCTCTTCATCACCGACAACGTGCTCTGGTCAGGCCGCACAGCTTGCCCTGCACAGCGCGGTGAGGCTTCGACACGCGCCATTCAACAGTTCAATCGGCTCCTCTACAAATCCCCCGGGCTCTTTACCACGATTCTTCCTTTGCGCGACGGCTTTGCGGTGGCGGTGAAGGAGAGTTGACAGTCGACAGTTGACAGTTGAAACGACCAGTCTGCTTACCCTGAACTCTCAACCCTTAACTCTGAACACGTCCCAGGTATCGACAAAACACCGCGGAGGTTCCCCACGTTATTTCTTTCTCTTCGGCGGGTATTTGTTCAACGCCTTTCGGACCATGGCGTCAAGTTTGCCTGCGATTTTAGCGGGATCGCGTTTCTCCTCGCTGGCGATGGCGCGCCAGACCAGGGAGCGAGTGCGGGGATCGCGCAGGTCGATAACGAGCGTGCCCTCGGCGTAGGGCACCCTGACGACGCGCGTCCCCAAGCCGCGCCATCCTGCAGGATACCTCTCGACTTCCGCCCGGCGAGAGGTCCCTAAATGGTACCGCACGTTGAGATCCGCGCCCCCGGTCACCATCGTCAACCCCTTGGCGGTCAGGCCGCGCTCGATGTCCGCCTCGATGCGCTTCTGGGTGAGCTCGCTGTTCAAGGCCGGACTCCTGCTGTCCACTTGGCCCCCACGGATGGCGAAAGTTCTGTACTGGCTGAAATCGGCGCCCTCGTCGAATTCCACCGTCACCTTTTGCGCTAGGGCGCATTGCGCGCCAAACAGCGTCAGGATAAGCACTCTCATCAATTGGGGCTTTGGCATGGATGGGAGCCTCGCTTCTGATTGATGGACTTTGGGACCAATTACCCTTGCCGATATGTACAAAGCTTAACGCGTGTTTCAATAATCGGCAACACCTACGAGTCATGAGCTTATGGGAGCGCGGCCATCCTGGCCGCCGGCGGGCGGGACGCCCGCGCTCCGGTTCGTGGATTCCCGCTTTCGCGGGAATGACGACGGGAGGGCGGGAATGACCGACTGGGGAGCTTTGACTTTCGACTTTCGACCTTCAACTTTTGACATTTGACTCTCGACTGTCGACCGGTCTTCCCGCTCCTCACTCGTCACTTGTCACTCGTCACTGCCTGAAAAAGTTCCGCATCAGGAAGAACAGGTTCGCCGGACGCTCGGCGAGGCGCCGCATGAAGTAGGCGTACCACTGCCGGCCGAAGGGAACGTACACGCGCACGCGCCAGCCTTGCTTCAACAGGTCGCGCTGCAACCGACGGCGAATGCCGTAGAGCATTTGGAATTCGAACCGCTCGGGACCGAGCTTGTGGGCGCGCGCGTATTCAATTGCCAAGCCGATCAGGCGTTCGTCGTGGGTGGCCATGGCGTGGTAGAGACCGCTCGCCAGCATAGTTTCCATCAGCTTCTGAAAACTCCGGTCCACGTCCTTCTTACGCGGAAACGCCACATCCGGCGGTTCTTTGTAGGCGCCTTTGACCAAGCGGATGTATGCGCCTTCTTTGAGGAGTTCGTCCACGTCCTTTTCGCTGCGATAGAGGTAGGACTGGATCACCACGCCCAGCGAGTCGCGCGGCGCTTCGAGAGCGCGGAACACGCGCAGCGTCGCGTCCACATAAGCGGAGCTTTCCATATCGATGCGGACGAAGGTGTGGTGCAGCCAGGCGCGCTCGCAAACGCTGCGCAGCAGCCGGACGGTCAGGCTCTCGTCAATGGCCAGGCCAAGTTGCGTGGGTTTGACCGAAATGTGTGACCGCAGGCCGTCCTGGGCCAGATGGTCGAGGATCTCGATATACGCCCGGCAAGCCTCTTCGGCCGCGGCGGGTTCGTGCACGGCTTCGCCGAGATAGTCCAGCGTGACTTCGAACCCGTCCTGATTAAGCTGGCGAACCACGCCCAGAGCGTCCGCAAGCTCTTCGCCCGCAATGAAGCGCTGGGCCAGCCGACGTCCCCAGGAATGTCGGGTGAGCAGTTTCTTGGGAGTTTCGCGCTCGGAGAGGTAGAGAAGAAAAGTACGCAGCATAGTGCAGGTGCGAGAGGCCAGTGATCAGGTGTGAGGTTTCAGGTATCAGGTATCAGGTTTCAGGTTTAGGTAGAATGCTCTCTCCAACTTTTGCTGCCCGCGCGAGGCTGCCTGCGTCGTCTTTACCAATCCCTAGTTTCTGATCCCTAATCCCTGCTCTTCAATGTTCCGCCTCCAGGAATTTCTCCGCATCCATGGCGGCCATGCAGCCGGTGCCTGCGGCGGTGACGGCCTGCCGGTAGACGCGGTCGCGCACGTCTCCGGCGGCGAACACGCCGGGAACGCTGGTGCGGGACCCGTCGCGCACCACGATGTAACCGAGGTCGTCCATCTCCAACTGCCCCTGGAACAGGGCGCTATTGGGCGAGTGGCCGATACCGATAAAGACCCCGTGGCACGGCTTGAATTTCTCCTCACCTGTTTTGACGTCCTTGAGCTTCACGCCGGTGACTTCGCCCTTCGCCGGATCGAGGATATCCTCGACCACCGAGTTCCAGACGGGCTTGATTTTCTCATTGCGGCGCATGCGCTCCTGCATGATTTTGGAAGCGCGCAACTGATCGCGGCGATGGATCAGGTTTACCTGGGTGGCGTAGCGCGTCAGGAATAGCGCGTCCTCAATCGCCGTGTCGCCGCCGCCCACCACGGCCACTTCCTTGCCCCGGAAGAAATACCCGTCGCAGGTCGCGCAGGTGGAAACGCCGTGCCCCAGCAATTTGCGCTCGGATTCCAGGCCGAGCATTTTGGCCGAGGCGCCGGAAGCGATGATGAGGGCGCGCGCCTCGAAGCGCTCCTTGCCGGCTTCAATGACGAAGGGGCGGCGTGACAGGTCCGCGCGGCTGACCGAGCCCTCCATGAACTCCGCGCCGAATTCCGACGCCTGCTTCTGCATCATGTCGATGAGCTCGGGGCCCTGCACGCCCTTGGGAAAACCGGGATAATTCTCGACGAGCGTCGTCAAGGTCAATTGCCCGCCCGCTTCGTGCCCGCGAATGACCAAAGGCTGGAGATTCGCGCGCGCCGAGTAAATCGCCGCGGTCAATCCCGCGCAACCCGAACCGATGATAATTACGTTCCTCATACCTGCGATTCTCCCATTCTGACAGGCCGCTGGCGAGCGCCTATCTTAACTTGAACGCGCGGCTTCGTACAGCGACTTTCGGTCTCGTAGGGGAGGGTTTGCAGACCCGCCCCTACCCGTGCGGGCTGAAGCCCGCCGCTACGATTCCGCAACGCCGCCGCCCGCAGTTGCTTTCGAAATAGATTTGATGCTACAAGGAGAAATTCGCTTCGTGTCCTGCATGTGGAATCGCGGGGCGTTGAGCGCAAGGCCATCATGGATGCCCTGCTCCTCGAACAAGTCAGCAAGCGCTTCGACACGGTCACGGCGGTCGACACCCTAAGCCTGCGCGTGAAGCAGGGCGCGGTGTTCGGACTGTTGGGGCCGAATGGCGCCGGCAAGACCACTACCCTGCGTATGGTGATGCGCATTCTGATTCCGGACGACGGCACCATCCAGGTGCTCGGCCAGCCCGTCAGCGACCGCACCCAAGACCTCATCGGTTATCTTCCCGAGGAGCGGGGAATTTACCAACGCATGAAAGTTCGCGAAGCGCTGGTCTTCCTGGGTGCCTTAAAAGGACTTTCGGAAAGCGAATCCGCGCAACGCGTCCGGCGGTGGCTCGAACGGATGGAACTGGCGGCGTGGAGCGAAAAGAAAATCATCGACCTCTCGAAAGGCATGCAGCAGAAGGCGCAATTCATCGGAGCGATTATTCACGAACCTCCCATTCTTATTCTCGACGAACCTTTCACCGGACTCGATCCGATCAACGCTGTGCTAGTCAAGGACATCATGCTGGAGCTGCGCGACAAGGGCTCCACGATCATCCTTTCCACCCACCGGATGGAGCAGGTGGAGATGATGTGCGACTCGATTTGCCTCATCAACAAGGGGCGCAGCGTCCTCGACGGCGAATTACGCGCCATTAAGCAGTCCTACGGAAAAAACACCCTGCGCATCGAATATACCGGCGACGGAGATTTCCTGAACTTGACGGCGCTGATCGAGAACGTGAACCGCTACGGCGCGGTGGTGGAAGCCAAGCTGCGGCCGGGCGCCGACCCGCAGGAAATCCTGAAAGCCGCACTGGCGGGCGGCGCGCGGATTTCGCGGTTCGAGCTCATCGAGCCGCCGCTCAACGACATCTTCATCGAGAAAGTAGCGGGGGGGCATGCGTAAAATCTGGCTGGTCATCAAGCGCGAATACCTGGTCAGGGTGCGGACCAAGGGGTTCATCATCGGAACGATTGCGCTGCCGCTGCTTGCGGTTGGCCTGTTCGTCATTCCTGTCATCGTGGCGAAACGGCAGACCACCCAAACGCAGAAGATCGCCATCCTCGATGAGACCGGCACCCTGGCCCCCGCTATCACCCAGAAGCTCAACCAAAAGGCGATCCGCGGCCAGCCCGCGTTCCGCGTCGAGCGCACGCTGACCCCGCCCGCGCCCAGTGATGCTGCCGACTTGCGTAAAGAACTTCACGCTGAGATCAACGACGGGCGGCTGGACGGGTACCTCCTCCTGCCGAAAGATATCCGCGACGGCAAGTCGGCGGAGTTCTACTCGAAGAATCCTGCCGGCAACCTGATGGATCTCGGCACTCTGCGCCGCGCCGTGAGCGATGCTGTCGTGGTCTGGCGGCTGAAAGAGCACGGAATCCAGGTCGACAAGCTGAGCGACCTCATCAAGGGTGTGGAAGTGTCCTTCATCAAGGTGACGCGAGAGGGCGAAGTCGAAGAAAAAGGCCAGACGTTTATGGTCGCCATTTCGCTGGCCATGGTGCTCTACATATCACTGATCGTGTACGGCGTGATGACCATGCGCTCCGTCCTCGAAGAGAAGACCACACGCGTCGTGGAAGTCCTAGTGTCGTCGCTGCAGCCCTATCAATTGCTGATGGGGAAGATTCTGGGTGTCGCCGCGGTCGGGTTCACGCAATACCTGATTTGGACAATCTGCGGCGGGCTGCTCGCCGGTTACGGCAGCGCCATGGCCGCGGCGCTCAGCCCCGGGGCGTCGGTGCCCAGGATCAACGTTCCTCCTTCAATGCTGGTTTACCTGGTGATTTTCTATCTGACGGGATACTTTCTCTACGCCTCGCTTTACGCCGCCGCGGGCTCCATGGTCTCAAGCGATGAAGAAGCCCAACAGGTCCAGATGCCCATGACCCTGCTCATCGTCGTGAGCTTCATGCTCTTCACCGTTATCATGCGTAATCCCAATTCCACCACCGCCGTCGTGCTCTCACTGATTCCTTTCTTTGCGCCCATCCTCATGATCTTGCGCATCGCCCTCCAGACGCCGCCTTTCTGGCAAATCGCCCTCAGCATCGCGCTGACGATCGCCACCACGCTCGGCATCGTGAAAATCTCCGCGAGGATCTACCGCGTCGGCATCCTCATGTACGGCAAGCGGCCGTCGCTCGTGGAATTGTGGCGGTGGCTGCGGTACACGTAAGACCAGGTTACAGGTTACAGGGCGCGCGATCATTCCGAAGGGTGGTTCTCAAATACTTCAAATAGTGAATGGTGAATAGTGAATGGTGAATTATGAATTCTGAATTATGGAGTATTGAATTGGGAAAACCTCGTGCGCGGTTACGATGGACACAGAAGGCACGGGCTGGGAAATTCACTATTCACCATTCACTATTCACTATTTAACCCTCTCCATTCGCACCCGATTAGCCAATAAGGGTTGACATCGTCGAGACGGGTTTGCGATGCTGTGCCGTGGCTATGACGCTCCAGCCTCTCGTGATCGCCTGCCCGCAGTGCGGCTCGACGGACGTGTTCTATTCCTGCGAGCCGAAGTGCTGCTTTAATCATGTCTGCTCGAACTGCCGCACCACCTTCGAGCCCTTCACCACGCGCGTGGGCGAGGTGACGGAGGATTTTGCCGTCCCGCCCGAACTCGAGCCCACCGCGCCGGCGGCGCCCTGTGCGCGCTGCGGCGAGGCCAGGGTCTTCGCTATCGCCGGAAACCCGGATGCCCCGCGTCAATATGTTTGCGCCGCGTGCCGCGCGCTGCTCACCCTCGAACTAGGCGAGATCGCTCCCGGATAGTCCCCGCCGGCCACAGAAATCCGAAACTTGAAACTGGAAATTGGAACGTCGCAGCACAGGGGAGGGTTGGAGCCATGAAAGCAGAGGGGTCGAAGTCATAGCTCCCGAATACCCGCGATCAGCGCGCCGGGCAGCAGGCGCCGCGGGGGATAGGAGAACCGTGTGGGCAGGTCAGCGGGTGCTTCAGGAAGATGCAGATCTTCTCCGTAACCTCGGGGCTCAGCGTGTGCTCGATTTTGCAGGCGTGCTCATCAAGCAAATCTTTATCGAGGCCGAAGGTATCGTAGAACAGCCGCTCGGAGAGGCGATGGCGCCGCAGCACTTCGCGCCCCCGCGCTTCGCCGCGCGATGTGAAAGCCAGGGTCTCACCTTCCAGGTCCACCAGCTCCTCCTGGGCCATCAGCAGGAACGTGGCGCGGTTGGGCAGAAACTCCGGCAGCGATTCGATGGGCACCACCTCCTTGCCCACGTGTTCCTGCGCGTGCCAGACAGCCTTGAGGAGGTTGTCAATCAGTTCCTCTTCGTAGGTGGGAAAGACCGAGACTTCACTGAGCCGGCCGTGGTGCAGCTCGATGCGCCGCTCGGCCATGCGTCCAATTTCGGGGTCGTGCGTCACTATGACGATGGTGTGGCCTTCGCGATGCAATTCGCTCATCAGGCCCATGACGATGGCCTCATTGACCTCATCGAGGTTGCCCGTGGGCTCGTCGGCGAGAATCAAGTTGGGCTGATTGATGAGCGCGCGGGCCACGCACACACGCTGCTGCTCGCCTCCGGAGAGCTGCGAGGGCAAATGGCCCAGCCGGTCGCCCAGCCCCACGCGGCGCAGCGCTTCCGCGGCTTCCGCCTCATCCGCCAGGCTGTGGAAGTACTGTGCGAGCATCACATTTTCGACCGCGGTGAGGTAAGGCACGAGGTGAAATTGCTGGAAAACGAATCCGATCTTCTCCGCGCGGAACCGCGCCAGGTCCCGCGCGCTGAGGCCCGAGAGTTCCTGCCCGTCCACAACGACGCGCCCTTCCGTGACAGAGTCGAGACAGCCTAGAATGTTCAGCAGCGTGCTCTTGCCGGAGCCCGACGGACCCATCACTGCGATCCATTCGCCCTTCTCGACCGTGAAGGAAACTCGGTCCAGCGCGTGGATGGAGTCGCCGTATTTCTTCGTGAGCGTGTCAACTTCGATGAAGGACAACTGCTGATTCTCCCCGTTGCGCCGGCCTTCAGGCCGGCATCTCCATCTTCACTGCCCGATTCGCCCCAAGGCAGCCGCGACTATTCAACCTTGAGCGCTACAGCAGGCTGGATGGTGCGCACGATTCTGACCACGAGAAATGTGGCCACCACAGCCAACAACGTCGTCAAGCCGCACACTTCCGGAAAAGTCCAGAAGTGGAGGCGGAGCGATACGCCGAACAGCCGCCGCAGAATATTCGCGGCAAGCCAACTCCCCAGCGCGAATCCAAGTGCCCCACCGACCAGACCCAGGCCCGCGCCCTCCGCGAGGAAGAGCCGCGCGATGGCCGCATCCGTCGCCCCCAGCGCTTTCATTACCGCAATGTCCCTGCGGCGCTCCGTGACAATTGCCGTCATTGTCGCCACAACGCAAAGCGCAATGATTACCAGAATCAGGGCGGTCAGCGACAGCAACAGCCAGCGAATGGTGCCCAGCACCTTCCCTTCGGAGTAAACAATCTGCCGAACGGGACGCACGTCAAGGCCCGGAAGCAGGCGTGCCAGCTCTCCCACAGCGCGCTCAATCTCGGCGGTTTCACCGGGAATGCTGACTTGCACCAAGCTAATCTTCCCCCGCATGCCGACAAGCGATTGAAGGCCCGCTGTGGGCAGAAACACCTGATCGTCCTCCGCGGTCCCAGCGCTAAGGAGGTCAATCACCCGAAAGGTTACGGGCGCGGGCGACGTGATATCCATCGGCGCGAGCGCCACGGAGCCTCCGGCGCGCACGCTCAGGCGCTCCGCCAGGTGCGCGCCCAGGGCGCATTCGTGACCCGCAGGGTAGTCGGCGCCGCTCTGTCCCGGCGCCGGGGTGCCGCGCCAGCCGCTATGGATCCGCCGTAGCGCCGGAAAATCCGTTCCTGCAGCCACGGCGTTCTGGAAGGCGGGTGAATCCGCATCGGCGCGCGCCACGCGCACTACGCTGTAGAGAATCGGCGCGTAAAACAGGCCCGGCGTTTGCGCGGCGAAAGTCCGGAGCGGCGCTAGCGAACGTTCGTCGATGGTGGCCGCGGGGGGCTCGATGCCGGCAGCAGCTTGGGCGCGTGGTGCAAGAACGACGTTGGCCCCGTAAGCGCGGAATTCCTGAGTCATTTTGCGGCGCGCGTCGCTGTAAAGATTGAGCAGCAGCGAAGCCACCGCCGCGCCTACCAGCAACGACCCCAACGCCAGCACGGCCTGCGGCCGCTTGACGGAGAGCGCGCGCCACCAGAGGCGCCAAAACAATGAGCCGGGTTTCGGACTTTGGACCGGATTAGGCATTGCATTACTGAGTCAGTGAGTCAGTGAGTCATTGAAATGGCCCGGAAGCTCATCCGACAATGATTCACTGACGCACTGATTCACTGAATCAATCTCTCAGGACCGCGGCCGGGGAAATCTTCAACGCCCGCATCACCGGCAGCGCGCTCCCCAACAACGTGATTCCCAGCGCCAACGCCAGGCACGCAGGAAGGATCACCCAGTGCAAGCCGACCGGAACGCCAAAGACCGCCAGCGCCAGTCGCCAGGCCAAAAGACTGCCGAGGAAGTACCCCGCCACGCCACCCAGCAAACCCAGCGCGCTTGCCTCGAGCAGGAAGAGCACGGCTACCCGCGAGTGTGTTGCGCCCAGGGCCGCGAACAAGCCGATTTCCGCGCGCCGCTCGAGGACTGAGGCCAGCATGATGGAGGCTACTGCCAGCGCCGCCACCACCAGCGCCGCCGCCACGAGGACCGCCATCAGGACTCCCACGCGGTCCACAATCTTCCCTTCCGTCTCGGCGACTTGATAAACCGGCTTGGCCTCCGACCCGGGAATGGCCTGCTGGATTTGAAATGCGATCGAGCTCACGTAGGGCGTGCACATCCACCGGTCAAGATCCGCCGGAGCCAGCTTCGCAGGGTCCGAGTGCGCGAACGCGTCCTCCGGTTTGGTTAGGGCGCTAATTTCGACCCTCCGGATCTTGCCTTCGAGTCCCGCGAGTTTTTGCACGGCCGTCAAGGACGCCAGCATCTCGTCGTCCTCAGTACCTCCTGTCTCCAGAATGCCGCAGACCGTAAAGACTGCCGATGACCTAAGTCGCAGCGAGGAATCGTTACCGGGATCCGCGTTGGGTTGTGAAACCGAGGCAGGAAGAGTCTGCCCGACAGCGAGTCCTAGTCGCTCGGCAAGACGCCGGCCAACTAGGACCGCATTGGGGTCAACGTCCGCCGGCCAGTGGCCTTGGATTTTCCAGGCAGGGTGGAGTTTCTCCAGGCCTGTCTCGAACACCTCGGACTTGTCAACCTGCAGCGATTTGTCGAACCATGTCCCCACCAGGACTGTGCGGTTGCCGGCCAGCGTCACGGGCACGTCCAGGAAGGGCGCAAAGGCGACGATATTGTTTCGCCAGAAGATTCTCTTGAGTTGAACAAGCTGGTCTTCGGGAAGGAAAGCGCCGGCGCCGACGGGCCGATAGTCTACTCCGCCAACCGTCACCGCCAGGCTGTCCGCAGCCGGGCGGACGGAAATGTTGGCGCCAAAAGAACGAAGTTCGCGACTGACCTTGTCGCCCACATCCACGGCCAGCGTCCCAACCGCCGCGGCTACTGCGATTCCCAGGGCGATGGCCAAAAGGCCGAGAAGCCTGCGACGCCGCCGGCGGGTGAGCGATTCGAGAAGGATGCGGGCGAGCATGGCTTCAGCGGAAGGTTCGGGCAGCGGCCGCGAGCGCCGTCGGGGCGATGTGCAGAGAATCGCCCTCGACGAGATAATCGATATGAATCGGATTGCAGCCGCCCGCCACACCGATGGTCGAAGTATTGATCGCCGCGGCGCAGTTCCGGCAAATCACGTTTTTCCCGTCCTGGTAATAACCCTGTGTTCCACAAATCGCGCAGGCGTCGAGGGCCGTCCGCACCGTGTCAGACGAGTCCAGAATCGCAATCAGGCGAACGTCCACGCCATTGATCGAAACCACATAGTGGTGAAGCTTGTGGTCGGCCAGTTCCGCCACGGGGATCTGCGCTTCACCGTTCCGCAGCTCCAGACGCTCCGGAGGCGAGACCGCCTGCGCAGTTCGGGAATAAATGAATTGCGCGCAGATCAGCACGATAATCAGAGCGCCGGCGGCGGTCGCGGCTGTCTTCCAGAAGCGGTCGCGCTGCCGCTCGGCGAGCGCCTTGCGGCGCTCCGGAGCCGAG
>JAIQGA010000323.1 GCA_020072925.1 Terriglobia bacterium | reverse complement strand
GCGCATGACGCGCTTCTGGATCTCGCTGGACCAGGGGGTCCACTTTGTGATCCGCTGTATTGAACAGATGCATGGCGGTGAAGTGTTCGTGCCCAAGATACCCAGCATGAAAATGGTCGACCTGGCCAAAGCCCTGGCGCCGAAGATTCAGGTGAACAGCGTGGCGCCGGGGACCATTCTCTTCCCGGGAGAAGAGCGCGACGCCGAAATCGAGGGCATCATCTGCTCCACGCCTCTCAAAAAGGCGGGCCGCCCCGAAGACATTGCGGAAACGGTCCTGTTCCTTGCCGCTCATAGTGATTTCATTACGGGGCAGGTCTTCGTGGTGGACGGAGGCAAATCGATTCCGTGATGACCGGGCATCTGCATGGACTTGCCGATTTTCACACTCGCTCTAGTTGAAAGGAAAGGGCGGGACTTTTCATGAAAGCGTTGGGAGCTCAGGGGCTAACTTGGAAAGGATATCTCTCGGTACTCGCCCACTGCCAGGTCGTCGATAATTCGAACCACCATTTCCGTATGCTTTTCGATCTTCGGCCAGCTCGCTGTTTTCAAGACCGGGATTCGAATCCTTCGCTTGGTGAGGTTCTGCTGATACCGGAGGCTCTGGTCGGTCGTCACCAGCAGTTCAAAGCCCGCCGCTTCCGCGGCTTCGAGCAATTCACCGTTGGTCAGGCATTGCCAGCCTCGCTCGTATGCCGTCTCGACAACATGTAGGGGCAGTGCGTTTCGGAGAGGTATGGGCGTCCCCTGATCGAAGATAACCTGCATCTATCGTCCCTAACGGTCGGGAACTTCAGCCAGACTCTGTTTCGCGTATTCCAGGATAGCTTCGACTTGTCGGCGTTCTACGCCCGGAAACCAATTGAGGAAGTCGTCAATACTCGCCCCGGACTCAAGATTCTCGAAGAGTGAACGCACAGGGACGCGAGAGCCGCGAAAGACCCATGCGCCACTTACCTTTTCGGGTGAACGCTCAACTTCCGAGCATTTTGACCAATTCAGCATGCTTCCTATTATCGCCTAAATCCTTGTGGGCATCACAACCAATTATTGGCGGCGAGATCCGCGCTGGCTTGTCAATTGCCGGCTTTACTTCCGGAGCTCGTCGAGAATCTGCTTGAGGCGGGAGAGCGAGACTGGGGATTGCCCATAGCGGAGCAGGTTGTAGAGGCGAGTGAATTCCAGGACGCCCGGCCCCAGGCGCGTGCCCAGAAAGGAGAGAGCGAACTCGCGAGGTGTCTGCGAGGGACGCCGCCGAAAACCCTTCTTCTGCAGGACGCGGAGCAACTGCTGGTACGTGAGCGTCGCCTCGCGGGGGGTGAGCGAGGCATCGGGGTGCCCGAAATTCCAGGTCCAGAGGAACCGCAGTTCGGCGAGGGAGCCGCCCTTCTCGGCCGCGATCAGCGAGGTCAACACGGCCATCATGAAAAGCAGGACGAAGAATTTGTGGGCCATTAGCCAGCCTTCGAGCTTATAGGCCAAGTCGATGCCCCGCCGTTTCAACTTGTCGGTGCGCAGGCGGAATTCCTGTTGGAAAGTGCGCGAGTCCTGCTCGACCTGCCGGGCCAGCCGCACCTGGTGGTTGAAGTCGTAATTGATAATCCACTCGTTCCAGAAGAGCGCGAAGGCGTCCACGTAGTCGTCCCAGGCCGCGGGGATGACGGGATGGGGATCGGGCGGCGTGGGGTCGAACGGGATCCAGCCGTAGTCGGGGAAATAAACTTCGACCCAGCTATGCGCGTCCCGCGCGCGCACCACAAAGTCCTTGCCGATGCGGTTGTAGCTGCCGGTCTGAAAGCCGTTCACCAAACGCGCCGGGATGTTGAGGGTGCGCAGCATCACCGCCATCGCTGCCGCAAAGTATTCGCAATAACCCGACTTGGATTTGAAGAGGAAACTACCGATGGGGTCTTTCGGTTCGATGGCGGTGGGATCGAGGGTGTAGCGGAAATTATCTCGCAAGTAGTTTTGCACGGCTACGGCGCGGTCGTAGTTGTTGTCCGCGGGGGCCGTGATGCGGCTGGCCAATTCCGCGATTTGCGGGTTCAAGTCGGGCAAGCGGAGGTAAAGCAATTTCAGATCGGGCGGAAAATCCGTGGATGCGGCGCGCAACGCCTGCGGGCTGGGAAGCCCGATGTCGGAGACCACGTCATACCCGAAGGTCACGTAGGTATGTTGGGGGCTGTGCAGGGAATCCGTCTGATCGAGGTTCAGGAGACGCAGAGAGCCGCTCACAACTTCCGGCTTCGCCGCGGCGAAGAGTACATCCGTGGAGAGGGCCGCGCGCAGCACGCGGTATCGCAGCGGATGGCGCGCTTGCGATTCCCGGCCATAGCTCTGGGGCAGCCGGAAGCGAATGTCGGGCTGGAACGATACGGGTTGCAGCGGGAATTGTTCGGTGTTGTCGTTAAACCAGTGCTGGCCGTCGAAGCTGGTGAGCGCCACGCCGCGCCATTTGACGCCCACAAATTGCCGGGGCGAGCCTTCCGGCACGACGCGCATCACCACCAGAGGCGAGCGCAGGATTTTTCCGATGTCGCCCAGGTTCACACTCTCCGAGAAACCCGTGATGTTCTGCGTCTGCATAGAGAGGGAAGTCAGATACCCGGTGCGATATCGGGGGATAACGAAGAACAGGACCGAGGCCAGAAGAACGATCCCACCGGCCAGGCCCACCGACGCTGTTGCCAACGCGTTCTCGATGGCGCGGCGGTTCTGGTCCGAGGTGCGGAACGGGCCTTCGGGAGGGCGCTGCGCCGCCTCCATGCCGCGCTTGATTTCGTAACTGACGAAGGTCGAGATCGCGAAGATCACGTAAAACGTAAAGAAAACGAGGTAGGTGGTGCCGACGGTCAGGACCGCGCTCGACAGCATCATCAAGAAAGACAAGGTGGCGAGATACCCGTAGTCGCGATACGTCCGCGCCGAAAAGACTTTCATCACCGTTGTAAAGAGAATCAGGTGGACCGTGGCATTGAGGAGGCTGTCCAGCGGGCTCGGGCCGGAGGAGAAAATCAGAAAGTCGAGGGCAAAAAAGAAGATGTAGAAAAAAGAAATGCGCGTGACAGCGCGGGGGGAAAGGGAGTATTCCGAGCCGCGGATATATCCCCAGAACTTGATCGCCAGCGCCGCGCAGACGACGAGGATTGAAACCGGGTCCACCTTCCCCGTGGTGGCTACGGTCCCAAAACCTGTGGTCAGCATCAGGAGCAGGGAAATCTCGAAGTAACGCTGCACGCTGATGTGCTTTTGTTTGCGGGCGAGTTCGGCGGGATCAGGAGGCGCTTTCCTGGCCATGACCTTGTGAGCCGTCCCTGCCTGTCATTTTAATGCAGAAGGTGAAGGGCGGCGCGACTTACTGACGGATACGCGGACTTATTTCGGAGGGTTTGCCGGAGCCGGCGAGGCACCGGCCTGTGTCGCGGGCGCATAGTACCCCCGGCGAGTGAAGATCTTATATTGGTTCTTCCCATGCTTCGATTGGCCGGCAATCTTGACATCGATGATTCGAAAGGCGCCATCCATGTTTTGATTGGCGCTGATGTAGCCGAGGGTATAGCGCTGCTTGAGTCGCGAAATGACAATGTCCATCGCGGACTCGACGGAACCGGCGGTCCGGAGTTCGACGACTTCGCCGCCGGTTTCGCGGGCGATGCGCCGGATGGTGTCGAAGCTCGACTCCGCCAGCGGGTGGAAGAGGCGCCGCCCGTGTTCCTGGAACCCAATCTCGATGCTGTAGATGGAAGTCTGCGTTTTGAGCGCCGTGTTAATGACTTGCTGCTCGCTGTCAAGGCTCGGTGTAGTGGCCTCGTTGTCGGAAACGAGGATGATGGCGTGCTGGCGGGCCGGGGCGGCCTCGCCGAGGTACGTTGCCGCGTCGATCAGGGCATCGTTGATATCGGTCCCGCCGCCAATCAGGATGGCGGGGATCTCATCGACGATAGCATTCCGATCCGTGGTGAGCGCCACGGCAAGCTTCGCCCGGTCCGCAAACGTGAACATGGCCACCTGATCTTCCGGCTTCAGGAGGGGGGGAGTCTCGAGGGCGGCCTGGCGAAGTTCTTCCAACACCGCGGCGATGCTCGTGCTGCGGTCGATCAGCAGGGCGAGGGCGAGCGGCAACTCATCTCGCGAAAAGTATCGCATCCTCTGCTCGACACCATCCTCGAGGATATCAAAGTCGTCGCGCTTCAAGCCGTCGACGATGCTGCCATGCCGGTCGCGAACCGTCGCTTCTACGAGCACCAGGTTCACGGCAACTTTGAAAGTTGGAACGCTCGCTGGTGTGCGGGAGGTGGCCGGCGTTGAGTGCCGAGAAGGAACCTTCGAGGGCGCTTGCCCTGCCCGGGCGGGGCGGCAGACGAGCACCAAAAAGCCAATCGCCAGGATGGCCGCGCAGTGTTTCATGGCGTCTCCACGTCAACGAGATGCCAAGGGTTGCCCAATCGTTGTACCGTTCCCGAAGCCTTGCCGCGCCTGTCCCGTGGCACTCCAATACCGGTTGAAGGGGCGGTTGACGCCGCACGTAGGACAGCATACGCTCGGACCTGCCTGAACCGATCCGAGTCGGCCGATGGATAGCAGAAGCATCAACGCGGCTCGACACGCAAGTTAAGGAGGAAGGATGTCACCGCTCAATCGAAGGCAATTCAGCAGGGCGTTCATCGCATCAGCGGGTTTGTTCGGCACGGGGCTGGAAGACGCTCGGCCGCAAGGTGAGGAAGCGCGCAAGGGCTTCATCACTGACGTGGAGGGAATCCGGGTGGGTCACTTCACCGACTCGCGTCGCCCCACGGGCTGCACGGCGCTGATGTTTGATGGCGAAGTGACCGCCGCCGTGGATTATGACGGTTCAGCGCCGGGCGAGCAGCTTGTGGTGATGCTTCAGCCCGTGAGCCCGCTGGAGAAAATCCACGGAATGCTGCTTACAGGTGGCGGGCCGATGGCGCTCGGCGCGGTGGCGGGCGCCGTGCGCTTCCTCGAAGAAAAGCATGTGGGCTACGACTGGGGTGTTCCCAACATACGCGTTCCGATTGTGGTGGGCGCGGTGATCGATGACTTAGCCGTTGGAGACGGGAGCATTCGGCCGGACCCCGAATCCGCCTATAAGGCATGCCAAGCCGCAGCACCGGGATCGGTGGCCGAAGGGAATGTCGGCGCGGGGGCCGGCGCCACAGTGGGAAAGATGCTGCGTGGGCAGGGTCTGGGCGGAATGAAAGGCGGTTTCGGCACGGCGAGCCTGCGCCTGGGCGAAGTGGTAATAGGCGCGCTCGCGGTGGTCAATGCGGCCGGTGATATCCTGGACTGGCGAACCGGAAAAATCCTGGCCGGCGCGCGCCGCCCCGAGGGAAAGGGGTTTGCCAATATCATCGAGGTGTTGAGAAGAAATGTCGCGGAAGCCACGCCTCACCACGCTGCTCGAATCGACGACGCTCCCCTGCATAGTACGACCCTCGCAGTGGTGGCCACGAATGTCGACTTCAACAAGACGGAGTTGACGAAGATCGCCATGATGGCGAACTGCGGCGCAGCGCGCGCCATCCGGCCCTACCACACCACGGGCGATGGCGACCAACTCTTTGCGATTTCTACGAACCGGCTCAAGATCGAGGTGCCATTATCCGCCGTCGGCGCGCTGGCCGGAGAGGTCACCGCCGAGGCCATCGGCCGCGCGATTATCGCCGCGAGTTCTATCAAAGACTGGCCCGCGCATCGCGACGTGGCGGCGTCGTAGCGCCTGTTTCTTCACAGCAGTTCGTCGGCGATCTTGCGCGCCAATTGCGACACGGCGCCCTGAGACAGCTTGGAGAGTGAGACCCATCGGAACGCCTTGCCCTGCCGGGGCAATCTGATTTGCGCTGGGTAGACATTGACCTGAATGGAGCGATAAGTGATGCCGTGGCGAAGCTGCGCAAGCGACTCCGCGAGCGAGACCGCGCCGTGTGTGAGGTCCGCCAGCTTTTGATGGAGATGTGAACGGGCCGCACTCTGCGAATCCCCAAAGGCGGAAGGGAAGTTCCAGAGATCCGGCAATAGCCCATCGTCGAGGCCGCGAATCAAGGCCACTTTCTCCGTACGCTGAATCAATGCGGCTGCGAGGCAGCGGGATTCGGTGGCCCGTCTCGGCCGGGGTTCGGGGAAGGACTCGGGATTCCCGTGTTGGCAGGCTTGACACCATTCACGGAGTGGACATGTGTTGCAGCGCGGAGCGCGCGGCAGGCAAATCGTTTGCCCGAGTTCCATCAAGGCTTGGTTGAAATTGCCGGGGTCGCGTCGCGCCAGCAGGGCATCGAGTTGCGCTTCGACGGTCCGCCGAAACGCGCGCTGATGCAGGTTGCCCTTGAGTGCCAAAAGCCTGGCGACGACGCGCGCGACGTTCCCATCGAGAACCGCGTAGGGCTGGCCGAAAGCCATACTGAGGATCGCCCGCGCCGTATAGTCTCCGATGCCCGGAAGTGAGCGCGCCTGCGGATAGTCCTGCGGAAATCGCGCCCCGTGAGTGCGCACCAGAAATCGTGCCGCCTCGTGAAGGTGGCGGGCGCGACGGTAATAGCCCAAGCCGGACCAGAGTCGGAGCACGCGCTCGACGGGCGCGCGCGCGAGGTGCCGGACGGTGGGGAAGGCTTCGAGGAAACGCTCGTAGAAGGGAATCACGGTCGCGACC
>JAIQGA010000322.1 GCA_020072925.1 Terriglobia bacterium | reverse complement strand
GTTCTCCAATCACTCTAACCGCGTCGGCGCCCAAAGCGCTGCGGTTCAGATTTCGCGCGTGCGCCACGCTGGCTGTAACGGAGGTTCTGAAGAAGTGAGCCTATCGGACGCCTCCCGTTATGTCCCCACGGCAATAACCAGCAACGTGGCATCGTCCTGGAAATCTCCGCCGGTGAATTCCGAAGCGGCATTCAAGATCTTGCTTTGCGGTTCCTGGGCCGAGCCTTTGCGGTTCTCGACAACCAGGCGGACCAGGCGTCTCTCGCCGAATTCTTCATCCCGCGAATTCGTTGCCTCGACGACACCGTCGGTGAACATCACCAGCCGATCGCCGGGGGTGAGTTGAGCTTCGCCCACGTCATAGCCGGCATCGGGGAAAACGCCCAGCACCGGTCCGCCCTGCCGCAGGCGAAGGCACGAGCCATTCGCGCGCACCAGCGCGGGCGCGTTGTGGCCGGCGTTGGTGTAAAGGAGCTTTCGGGTCGGCAGGTCGAGCAAGCCGTAAAAAAGCGTGATGAACTTCTCGGGGCCGATGTGGCTGCACACGAAAGCGTTGACCTTCCTGCAAAGGTGGCTCGGCGCGCAGGCTTCAGCGGTCGACCCTTTGACCGCCGCCTGCAGGTTCGACATGAGCAGCGCGGCGGGCATCCCCTTGCCCACCACGTCCGCGATGCACAGGACGACCCGCGAATCGCTCACGGCATAAACGTCAAAGTAATCTCCCCCTACGACCCGTGCGGGCTGCCAGGCGCCGGAAATCTCGAGTCCGGCGAACTGGGGGATCTCCTTGGGAAGAAGCCCTCGCTGGATTTCCTTGGCTTCCAGAATTTCTCGGCCCAGTTGCCGCTTGCTGGATTCCTGATCCTCTGCCTGTCGACGGACCTGCCCCTGTGCGATCTGAGCGTTCAAAATCGTCAGAAGTCGGCTATTATCCCAGGGTTTCAGCACGAAATCTCCGACCCCACGATGCATGGCTTCGACGGCCAATTCGATGCTCCCCCAGGCGGTCATGACCACCACAGGGAGTGCCGGGTCCACGGCCTGAATCCGGGAAAGCAAGTCGAGGCCTTCCTGGCCCGAGGTCGTATCTCGCGTATAGTTCAGGTCCATCAGCAGGAGGTCAAACGACCGGGCTTCGAGCGCCTGGAGGATCGCGGCAGGCGACGCCGCGGTTTCAACTTGATAGCCGTGTTGCTTGAGCAGCAGGCGGAGGGCTTCCAGGATATCCGGCTGATCGTCTGCTATAAGCGTGCGCGGACCACTCAGCATATCGCTTTGATGTTTCTCTTCCATGAGGGTTTCCATTTTAACCGCCTCGGGTCAGAAACGCGTCGGGGTCGAAGATCCGCCTGCGAATTCGCGCCCTAGCCGCGTTGTCCACATTCTGCTGTTTCCTTGCCGACTCGTCCTGAGTTCCCGCTTTATCTGGGGGGCAAGCACTGTGCCAATTCGCTACCCTGGTAAATGATTGATTCCAATAATGTTAGTTTCATGTCGAGGCTCCGGCTCGGGGCACGGTGTGCGGTTGTGGGATTAGCCGTGCCGAAAGCGGACACTTCAAGAAGGCTATCAGCCGTCAGCGGTCAGCTATTAGGAAGCCCTTGCTGCGGCACTGGCGGCAACCACACTGTCATGATAAAAGACTCCTTACGGCTGAAGCCCGTATTGGCTGACTACTGATAGCTGAAGGCTGAGAACTGACGGCTTTTTCACAATGCGAAATATGCTCCTCATCCTCGCTTACGACGGAACGGACTTCGCGGGCTGGCAACGGCAGCCCGACGCGCCGACCATCCAAGGGTGCGTTGAGGAAGCCCTCGGGAAACTGCTGGGGGAGAAGGTCGCAGTATGCGGGTCGGGGAGAACCGACGCCGGCGTCCACGCGCTGAACCAGGCCGCGAATTTCAAGACATCCTCCACCATCCCGAAGGAGAATCTTGTCAAGGCGCTCAACAACCTCCTACCGTCGACCATCCGCATCAAGAAAGCTCATGAAGTCCCCGGAAAATTCCACGCGCGCTACGACGCTCGCGCCAAAACGTATCGCTACCGGATTCTGCAGGCTCCGGTCTGCTCACCCTTTCTTTGTCGCTTCGTTTGTCATTACCCTTATCCGCTGGACCGCCAGCGCATGGCGGAAGCCGCACGGCTCCTCGAAGGCGAACACGATTTCACCTCCTTTGCCGCTTCGGAAGGAGGCGATGCGGATGATGGCCCGAAGTCGATGGTCCGGACGCTCTGGCGTTCGCGCTTTCTCTGGCGCCCTCGGACTTCCATCCTGGTCTACGAAGCGCGCGGGAACGGCTTCCTCCACCACATGGTCCGGAACATCGTCGGAACACTGATCGATGTGGGGCGGGGAAAGACCGAACCGCAGGACCTCGTGCAAATCCTCGCCGCCCGCGATCGCACTCGGGCCGGGCCGACGGCGCCCGCGCAGGGCTTGTGCCTACTGAAAGTGGAATATTGAGACGGAGGAGAACACGGCCCGCGCTCCCTGAAGGGTTTGCCTTCAGAGAGCGCGAGGCCGCAACGGTGCGATGCTGCTAGAAATAAAACTTCAGAGCGAACTGGATGTTGCGTGGAAGGTTAACCGCACTTTGGATCTGGCCAAACACGCTGCTGGTCACGTTGCGACTGGCGACCGTCGCGAAGATGGGCGTGTTGGTGAGGTTGATGAAGTCCGCCCGGAATTCGAGGCGTTTGGATTCAGTGACCGGGAAGTCTTTGTGCACGCTGAAATCCGTCTCGCGCAGACCCGGCCCCTCGACGGTATTGTTGGCGCATGTGCCGAACGTCCCGGCGAGCGGCTGGGAGAAGGCGGTAGTATCGAACCAAGTGGTGCCCAGGCCTACGCCGTGATTGCCCCCGCTCGGACCAAGGCAATTGGCCTTGGCGCCGCGGGAATTTGTCCCGGAGTTGTCGTTCGCCTGGATGGTCCAGGGGAAGCCAGTCCGCAAGGTCAGGATCCCGGCCACCTCCCAGTCACCCAAGAAGCCATTTACCACCGGGTGGAGGGTCTTGCCGTATTTCTTGCCCTTGCCGAAGGGCAATTGGTAGACATACGACCCTACGAAGTTGTGGGTGGCGTCAAAATAGGAGCGGCCCCACTCACTGGCCATATTGTAGACGTTCTGCCAGTAAGCTGAGTTCGATCCGGCTTGGCCGCCCTCGCCGTAGTAGCCGATGGAGTTGGTCATGGTCTTCGACCAGGTGTAGGAGAGTTGGAACTGCAACCCTTGGCTATAGCGCTTGCTCAGGCTCGCTTGCAGGGCGTCGTAGCGCTGGTCGCCATTCGACTCCGTACCGGAGATTTGGGCGATGTTTGCCAGCACCGGGTTCCCTGCCAGGTAGGGGCTGGCGCAGACCTGAACGGGTAGCCCGGTAACCGTGACGGTGAAGGCGTCCGCCGCCGTACAACCCTGCTCACCAACGTACCGCCGCTGGAAGTACGGCATGGGGACCATCAGGTGCGTGCCGTGCTGGCCGACGTAGCCGAGTGAAAAGAGCATCTGGCTGGGCAGTTGATGTTCGACGGTGAAATTCCACTGCTGTACGTTGGCTGCCCGGTCGTTCGCGTCCCAAAGCCGGATGGTCGCATTCTTGTACGGGTCCTTCGCTTGCAGCACCGTCAAGCCCTGGTCGCTCGTCGAAAGGGGTGCACTCAAGCCGGAATAGATGTTCTCGAACTCAGTGTTGAAGGGTGGGTTCAGGGTAAGCCGCAGGTTGGTGCCTGTCCCCTCCAGGAAGGAAGAGATGGTGTACGCCCCGCGGATTACGGTCTTGCCGCCCAGAAATGCCGGTGTCCAGGCAAAGCCGATGCGCGGCTGGAAGTCGGCGTTGAAGGAGTTGTAAAGCGCGCGGCAGTTGCTGAAGGGACAACTTCCTTGGCCGGCAAGGTACTGGGTCCCGGTGAACGGCGCGAAGTTGCTTTGCCGGTTGAAGACTTCGACCCAGGGGGTGTGGTCTTCCCAGCGCAGGCCGAGGTTCAAAGTCAGGTGGTCGGTGGCCCGCCAGTCATCCTGCACGAAAGCGCCGAAAACGTTCGAGCGGTGACCCCAAGTGCCGGTGTTCAAGCCCCGGCCCAGGTCGTACGGGAGGCCCAGGAAGAAGTCGGCGATATCCAGGCCGCTGCACGAAAAGCCCGTGGGGCAGGTTTGGCCGCTGGTGATGCCAGTGAACTGGCCGTTGTAAGCCATGTAACCGGTGCGGCCGTTGTTGCCGGCATAGAAGGCGTTGATCTGTTGCCGGATCAATTGGAAGCCCGTCTTGATGACGTGCCGGCCACGCGTCAGAATCACCGTATCCAGGGCTTCGTACTCATTGGTGATGAAATTCTGCTGCGTGCCGATGTTGGAGCTGCCCAGGTTGGTGACCGTGCCGTTAAAGTTAATCCCGAAGAGTCCCGGGCTGCGCTCGTTGCCGCCCTGAATGCCCAGGTCTTGCGCGATAGTGGCATTACTCTTCGCCGTCCCGCCGTTATGCAGGACGACCCGGTTGAAGCCCAGGCGGACGTCATTCACGAAGGTCGGACTTACCGCCCGCGTATAGTCGAACACCACGCCGCGGAAAGGCGCCTCGTTGAAGGTGTTGACGAACAGCGGGAAGGTGTTGACACCGGGGATGTGCTGGTTGCTGTAAGAAAACCGGCCGAAGTAGCTGCTCTTGTCCGTGGGCTTGGCATCCAGCCGAATGTCGAACTGGTCGGTATTGGTGGCACCGCTGCTGTTGTAAATCTGGTTGTTTAGGAGGCCGGTGCCGCCGAGGGGGGTCGGGTAGAGGCTCGAGGCGAACAGATTCGCCGCCACGGGATCAATCATGGCGATGGGGATCTGGTTGTTGGGGAAAGCCTGTCTGACGGCCCCGGCCGGAAGGTACGGGTTCGCGGCCGTGCCACACGGAGCCGTCATGTTAGTGCACGGGTTGTAGATTATTTTGGGGACAGTCACCCCTGCCTGGCTGGTCAGGAAGGTGGAGAAGTCACCCGTTCGTTCCGCCCCTGTCATGACGGTGACAGTGCTGGGCGCGCCCGGAGGGTTATCGAGGCGCTGCCCTTGATAGTCGAAGAAGAAGAACAGCTTGTCCTTCTTGATCGGCCCGCCAATCGTGCCCCCAAACATGTTCCAGCGCATCGGAGGTCGCTTGAGGTTTTGAGGAATGCTGGTGGTCCAATTGCGATTCCATTGCACCGCATTCAGCTTGTCGTTGCGCAGGAACTCGAACACGTCGCCATGGAACTGGTTCGTGCCTGACTTGATCTCCACGTTGATCACGCCGCCCTGGAAATTGCCGAACTCCGCCGGAGCGTTGTTGGTGATCATGTTGAATTCCGAGATGGCGTCCACGTTCGGCTGGTAGGCGGTGAGGTTGTCGGAGACCAGGTTGTTGTCAATGCCGCTCAGGAGGAAATTGTTGCCCTCTTTGCGGTTGCCGTTGACGTAGGGCCGGCCGCCGCCCCCCGTGCGCTGCCCGTTGTTAAAGCTGCTGGGATCGGTGGCGGTGACGCCGGGTGCGAGCAGCGTCAACACCACGAAATTGCGCGTGGCCAGCGGGATTTCGCTGACCGTGCGGGAATTCATCACGGTGCCCACTTGCATCGTGTCGGTGTGCAACTGGGGAGCTTGCCCGGTGACCTCGACGGTCTGCGTGACGGCGCCGAGTCTCAATTGCGGATTGATCCGGGCGGTATAGTTGAGCGGAAGGTCGATATCCGTTTGCAGATAGGTCTGAAAACCCTTGGCCTCGACCTTGAGGTTATAGGTACCGATGGGAAGGCGCGGCAGGTTGTAAAAGCCCCCCGCATTCGTTTCCGTCGGCCACATGGTGCCGCGCACCGTGTCCGTCGCCGTGACCGCGGCGCCGGCGACCGCGGCCCCCGTGGGATCGGTCACCTGTCCGGTGATGGCGGCCGTGACTTCCTGTGCGTGGAGCGGCCCTGCGCCCACGAATAGCGCGGCCGCAATCAGTGTGAGCAGAACCAGACACTTCGAGACCTTGAGCCCAAAATGGGCATGGTCCTTCATAGGATTGTGCTCCTTTGATTGAAATCCCAAGACCCGACGCTGGCTACCTAGGCAGTCAATGTTGAAAGCTGGGGTGATGATCTCCCTTCCAATAACCAGTTGTCAAGTGAATTAATGTCAGGAAGTGGTCAAAGAGGGGACAAGGTGTCGTGTTCTAGGCCATCTCGGCGCACCGCGCTAGGAGATGCCGTACATCCCCAGAGGTGGATTACCCCGAGGCATCATGGTAGTCTTTCGCCGGTGCCTTATGGCAACTCACCCTGCGGGCCTGCCTCAGAATCTCCAATCCATTGACCCTGCCTCGGGACAGGTGCTGGCGGAATTTCAACCCGCAGGGGAGGAGCAGGTTGCAGCGGCGGTGGCACGCGCTGGCGAAGCCTTTCCCGCGTGGCGCTCCCTTCACGTGGGCGACCGCGCCCGCTACCTGCGTCGCTTGAAGGAAATCCTCTACGCCCGCCGCGGAGAGATTGCCGCGCTGATCACGCGGGAAGCCGGCAAGCCCCTCTTCGAAGCGTTGATGGCGGAAGTGGTCGTGGTGCTGGACACGCTCGAATACTTTGCTCGCCACGCCCAGGGGTTTCTGGCGCCGCGCGCCGTCCCGCATCACAATCCCGCCATGAAACTCAAGCGTGGGCGGTTGGAGTATGAG